>CAYTHV010000006.1:12348-46583 GCA_964437685.1 uncultured Pirellulales bacterium
GCAACAAATGCGGCCAGCCCAGCTTCGTCCCCAAACCCGAGGTCGCCCTTACTCCCGTTGAAATCGAAAATCAACCGGCAGTTCAAGCCGCCGACAGTGCCACCGCCCGGTTTTTCGCCGAAACACCGGCTGGCAACGCAAAACCCGCTCCAATTCAGATCGAACTCCAGCCGCCATCCCCCGGCCTTGCGTTTGATGATCTGCCGCCGGAGGACCCCCATCTTGAAGCCATTCGGCAGGCCTCACGTCAGCGTGCCGCCGTCAGTACAGCATCCGCCCCTGCTTCATCCGCCCCCTCGGCTCCGCGCAGCCGTGGCGCCGGCAAAGACAAAGGCTTTTCCATCCAGAACTATATCCCCGAGATATTGCGGCTGCCGATAACCCTCCTGTTCGGCCTTGCCGGCATGGCAATTGTCATCAGCCTGTGGGTTACCGCATCCATCATGACGCAGCAGCCCCTGAACTTCGTAACGTTGTTTGTCCCGATGGCCTGTGCCGGAGCGATGGCCGTTACCGCAGTCAACCGCGGCATATTATTTGGTATCCTCGCCGTACTCCTCGGAATGGCAGGCATCTGCGCTGGCCGTGCGGCCGTCGTGAAATTCGCCGTCATACCCGCGCTGAAGGTCAATTCCCAAAAAGAAATCCTGCAAGACCTCAAAACGATGCTGAACGACCCCAAACAGCAGCTTCCGCCCGACCTCAGTGCCAAAAGTATCGTCAAAGACGGCGACTTTATGTTCTGCGTTGCACTGGTTGCAGCCGTCGATAAAGATGACGCCGACCCGGCCATCGCCCGTAAATTGGCGATCGACCGTCTCAAAACATCCGGAAAATCCAATATCTTCGACTCGCTGGTAAAAGCCACATATGGCCCGGCCAGGGTAAATGAACCCAACTACACCGACAGCGAAGCCGAAATTATCGAAAAAGCTCAGTCCCATTCGATGGAATGGTTCGAGAACGACCAGCAGCTTGAGTCCGCCCGTTTGTACTACCCGGCTCTCAATCAATTGTGCATCCAGACCGAATGGATTAAAATCCTCGAAAATCCATCCAAGACCTTTATGTTCGGCTTTTTTGCAACCCTCGGTCTTCTTGATGTACTGTGGACTCTTGTCGGCCTCGGCTTAGGCTACACCACCGCTGTTTTTGATAACTAATTCCGAATATTGTACAGGGAATTCTCAACGATGATCAAATTCCACTGCTCATCCTGTAATCAAAAACTCGGTGTTCCCGACGACTACGCCGGAAAACGCATCCGCTGCGGCAAATGCGGCCATCCCAGCCTCGTCCCGCACCCCGAAATCATCCTCGCCCCCGCCGAATCCAAACCCCAGTCGACTGCCGCCTCAGGTGCCCTGTTTTTCTCCGAAAAACAGGCCGAGAGTTCAAAACCCGCTCCATCGCCTATCGAACTCCAGCCGCATTCATCCAGCTTCGAATCGAATAATAACCTGCCGCCGGTGGACCCGAATGCGGAACTGCTCCGCCAGGTTGCTCAGACACGGGCGGATGCCACAAAACCCGCCGCAGTCAAAGCCAAATCCGAACCTTCGCCTTCCCTCGAACGGTTTGGCCCCTTATCCAAAATCCTCAACCCGGCCATTTCCATGTTCGGCTCTTTTCCATTTGCGGTGATAACATCTGCCCTTGTTATCGCCATCGTCATCGTTATCTGGAATTGTTTCTCTGTTGCTTTCGGGACTCCGCTGGAAATATTCTATATTGTTGTCGCCGTTGCCGCGGGGATGGGTTTGTGTGTTATTTCGGAACATCGCAGTACATCGATGGGATTGCTTGCAATTGTTATGGCGATCCTCGCTATTATGACAGCACGCATTGTGCAGGTGCATCTTTTCGTCTTTCCTGAATGGAAAAAGGTCGTCTCCGCGGTAGAAATCCCGCCGGAACGGGAAAAAGTATACCTATTGATGGGCCAATTCATGAATAAACTGGGACGCAGAGCGATTTGGCAGGAAGTTGCCGAAAAAAACTCCGACATGGCCGCTATCGCAATCTGTGCACTGATACAGGATAAACAAATCGACCCGCCTCTGGGTATGGAGCTATACTTTAGGTCTCAATCGCAATTGGACCATATAGAACGTCCCTATGACCCCAATACAAACGATATTACATTCGATGATCCGGCGATGTCAAAAACCTCGCCCAAAGTCAATGATAAACTGCGGCAATGGGATAATCCGGAAAAAAGGATTCAGGCCGTCGGACAATACTATGATCGTCATTCATTCTTTGTGGAACAATGCCGCTATAAAGCCCTTCTCGATGATTACCCCAAGGCCATCTCGCTTGCCTTCTTCACCTCCGATGGATGCATCTTCCTGTTTTTGCGCGTGGTCTATTGCATCATAGGTCTTGTCGGAGCTTACAAAACCTGTTCAGAGAGCTTTATGGACTAATTTCCTTTGCCATTGACGGCATTTCTCAGCTATCACTACAAACGGTCAACGATTTTCTTTCTTTATCCTGTTAATCGTGTCTAAAAAAATCGACCAATACAAAAAAATTTACAATTTATAATTTACAATCTGCAATTTCTCCGGTACAATTAAATAAAATTGACTGAAAAATCATAATACACCGCCTATTTTGGAAAGGATAATTTATGGCCAAAAGTCACGATGTAAAGAAAGACGTCAAAAAGAAAGCTCAAAAGAGTCTCAAAGAAAAGCGTGCCGAGAAAAAAGCCAAAAAAGCTGGCATGTAATTCCTTAAAGGCGGGCCATCATCCACCCCGCCTTTTTTTATTGCCCTTATGACTCTCCCCCTTTTCAAGGGGGAGTCCTGCGAAGCAGGGAGGGGGTATTAAGCTTTCCATGCCGCAGGCATTCCGCTTTTCAATCTGCAATCTACAATTTCCAATCTAAAATTTTTTAATTTGACTTCCCCCGCCGCCCCCATACAATAGATATCAAATTAACCTGTAAGGAGACTGGTATGAAGGACAAATTACCCCCGTCACGGTTTCGCAGGCAGCTAAAGGAACAATTGCCGATCCTCGAATCCGAAGGCTTGGTCACCCCCCAGCAATCCCAGGCCCTGTTTGCCCGTTATAGGCTCGATTCACTCAGTGCCGAAGCAATGAACACCCTGCTAACCGTCATTTACACCATCGGCTCGGTCCTCATCGGCATCGGCATCATCAGCTTTGTCGCCGCCCACTGGGACGACATTGGCCGCACAACCAAAATCGTCATGATTTTCGCCGCCATGCTCACCGCCCACGGCACAGGTTTCTACCTCTGGCAAATCCGCGGCCTATATCCCAAACTCGGCCATACGCTCGTTCTGCTCGGTACCCTCATCTTCGGCGCCAACATCGGCCTGATGGCACAAATCTTCCACATCCACGAAAACAATTTCAACGGTTTTTTCGCCTGGTCCGTCGGCGCAATTATTGTCGCCTATGCACTCAAGAGCGTCCCCAACGCCATCCTGGCTATCGCTGTCGCAATTTCAGCAGTCTTGTTCGGCATGCGATCTATTCCTTTCTGGTTTCCGTTGGCCGCAATAATAATGTTTGTACCTTTCATTTACTACACCAAATCCCGCTGGGCATTGTGCCCATTTCTGTTGTTGATGATGATTGCGATTCCGGCAGCATTCTTACATCATGACATTAGCAACACAAACTCCACAATCGACCTCGCTCTGTCCGGCCTTTTGTTCTTTAGCTGGGGCTGTGCCAGCCACCAAAATGAGACCACGCAATTCATATCCCGCCCCGCCTGGACCTTCGGCGTCCTTGCCGCATCCATCGCCGCATACACTTACTCCTTTAATGATGTTGCCGAAAATATTGTCGATCATCCAATCAAATTCGCGGAATATCCAAATATTCTTGTTGTCGCTGGAATTATCCTGCTGTTATCGCTGGCCTTAATAATAATATCTTTTTTCAAACGGATAAAAAACATTCAGTCCCTTTTGCTGTGCCTGATTTCGGCCAATCTTTTCGCCGTTGTCCTGCTGCCGCATTTCGTATCATTCTTTGAAATCGTCCTCGTCGCCAATCTCGTATTTGCCCTGATGACTATCCTGCTGTTTGTCGCCAGTTTCACCTATGAAGACCGGCGTATCTTTTGGGCCGCGGTTCTCATGGCCGCCCTGCTGATTCTCACTCGCACACTCGAATACGAAACCGAACTGCTCATCAAAGCCATTATCTTTACCGCCTGCGGCGTTGGCATCATTGTCGCAGGGGTACTGTTCGAACGATTCCTCAGAGCACGGAGACTTTCCAATGCTTAAAAAAACAGCCCTATTTCTGCTTGCGGTTTTAATCCAGATGCTCATCGTCGCCGCCGTCCCGGCCAAACAAATCTACACCCGCTTGACCGGCCGGTTGATCACTATCAAAACCGCCATCATTGACCCCTATAACATCCTCAGCGGCTATTACGTAATACTCAACTATGAGATTTCCACTTCGCCGCTGTTCGACCAGATCAATTACCCCTCAAAAGGAAAACCATCTTGGGTTTATGTCCTCCTCAAAGAAGGCCCCAACGGCGTATGGGTTGTCGATTCTGCTTATAAGCAAAAACCCGACAACATCCCCCAGGATAAAGTCCTCATCAAGGGCGAAAGTCAGTACCACCGGATCGAATATAGCGTCGAAAACTATTACATCCCTGAAGAAAAACGCAGTACCATCGAACGCGACCTGCGCAACAACCGCGATAAAACATACGCCCAAATCAAAGTCGATCGCTTCGGCAACGCCGCTCTGGAGAGCCTCCGCATCGGTGAAACTACCTACGAATACTAAGGCTTGTAATCCGTAGTCTCTCTTTTAGTCCCGGAGGGACGACATAAAATAGCCGGCGGTGGGAACCGCCGGAACGCTGCACCCCACCCGCAAAAGCCCCAGCGGGGCGACACACTGCCTTCCTTTATTGACTTGACTTTTTTCAACCATGCCAGTATAATATTTCATCTAAAATGGAAGCAAAATACAGGGAGAATACCGATGAAAAATACATCTTTGTGCATCATTTTTCTAATGGCCACATACACTTTTGCACAAAGCCAGACCATCTATTTCCTCGTCGCCAATTTCGACCCCAACTCCCGCACAGATAGCTACGTCCTGCCCCTGACTGAACCCAACGACATCGCCCACGCCCGCGACCTGATTGCCAACGGCCCCGGCGTCGGCCGACCTCTCGTCGTTGCCAGCATCGCATGCGGCGCCAACGGCATCAACCGCAATTTCTTGTCCTCATCAAAAAATCAATGGCTCTGGCATATTACCCAATTTATTGGTTTTGCCGACATAACAATCGAAATCCTCGATGGCAACCCGACATTCGTCAATAATGACTGCTCTTCATGGATGACCGGTTCCGGCGGCAAAATCGGATTTTGGTCCTATACAGTCATAGCCGAAATCGGCGAAAATCCAAAACCCTGGCAAGGTGATTTCGACTATGATTCATATGTCAATATGAATGATTTGGCTATCTTCAATCAAGAATATTACATGGGCGATTGTGAGTATAATAATTGGTGCATGGGAACAGATCTAAATCGCGATGGAGTAGTCGATGCAGACGATGTGATACTTTTTGCGAATCTCTGGCTTTCACCCTTCGCTGAACACCCCGTATGGTTTTCTGAATGGTCATGCCCTTGGCAATGCCACGGCGATGTAGACTGCGCAGAGCAAGGCAGTTCCAAAACAGGGTATTTTCGTGTATTAACCAATGATCTGTCTATGATGGGAGTTTGTATAGGTGGTAGCTGTGGAGGAAGATGGTATGATCCTCGTTGTGATTTCGACCGTGACTGTGATGTCGATGACAATGACCAAGCCATACTTAATCGGTGGTATAGGCAACCCAATGTCCCAGCCGATTGCCCAGCCGAACCATAATCATTTTTTAGGCTCTTGGGTTCTTATTTGTACCCCCTATTCACTTATCAAACAGCCAATTCGAATTGTGGGGTGGGCTCCGCCCACGCGTTTTTGTTTCTGGATTTTACCTTTTAGGGTTTCGGATTTGTTTAGAATTTCGTACTTCGAATTTCGAATTTTCTCAATCCTGTAAATCCAGTTAATCCTGTCAAAAAAATTGGAACACTTTTACCTTTTGCCCTTTTCCATTTCCCTTATCTGATACTCATGTGCCACCACCGTATCGCCAAGCCGGTCGGCCTTATCGCAGAGTTTTTCCTGCGTCTGTAAAAGCTGCCTGACATCCCGCCCCAGCAAATCCAACTGCCGCTGAAGATTAAACCAACTGCCCACAATCAGCCCGGCTAGCATTAATACCTGTACCACCCCCGACACGTTCATCCGCTTTTCAAACCGCCACCGTTCCATAATCCCGCTCCTTTCTTTTCTAAATCGAAAATAGAAAATGGAAAATTCATTCTCTCTCCAGCCTCACTTCTCCACCCGCGATCTCTCTCCGCCAACCGTTCGCGTCCATCGCCACCCTCGCGCGGCTGCGGGCGGCATAATACAGCATCGTGTAATACTCCCGCTTTAACGCATAAGTCTTCTGCTCCGCTTCCGTTCCCGACATCGCCGCAAAAATCATCGTCAGCACCCGATAGACGCTAACCGCCCGCAGCGGCGTTGCGTCCACAATCTGCTCAACGCCATAGACCGCCTCCGGCGACCCCGGCCGAATGCCAAACCATGCAGCGATCTCAACCATCGCCTCAGCCGCCTGCGGAGCAAACGTAACCACCCGATAAATCAGTCCCGATGCCGTGCCGATGGCAATCGGCGACTGCGCACTATCCGCGCGCACAATGGATAGAGTTAGTTGCGTTGCCGAATCAACCGAGACAATTTCATACGCCGCATTGATCACCCCATCCAGCGATTGCAAAGTAATCACCCCACCCGCCGCAACACCCTTGCTGATAAAATTCTCCCCTGCCGCGGTAAAGACCGTACCATTCAGTATCCCATTAGCCCCCTTGCACAACCCCTGCCCCGAAAACTCCAAAGCCGAAAACACCCCCGGCTCTACTTTCAATAAATCCACATCCATAGAAAATAAGTCCATAAAATCTCCCTTCTTGTTTGAAATGATTAGTTGTTACGAAATGAAAAAACCGTAGAGGCGGGTTTTAAACCCGCCCATTCCCGTGTAAGGCGTATCGCATACGCACGATTAATTTATTTGTCAGGCGAACCTGTGTGTTCACCCTTTAAATCCGCCGCCCAAAACCCAACTTCAATTAAAACAACTTCATCCCTTTTTCATCCCAAAACGATTGATCTTTCCACGTCATAATAAGAAGCCAGACCAATCCACCCGTATCAAGAACTGAGGTAACTAAGCCAATTATGGCAAAAAGCAGATTTTGAAAACTCACAATAATCCCAAGAATAATAAGAATCGAACCAATCATCGGAATACCCGATTCGTACTGATACTTTTCCATCGATTTACGTTTTCGATAGTAAAGCCATGGACGCAAAAATGAAAAATGAATGTTGGCTATTGTAATCAGACCCGCTAAAATAAAAAATACAATCCCCATAATCCCAATCGACTTGTTGTGTCCAATTGACATCACGCCGCTAACTACCGCAAGCCAAATCGGACTGCCGCAGATCAAAACCCCAAACCCTCGCCGAACATAGTTATACTTCATTTCAAAAATCCGGTTATATGATCGCGTTGACCTTTTTTTGTGATATTGAGTCGAAATTCTTTGGTATATTGAATGTCAAGGCCGGGACGACTCAATCCGATTTTTTGCAATAGCTCCTCAAGTGATATTCCTTGCTCCGCACAATTTAGCAATCCAAGCGTTTTATACACGATTTCATCGCCTGAAGATAATTGCCATTGTTCACGGCTTTCCATCAGGTATGCCAGCGATTCCGCTTCTCCCGGATCCATGCGATCAAGATAAGTCACTCCGAGTTTAGCTTTAAATGCTTCAATTGATTTCAAAGATGCTTCGACACACCGAATTTTCCCGTTTTGAATATCCGGCTGCAAATCATAGCTTTTAACTTCATCGACAACTGTTTTTGTCAAGGTTACGTCGCACTGCTCTATAAATTTCTGCCAAAGCCCCAGTTCGCAAAGATAAATCACAACATTTGCGTCAAGCAACAGAAGTCGGTATTTCATAATCAACATCCCTGCTTAAATACTGTTGTGCCTCCTTGCGGCTGATATCCAAATACTTTGCCAGTTGTCCTACCGACATATCACCTTTGCGAAAAACACGAATCGCAAGCGCCCGATATCGCTCCGGATATACCGATGGGCAACTGTCGTCCTTTCTTTGAGTCTGCTTGACATACTCCTTCGCTTCTTCAATGTGTTTTTTGGTTTGTTCTTCTTTCCAGTTGTACAAAAAGTGCATCCGCCACAACAGTGATTCCAATGACACATCAAACTGTCTGGCAACACTATCGAGCTTGCTGAGAACGCTGCGATCCGAAGAATCCTCAATTCTATGAATAGCCTGTTTTACAGGAACATCAGGAAGCAGCAGATTTCCAGCAAAACAGGTAGCCATTTTTTCTTCCTGCTCTGTTGGAATACAGACAGCTCTACTATATTTGAATCTCTTCCATGTAAGCAGATGAAATAATTCATGTGCCAGGTCATGGTTGCGGCGCCAACGGCAGCATTTTTTGTTTAATAAGATAGCTTCACCGAACAGTTCAGAGCGAGCACATGCAGCGATTCCCAATTCGCCCAAATCCAAATGGAATATTTTGACGTTATAAACTTCTTCTAAAACAGTATGCAGGCTCTCACCTGGCCTGCTCCCAAGACCAAACGTCTGACGTACCTGATCCGCCAAAAGCGCGACTTCGGGATAATTAAATCTATCGCCGAAAGTATCTAATTCAGGGAGGCGACTCGATGTATCTTCGCCCGCCCATTGTTCAATCTGTCGATACTGGCGGCAAAGCTCTAAAAATTCCGTTCTGATTTCAGCTTCTTTTTCCGGTTTATTTCGCCAGAGAACCAATTGGGGTTCGGCCGCAGATTCTTCGAAGAAAAAACTAATCGGCAGACGATATGCCTCGGCCAATTTGGTCAGTTGGACAAACTTAGGTTCCGTGTTCCCATTTTCATAGGAACTAATACAGGAATCGTCAATGCCTGTTTTTTCGGAAATAGCACGGAGTGTAAAACCGGCAAATTCTCTGGCTTTTTTTAATTGGTTTGACAGGTTCATGTTTTCATCCATCTCTTATTAAACAAGAATTATAGTTCTTTTTCGTCATTATTTCAATCTATTATTTCTTTATTTTTAAGAAATTGTTCATTTTTCCAAATTATTTTCAAAATCCCCTATTAACTTGCCAAAGAACGTCTTGATTTTTAAAAAACCGCTGGCAGTGGGTTTTAAGTCCGACTGCCAGCGGGTAAAGGAGATGATGGTTGTCCGATTTTAATTTCAATCATCCGTCGTCAATCGACAATCAACAACCATCAAACGCCTTATGCTTTTGACAGGCCTTTGATCAGGCCGTGGGCGGCTTCGTTCTTGAGTTCGAGCGTGTACTCGCCGATCAGTTCGCCGGATTCATAGTCGCCGGTGGAAGCCAGCGGCTTAAAGTGAAAACTGCGGCCAGCAAGCGGCAGGACGCCGATGCGGGATGAGTCCAGCAGCAGCACCATATCCTGCGGCATCCAGCGGGTCGTTACCACACGGCAGACGCCGAAATCGCTCTGATACACATCGACCGAATCACGGTAGGTTGTCTCACTGCCAGTGTAGCTTCGCTGGCCGGTCAGGAACGCATTGATTTTGCGTTTTTGGAAGCCGTTGACAACAATCAAATCGATGTTGCTGGAGCTGTTTTCCCAGATTTTGCGAAGAACGAAATTCAGCTTGGCTTCGTCCAAATCCGTACCGGTTGGAAAACCGCTTTGGCCGGTACTGAAGATATTGGTTGAAAGATGTCGGATAATGCCTTTCATTGTTCGGCGGACGGTATCGCTGCCCTGCGGGTTTGCGGCGGGCTGGCCGCCATTGATGACGGTGTTTTCCAAATCACGCAGCAGTTCGCGCAGACGTTCCTGCTTTTGGAAATCCATTTCGTCGGCAATGCCCAGTTGGCTGGCCGCAAGGTCCGAGCCGCTGACCTCGACGGCGGCGGTGAAAATCTGCGCGTAGTTGCCGCGACGCTGGCGAATGGTAAATCGGGCGGCGGGTTTGTCGGCGCCTTCCAGGGCGGCATTGCCGAGAATGTTGATCTCTTTGGTATCCGCGAGCGCCTCGGCGGCAGTACCGGCATAGCCGCGAACAACCGTCAGCGTATTGCCGCTGATGCTGGTTACAAGCATCAGTTCGCGCGAGCCTTCGACCTGAATCTGGTCGCCAATGCAAAACCGGCTGCCGTGCGCGACATCAAACGAGGTATCGGTCAGCGCGTTATTGAATGATTCATTGTCGATTTTGTCCTTATTCGGGAGCAGTTCATCCTCCATCCATTGGTGATACGTACTGGTCGCGGCGCGGACGGGATCGCCGAGCGCATCCAGAAGCGGGGTTTCATACGGAGATACAATTCCGATCAAATCCGATACATCTTCAACCAGTTCAGGCAGATTGCTTCCGGCGGTGTACGTTGCTTTTCCTGTAAATGACATTGTTTTACTCCTTCAATAAATAGTAAATAGTTTATAGTGAATAGTTGATCGTTAAATTCTGTTGCGTTTAATTTTCATATAGTGCATCAATTCCGCGCGGTTCGGATTTTTCGCCGCGGCAATTGCGGCCGATTGCAGACGCTTGTGCGTCGGCGAGATTTTGTCGGCCTTGCTCCGCGTCGGGAGCATTGCACCTGCGGCGGTTTGTTCGTCGCCGGATTTTTGAGCGGCCTGCACCTGGGAAAGCTGCTCTTGCAATTGCGTTTGCACGCGTTCGATTTCCTCCAATCGCTGCTGTGTTTCAGTTGGCTCCTTGTCTGCCGCCTGTGTTTCAGTTGTTTCGTTCATGCGAATCTCCTTTCTAAATATAATTGACTTTGCTGCTTTCTCCGATTACATTACATTCTCTGTTAGATTGTTGTCAGATAAAAAACCAAAGCAAGGGCTTTGAGGAAAATGATAACACTTGATACAAATTCAAAATACCTTGTGTATCTCATCGGATCGATGATATTTTTGAGCTATTATTTATTTCCACGGATCAATAAGCGGGGATATCTTAAAGCCATTCGTACTGTATGTTGCCTGTATGCGGGAGCATTAATTATTTTACTTATTGTTACTCTTTTGAAAAGCAGCCGCTTTCTTGATTCGACTCTCTATCATGACCCGATCTCCGCACAGAAAGTGTTTTGGATGGTGTTTGACTGGCTAACGGTCATCTTGTTTGTGTTCATCTTTTTTAAATATTGGCTTTATTTCATCAGACATGACCAAAAAATAATTACTATCGGCTGGTATCTCAACAAACACTCTGACTTGTTGAAGAATAAAGACTATAATACTGCTTATGGATGTCTGCAAAAAGCCAATCAGCTTTCCCCGGATTCAGTTTTCATCTGGTGTGTTATGGCATCTTTCAATGAACATTTTTTCAATCGGCCAGACGAATGCGATCAATGCCTTGCTAAAGCCAAACAGATTCTTGATACATCTACCTTACCATCTCTCAAAGACCAAGCCGGTTTTGAACATTATTCAGGCTACATCCTGCAGCATCGCGAACAAATACAGGATGCGATTGAACATTTCAAAAAGGCTTACAATCTTGATCCAACTCCATACAGGAAGAAAGTATATGAAGAGGCCATAGAGAAGGTTAATACAAATTCTTCAAAGTTAATGTAGCCGAAGCATCTTGCTTCGGGTAAAATAATATCCGCCCTTGGCGGATTCGAATTTAATCTATTCCGAAGCTGGAAGCTTCGGCTACACTGTTTTGTACCCTATTCACTTTTTAAAGCAGCAAAAATGGTTTTTATTTTTGCGATTTTATGGCGTCCGCGTGGACACGGCCCACCCTACAAATTTTGATTCTTTGCCACAGAGTTCACAGAGAACCACAGAGGTAATATTTTCAATTTTTTTCGTAGCCGAGGTCGGCGAGGATTTTTTCGGTCGGCACGCCAAGGTCGGATTTGAGTTTGGCGTGCTGGAGTTTTTCTGACTCGTCTTCCGGCAGCGGGTTGGGGAATACAACCTCCAGTTGGCGATCTTCCTGCGAGGTCGCGTAAATGCCCGCTTTGTCGAGAATCTCCAGAATCATTTGTCCAATCCGGCGGATGCCCTGGCCGTAATTGAACTGCTTGCGGGCGGTTTTGGTGAGCATTCCCATAAAGGTCATTTTGAGTGCAACGCCGCTGGTGAGGTTGCCGAGTTTGTTTTTGAGTACGCCTGCAACAACGGGTGTTACGCCGGAGATTTTGTCCATCGCTTCGCGGATTTCGGCGATGTGGAGATTTTCGCCGGGGGTCGCTTCGTCGCCGCCAAAGGATTCGATCTTCGCATCGGTGTTGTCCGTGCGCCACATGTGGCCGGGGCCAATGGGTCTGACGAAACCATCTTCGATACCCTTGACCAGATACATCTTGAATGCCTGAAATGTGATGCGGTTGGCGCGGTCGCTAAGGCGGGTGTTAAGTTCGTCCTGCAAGCCAACAAGCTGTTCGACATCACTGATGCCCTCATAGAAATTCGGCTGGGCGAGATTTTGGATATGCACCACCGGCACAAAACCCAGAGGATTAATCGACTGGCGGACTAATTCGAAATTCTCATACCGCTGCCAGAAATTGGCTCCGATGATTTCGGTCACGGCGGCGGTTTGTCTGCGGACAGCGGCCGCCCTGCCCTGCGACAGACGCATCACAACATTGTCAGCATCGGCGACATCATTGCGGGGCTGATAAAAATGCTGCACATAATACCGGATTTTGCGGTAGTCATCTTCGTCGAGGATGGGCAGCGCTCGGGGAGCTTCGATCAGTTCCAGGTCGATAGCATCTGCGTGATGCAGGGCGTTTTGTAAGGAAGCTGATGTGACAGATTCAGACGTGGTCGGCATCTGGCCGAGAAGACG
This sequence comes from uncultured Pirellulales bacterium, assembly GCA_964437685.1. GTDB lineage: Bacteria > Planctomycetota > Phycisphaerae > Sedimentisphaerales > Anaerohalosphaeraceae > Anaeroglomus. Next base: position 25,393 of record CAYTHV010000006.1, read on the forward strand.
TGAAAGAATCGCGGGACCGGGCCTGACGATACAGTCGGTAAAACCGTAGACACTCCCGAGCACTGCCATATCCTGAAAAAATCCGGTTCCGCCGTTGGCATCGAACGCAGCATTTAAAATCGCTTCGATTTCTCTGCGTCGGGCCGAGTCTGGCGACCGGCTGATTACTTTGAGTTCCTTGCCGAAAAGAAAATCCACCATCGCGTTGATGCGCCAGGCAATGTCATTTTCGATGACAATTTCTTTGCGCTGGATTTCGGGGTGAACGGAGCCGAGTTCCAGTCCGGCTTCGGCGGAATAGGTTACGCCGGTGATGCGGGTGGGCAGGCCGATTTCCTGTGCCTGGACATAAGTGCGGGCAGCATCGGAGGGCTTGGCCGTAACGGATGAAAGCGGGCTGGTCGGATTCTGGTAGTAATCCCACAAGCGGGCAAAGTGCGCGTGCGTGTCGGGCCACTGCTCATTGATGAGCCAATCGACGAATGCTTCTTTCAATTGCTCGTCGCCAAAGATTTCCAATTCAAATGCCATGATTATTTTTCCTTTCAGAAAGTTCTTAGTTCCTGGTTCGTAGTTTAGAAAAGAAGTCAGAAGTCTGGAGTCAGAATTCAGAAGTAGAATTTTTCTATTTTTATTTTTTCTTCACTTTTTAATTTTTACTTTTTAAATTTTTAGTCCCCCGTATATAGGCCCGATTGTGCGTTTTTGATTCGAAAATTCCGAATTTTCCAGGGTGTCAAAATTCGTAACTCCTTGCGATATAAGGAGAAAAAAAATTTTATTTTTTTGGCCGATAGCAAGATAGTGTTAGCGTAATCTGCGCTATTTGCGCATAACTATTCATGAAAAGTTGCTACGGAAGCTGATTTAGAAAATTGGATATTGGATATTATATGTTGGATATTATGAGGAATTTTCCATTTTCTTTTTTCGATTTTCCATTGAAAACTCAAACGGTCGGAATACAAATATGGAGTTTCCTATTTTCATGATTAAGAATATCTTGTTCTGTGCGGTTTTTTGGATTCGGATTGACAGGTCTGAGGAGATAAAAAATAGTTTATTGTTGATAGTTTTGAGTTTATAGTATTAAAGAATACCGTAAGGGGCATGAAAATCGAATATCCCCTGCTATTGCAAAATGGAGAGTTTCAATAACTACTTTGTTCGGAAAGACAAAAACTATGCAAACTGAAGTTCGTTATCACATGCTTCGGCCGCGTCAAATTATCGAGCGACGAAATGCCTGTCCTATCGCGTATATTCCCATTGGCACTCTCGAATGGCACGGCTTGCACTGTCCTACGGGAACCGATACACTGCAAGCAGAAGACTTTGCACTGCTGTGTGCCCAAAAGGGCGGCCTTGTTTTTCCATCCTTGTACTATGGCGAAAGCCGGAGCGAGTCGATGATCGAGTCCTGTGCGGCCGACAAAGAGAAAGTCGCAGAACTGATGGAACTTGATCCTGGGAATTTCACGCCGGACAAAATGCCCTTTTCTCCCGTTGAGCAGATTTATAACTACAGCAAACTGCTGCTTCATATTCTCGCCGAAGTTGAGTCTCTCGGATTCAAGGTGGCGGTGCTGATCGCGGGACATTATCCCCTGGTAGACCAGGCAAGAGCGGCCGTACTCTATTTTAATAAACGGCGGTACAGTCGCTATCATGGTATGCTGGCGTGGGCCTGTGCTGATTATCTTTTGGTCAAAGATCAGTATGATTGCGCCGGCGACCATGCCGGCGGATGGGAAACCTCGCATATGCTGGCAACCCATCCGGAATGTGTGGATATGACCGAATTGGGGGCGCCAGGCTCGCCGCTGGTTTCCGTATTCGGCAAGATGTCCGTGTGGGACGCCAACGCAAAGTTTGGAAAAGAAACGCTTGAAAAATCCGCCGAAATCGCCGTCAAAGAGGCGCACCACCGCCTGAATCACCGTGAACAGTATATGATGCATGGATGCGGGTTAGAAGAAAGGCTGTGGGAAAAAGAGATTTAGAAAAGCAGCGGCCAACCTGTCTTCTGAGGCTGTCTGGCAATGAAATTTTTGTTTGTGGGTGGGGAATAGTCTTGTTTGGAGCAGGTCGGGGATTTGGATTGACAGGTCTGTGTGTTCGGAGTACAAAAGCAACATCGTTTATAGTTGATCGTTTTGAGTTTATCTTTAGTGGCGAAGATACAGGAAAACAACCAGTTATTTGAGAACATCATCGAGCGGGCGAAAGCCATCGACCCGGTGAATGTACGTAAATGGTTTGAAGACCTGGTGATGGAAGAATTTGACGGGGGCGTATTGCGGATCGGCTGCCCGGATACGGCGACGGCACAATATCTGCAAGATCGGTGCCTGGCCCCTTTTACACTGGCGGCTCAGAATATCACGGGGCATTTGGTCAGTGTGCAATTTTGTGCGCACGACGCCGGGTCGGCAGCAATTCCGGCGACTGTCCAAAACGAAGTCAAGCTCCATCCGGATTATACGTTTGACAGCTTTGTCGTCGGGCCGTGCAATCGGCTGGCTCACGCAAGCTGCGTGGCGGTCAGTCAAAATCCGGGAGCGATTTATAATCCACTGTTTTTGTACGGTAATTCGGGACTCGGCAAGACCCATCTGCTGCACGCGATATGCCACGACGGACTGAAGACCACGCCGGGGCTGGCGGTGCAGTTTCTTAGCTGCGAGGCGTTTGTCAACGGGTTTATCAGCGCCATCGAAAAAGGGCAACTGTCGGAATTTCAAAACCTGTATCGCTCGGTCGATGTGCTGATTATTGACGATGTGCAGTTTTTGCGGGAGCGGGAACAAAGCCAGGAAGAATTTTTCCATACGTTTAACGCTCTGTATAATAACCGGCGGCAGATCATCCTGACGGCGGATTGTGCGCCGACGGAATTGCAGGCGCTGGAAGACCGGCTGATCAGCCGATTTAAATGGGGGCTGGTGGCAAGGCTCGATGCGCCAAGCTACGAGACACGCATCGCCATTGTCAAAAAGAAAGCCGGGCTGCGCGGGCTGGAACTGCCGGACGGCATCGCGGAACTGATCGCCGAACACGTGAAGAATAATATTCGCGAACTGGAGGGCGCGCTAACGGTTATCTGCGCGACAGCGCGGGCGGCGGGCAGTACCATTACACTGGATGTGGCACGGCAGGCGCTGGGATTTCAGGAAAATCTGTCGGCGAAAACGCTTTCGATGGGGGATATTATCGCAGCGGTAGCCGAGGCGTTTGATACACGCATTACGGATTTGCAGAGCAAGAAACGCAGCCAGAGCATCGCCCTGCCGCGGCAGGTGTGTATGTACCTGGGGCGGATGCTGACACGGCACAGCCTTGAGGAAATCGGCGGACATCTGGGCGGAAGGGACCATTCGACGGTATTGCATGCATGCAGCAAAGTAGAACAGATGTATAAAACCGAGCCGGAATTTCGCAGTCGCCTTGATACACTGACGGGGCGATTGACGAAAGGCAACTGAATGTAGTTCTTAGTTCTTAGTTCTTAGTTTTGGAATTTTTCCATACAACACCCCCTCGTCGCTACGCGACACTCCCCCTTGAAAAGGGGGAGAGCTAAGGGACAGGAAGATGTTTTAAATATAATTTTTTATTATCTTCATGGGCTTCATGGTGAGATCATTCCTTGTGCAACCTTCACAGCCTGATTACGTTAGACCAATCCCATTAAATAAGTGCGCGATGGAATAAATTTTTGTCGCCGCTTCAAAAACGCAGATTCATAAAAACGCTGGATTCCCGTCCCCACCTGCGCGAGGACAGGCACTTCGCGGGAATGATTCAGAATTCCATACCGCGCAGTTTTTTAGTGAAACTGATATAATAATAATTTCAGTAAATTCGAGCCGACAGCGTAATTGCTGACAAACATACTGAGTTGCTGGATTCCCGCCTGCGCGGGAATGACAAGAATGCAGAATCAGCTTCAACTAACTGAATTCGATATAATACCCCCTCCCGGCTAATCAAAAGCAAAAAAAAGGGCGAACACACAGGTTCGCCCAAATAAGCATTACGAGTATTACAATTTATTCATTAAGCGCTTCGACTTTTGACGCCGAAACGAGCGTTACCAATTCTTTGGAACTGTTGATAACGCGGCCAACGAGACCGACTCTCTTATTGAAGAGAGTTTCAGTGGAAGCCTCTGCGGCGGCATCGCTGAGTACAACATAGGCAATCACACGCCCCTGCTCATTGGTCAGCAGGTACCGCTTCTGAGCGGCATTACCGCTGTACACATACGACGGCTTGAGTATGCCGGTCATGACATACTGCTCATACTGTTTGGCGATCTTCTCAAGCTCCGCCTTGCGGGCTTCGTCAATCTGCTTGCGAACGTCGGTCATCTTCTGTTCCTGCTGCTTGACTTCGTTGCCGGCGCTGATCGCAGTTTCATAACGCGTGATGCGTCCCGACAGGTACTTGGCATATTCGATAGCGATACCTGCGGAATTCGGATCGGCCAGCATCGGCTCAATCGCCTTTTTGTATTCATCATACTTCTGCTCGGGAGCGGGCTTTTTGACTTCTTCATCCAGCTTGGCAGATATCGCATAGCATTCCTTGAGCCACGTCTGTTCCATCGCGGGGCGAGGAGCAACAACCGGCTTGTTGGGTTCAGTCTTGACAACAACCGCTGCGGGCTGATTGACATCGACCGTCACGTCAGCCAGCGTCTTGTCGCCTTCTGCTTTGGGAGCTTCCGGACCCTTGGCAGGCTCCGCCTTTTTCACTTCCGGCAGGATGGGCTTGAGGCTTTCGCCGCTGACATACAGAAACGCTCCGGCAGGCGGGGTAATTTTGTAGTAATCGCCTTCGCCGGCAGGGCTGCCGATAATTTCCACTATGGCGCCCTGATTCAGCTTGGTTTGCAGGCTTGATGACCGCATCGGCTCGACAAAATCGGAACCGGCCCAGACACGCACGGCGTCGCCGGTGACTGTGCCTTTAGTCGGCTGAGCGGGATCAATTTTTACATAGTTCTTGGAAATCCATGAAAAACTACCCGAAGGGGGAAGAATCTTAAACCAGTTGTTCGCTTCGGCTGCCACTACGGTAACCCGTTGCGGGGCATCGAGTTTGCCGCAATAGTAATAGGCCGTGCCGGCACCACTGCGGACATAAACTTCTGTCCCGATAATTTCGGCAACATAAGGAAACTGAGGGGCTGCGACTGGTTCAACAGGCTTGGCTTCGGGAGCCGGCACTGCAGCGGGAGCTTCGGGGGCGATAGGTGTTGCCGGTGTCGCGGGCGTTGCGGGTTCGGCTGGTGCGGGGGTTGTAACCTCCGGCAAAGAAGGCGTACTGCCTTCAGGAGCCGCCCAAGTAACACCAAGGCACATTAAAACAGTCACTGCTGCGAAAAATCCTTTTTTCAGAACACACATAGTATCTTCTCCATTTTATCTAAATTTTCATATTCAGGACAATCTAATTCCATTATCTTTCAAATTAAAATTATCACCGTCAATGGCGATTGTCAATTATTTTTCCAATCGCTGTTATTGACAGCTTGCTACTGTGCCAATTCCCTTAACAGGTCATCGCACATCCGGATTTGTCCGGATTGGGACAATTTCAGCTTGGCTGCATTGAGCAACTGGCCTGCCCGATCCGCATTCTTTATATATCGGGTATAAAGCAATCCGAGCATTAACTGTACCTGTTCAATATATTCATACGAAGCGTAATGGTTCAGAAAATTTTCATAGGCTCGTGCGGCTGGTTCCCATCGGCCGGCGGACATCAGTTGGTTGGCAACATCAAGCTGAATTTGGCGTCCTAAGGTCTGGTCGGGGCCGGCTTCCAGCAGCTTAACATAGATTTCAGCCGCTTCCGATATGTTTTTATTGGCAATTGCGGCGGCAATCTGGTCGCGATAACCTGCAATCGCTGGATCTTCTGCGACGGCGGCCGTATTGGCCGTACGTCCAAAACCATGGGGATCATACCCGTCGGAAATGGTGTCGCGATACACCCGACGACGATTCCACTGGCGAAATACGAATAATAAGTCATTCTGGTTGGATTCCAGCAAACGGACAATCAGCAACAACAGTATAGCGACCATACCAAAGAGAAAACCCGCCAGGTGAGCGTCATACGCTACCGGCTGGTTGGAAAAGCGAGGTTCGATGATGTTATCCCAGACAATCAGCTTAAAGGCGATAAAGTATAACGCCCGGATTTCAATCGTATCCCAAAAGTAGAAGAACATAATCAGAACGGTAATCACCGTATTAGGAAACAGAATCAGATAGGCGCCGGTAACCGCAGCGACAGCGCCGCTGGCACCGAGAACGGGGCTGGAACTAATCAGGGCGTGTCCAAGGCCGGAAAAGACGGCACCGCCGAAATAAAAGCATAGATAGCCGACATTGCCAAGCCAGTCGTTGACGTTGTTGCCGAAGATATACAGAAAATACAGGTTGCCGATGATGTGCATCCAACTGCCGTGCAGAAAGGCATAGGTCACAAATTGCCATATATATGGTCTGGCGGGGGTGAGCATAAATTGCTGTGCCCACGACCGCAGCGGCTCGAGAACATAGCCCCCAAGTTCGGGGGCAAGAACTTTATGCGGGCCGTATGATAATAGAAATATCACGACATTGGCGGCTATCAGCAGATAATTGGCATACGGGGTATGCTTTGGGGCGATGCTGGTTCGTAATGGAATCATATTATCAAATCAGATATAAAAAATTAAATATCAAAGATAAGGAACCGCCTTCGGCGATAAAAACCTTATTCTTGATTCAGGTGGGTATTCTATACGGGCGGGGTGAATTGGACAATAAAAAAAGGACGGGGCCGACATCCACCCCCCGGCGGATAACAGCCCCGTCTGAGCGTCCTTGCACGGAAGACAGGAGAGGAGGAGACCATTTTAATAATTTTTTTGTTTCTTTATTCAAGTCCTTTCGATTAAATCTTACATAATAAAAATGCGGCAAGGGGAATAAAAATAAAAAATTCGTAGTTTTTAGTTCGTAGTTCTTAGACGGATAGAGTGCCTTACGGCATAAGATACAATACCCCCTCCCCGCTGCGCGGGACTCCCCCTTGGGAAGGGGGAGAGTTTTTGGGAAAAACGCCGATAATATCTGCCATAGAAAGGGTATTAATATGGAAATAGCCGTTGCCAAAAAAAGACTTCAAATGCTCCGAAAACAGCTCGCATGGCGACAATTGCAAGCGATGATTATTGTTTCTGTGGATAATATCCGGTATCTGACCGGCTTTACCGGCCATGATAGCTGGCTGGTGATCCTGCCGGAAAAGCCTGTTTTGATTACCGACAGCCGCTATACAGAGCAGGCACGCGGGGAATGCAAGAGATGCACGGTATTTGAGCGAAAAGGCGGATTGGCCGCAGCAGCAATGGAATTTATCGCAAAATTCAAAGGCATCCGGAAGGTCGGGCTGGAGGACAGCGCACCAATCAGCACGTTGAAAACGGTTGAAAAAACCATTAAACGTACCATTGTTCCTACCGGCGGATTGATCGAACCGCTGCGGGCAATCAAAAATGATAAGGAAATTGAGGCGATTGAAACCGCCGCAAAAATCGCGTGGACGGCATTGCGTCAAACGCTGCCTTTGGCCAAAGCCGGAATGACCGAAGCGGAACTGGCAGCGGCGCTGGATTTTAATATGAAAATGCTCGGCGGAATACCCGGATTTGACACTATTGTGTGCTTTGGGGCGAATGCATCACGGAATCACCACCAGCCGGGCGAGCAGAAACTTCAGAAAAATGATACAATTTTGATCGATTTTGGGTGCAAATATGACGGCTACACTTGCGATATTACGCGATGCATTGTTGTCGGCAAAGCGACTCCAGAATATCGCAAAACGTATGAAGCCGTCGCCGCCGCACAAAAGGCCGCCATTGAAATGGTCAAACCGGGAGCGTGCATGGCGAATGTGGACTCGGAATGCCGGGAAATCCTAATCAAAGCCAAGGTTCCCGTCTATGGCCATGGAACCGGGCATGGCATTGGTTTGCAGGTGCATGAAGCCCCCCGTGTTTCAGGGCTGGCAAAGAAAGAAACTTTCGAGCCGGGACAGGTTGTTACCATAGAACCGGGGTCGTATAAGGCAGGCAAACTCGGTATCCGGCTGGAAGATGATATCGCGGTAACGGAAGACGGCTGCAAAGTCCTGACCTGCATTAAAGGCTTATGGTTCGACCCGCAAGAGATGCCGGTGATTAAGAACAAATAAAACTATTCACATAGCCAGATTGACAGTTTGCATCGTGAATCGTATAATGAAAAATATGACCAAGGAAATCATAATCTGCATGTTGCGCGAAGCATTCCCGTATCTTACCTCCGCTTATGGAGTGAGCAAAATAGCCCTTTTTGGTTCATTTGCCAATGGGACGCCGCGGGATGACAGTGACGTTGATTTGCTTATCGAGCTGAACCGGCCATTGGGGCTAAAGTTTATGGATATGGCCGACTATCTGGAAGAAAAATTAGGAAGAAAAGTAGATATTCTCACGCGGGATGGCCTTTCGGATATTCGAATTCCACAAGTAGGCAAAACTATTTCGGACGGTCTTGAATATGTCTGTCCGGCCTGATTCAGCTTATCTCGCCGATATACAGGAGGCAATCCGACGTATCAGAGATTATGTTGCTGACACACCTTATGAACAATTTCGCAAAGATATTCGAACACAGGACGCAGTAATGCGAAACCTGGAAATTGTCGGAGAAGCAACAAAAAATATCTCCACTTCATTTCGCAAGCGATATCCTAATATTCCGTGGAAACAAATGGCCGCTCTTCGAGACAGACTTATCCACCACTACTTCGGCGTCAACCTTGATATCGTCTGGGATGTTATCACCGAAGAATTGCCCAAAGTCGCTGACCAGATTGAAGCCGTTCGCAAAGACTATCTTTTTTGACAAATACCTCCACATCTGTCGAAAAATGTGCATTGCGACAGTAAGTTTGCAACTATAAAATTTGTTAAACCGGATCGAGTTATTTCTTACAGGTGCACTCGGCGGCTTTTTTGCCGCATCCGCTGCATTTGCCATCCGCGATGGGTTTTCCGCATTTTTTGCACGGGCTGCATCCACAACTTTGACACATAATCCACCTACCTTTCCTTGTCGCAAATGAATCATGAATTTCTATATTTTACCCACTTTTGAAATGGTTTGCATAGTTTTTTTCGTAATCACCGCAATAATTTTACAACATAGTAGACTTTAGGATGTACAATGTCTCCTGTTATAGTTTTTAGATAAACCTTTTGACGGGAGGGGCGTAGAAGTTTATAATGATAAATCGCTCAGGGGTGGTTCGGCGACGTGCGAGGTAACCGCACAGAGGCCGGATCTGAGATAGACCCTTTGAACCTGATCAGGAAAGCCCAAAAGGCGTACCTGCGTAGGGAAGCGTATTCGTGTTTCTTGTTTCTGTAAAGTTGAAGGAACCGCTTCCGGCTATCTGGGGCGGTTCCTTTTTTATTGGAGTAGAAAAATGGCGACACAATTAGAATTGGCAAGACAAGGCAAGACGACCGATCTGGTTAAACAGACGGCGAAACATGAAAACGTGGATGCAGAGATAATCCGCACGGAATTGGCCGCGGGCAGGCTGGTTATTCCGGCAAACACTATCCACTTGCAGCATGGCCTTAAGCCCTGCGCCATCGGCCGGGCCGTCCCGACCAAAATCAATGCCAACATAGGCCTTAGTTCCGTTCGTTCGTCGCTGGATGATGAGATCGAAAAAATGCGCGTCGCCCTCGAAGCGGGTGCGGATGCGATTATGGATTTAAGCACCGGCGCATCACTCGACGGACTGGGCGCCATCCGCAGGCGATTGCTGAGCGACTGCCCTGCCCCATTCGGTACCGTGCCGATTTATGAAGTGATCGTCGGCCGGTCGGTGGAGGACATCAACCACGATACCATTTTGAAAATTATCGAAAAACAGGCCCAGCAAGGCGTGGACTTCTTTACTATTCACGCCGGCCTGCTGAAAGAACATCTGCCGCTAATCAAATCGCGGGTCATGGGTATTGTCAGCCGCGGCGGCGCCCTGCTTGCACGCTGGATGACGCACCATAACAGGCAAAACCCGATGTACGAACTGTTCGATGAGATTTGCGCGATTATGAAACAATATGATGTCTGCTTTTCGCTCGGTGATGGATTGCGGCCGGGCTGCGGAGCGGATGCGACCGACGCGGCTCAGCTTGCGGAATTGAAAACACTCGGCGAACTGACGCAGCGCGCATGGGATAAAGGCCTGCAGGTGATGGTCGAAGGTCCCGGCCATGTGCCGTTTAACCAGATTCAATACAATATGGAAATTCAGCAGAAACTGTGCCATAATGCCCCGTTTTATGTGCTTGGCCCACTGGTTACGGACATCGCTCCGGGCTACGACCACATCACCAGCGCCATCGGCGGAACGGCGGCGGCATACTGGGGCGCATCGTTTCTGTGCTACGTCACGCCGCGCGAACATCTGGGCTTGCCGGATGCGGAAGATGTGCGGTATGGCGTAGTCGCGTCGAAAATCGCCGCCCATGCAGGGGATGTCGCCCGCGGCTTCGGAAATGCCGCCCAGCGCGACAAGAACTTGAGCATCGCCCGCGCCAATCTCGACTGGAAAAAACATCTGGACTTGTCAATTGATCCGGTTACCGCAAAAAATATGTATGAAGAAGCCTGCCGACAAAGCTCCCTCGGCGAAGGCGGCCACGATCAGGACTACTGCACGATGTGCGGCAAGGATTGGTGCAGCGTGAGAATCAGCAAGGAATTGCGGCAGGGGTAGCGAAAAAAACGCATTATTCTCAAGAAAACGCTGTTTTGTTTCTGAAACCGGCGAAAAGATCATTTTAATTCTTTTCAGTCAACCCCCGACAAACTCTATCCAGAACCAATCTGGTACACTTTTTAGTCCAATTTTGAAAAATTAGGGTTGACATTGTCTTTTCCATATTGGTATAATCAGTGAACCAATAAGTCGGGACTGGATTATGGATAAAGATTTTCTTCATACAAAAGTTATACGCGAGGTTTTGTCGCAAATAAGCGTCGGCATCTACAGAGACGGCCAGAGGCTGCCTGCGGAAAGAAAACTGTGTTCCGAATTTGGGATCAGCCGGGGAACGCTCCGTAAGGCGCTTGCAGACCTTGAAAAAATGGGCGTTGTCCAGATCAGGGCACAAAGCGGCGCATATGTTCAGAAAATCAGTGAGTCCAGCGTGCCGACAAAGATACTGCCGAAAAACGCCGCCAATGTGACCATCGAAGAAATTATTTTCGCACGCAAGGCAATCGAACTGGCGGCAATCGAATTGGCAAGCAAAAGAATCACCACCGAAGAAATTAAAAAACTTGACCAATGCGTTGAGATGATGAAGAAAAACATCGATGATCTGCCGGAATACCTTCGGTACGACATCGCCTTTCATGAAGAGCTGGTTAAGTCGAGCAAAAATTCCGCGTTGATAACCGCCTTTGAAGCCATTGCTGAATATCATCGCTATTCGCAGATTTTCAGCAGTTCTTCCGATGCGGGTGAAAAAGACGCCATTAAATATCATAATCGAATACTTGAAGCGCTTTCTCAGGGCGATACGCGAAAAAGCGTTACGACATTACGCAGACACTTTGAAAGTATGCTTGAATCGCAGAAGTAATTTTCTCAAAAGGATAATACTATGGCACAAAATGGAATACTGCAAACGTCTGTGTTTAACCTTGAAAAAGCGGCACAGCGGCTCAACCTTTCCAGCGGGATGCTGGCAAGACTGATTGAGCCCAAAGAGAAAATTGAAATTACGATTAATCCCGCATTTTCAAACGGCAAAAACGCTCATATCAAAACATTTGTCGTTCGGCACAATGACGCCATCGGCCCGGCCAAAGGCGGAATCCGAATGGCGCCGAATGTCTCACTGGATGACATCACGGGGTTATCGATGGAGATGACCTGGAAGACGGCGCTGATCGGCGTGCCTTTCGGCGGCGGAAAATCCGGCATTTGTTTTGACCCCGGCAGTCTCTCCGCGGCAGACAAGGAAGTGGTTATTCGGGCTTTTACCAGAGGCGCCAAAAGGCATATCGGTCCAGAAATTTACATTCCGGCGCCGGATATGGGAACCAACGAAAGGGATATGGGCCATATCAGGGACTGCATTTCATACTCCGAAGGAACCTCGATAACCAGAGGCTGTTTTGTTACCGGCAAACCCATTATTCTGGGCGGCATTATTGGCAGAAGAGAAGCGACAGGCAAGGGAGTCGTTTATTCGATATTGGCCGCGTGCGAAAAACTGGGAATGGATATAAAAAAAGCAACCGTCGCGGTTCAGGGATTCGGCAATGTCGGTTCAGTCGCGGCAAAAGTTATTGCTGAAGCAGGAGCCAAAGTCGCAGCCATTTCCGATGTCAATGGCGGGGTTTATAACCAGAATGGTTTGAATGTTGATTCTCTGATTGCTCATGTAAACACAGCCAAAACAATCGCAGGCTTTAAGGGCGGCGAAGCGATCACTAATGACCAGTTGCTGGAATGCAAGTGTGACATATTAATCCCCGCGGCGGCACAATCCCAATTGACCGTAAACAATGCAGACAAAATCAAAGCAAAGCTGATTGCCGAAGGCGCCAATGCTCCAACCACCCCGCAAGCGGATGAAATACTTGATGAGAAAGGCGTATTCATCATTCCGGATATTCTGTGCAATGCCGGCGGCGTGTTTGTTTCATACCTTGAATATACGCAGGAAACGCAGCGCGAGCAAATGACACTCGAGCAGGTTGAGATGCGGCTGCAAAACAGAATGAATTCTCGTTTTGAAGATGTTTTCAAATATTATAAGAATAAAAAATGTTCGATGCGTCAGGCCGCAATGGACATCGCGGTCAAAAGCGTTGTCGATGCCGTCGAAGCAAGAGGCTTTCTGCCATAGGAAAATATATGAAAATACCTGGATTTATTGATTTACAGGTCAACGGCTATCAGGGCGTGGACTTTTCGAATAAAAGTCTTAACATAGACGACTGCGCGAAGGCCTGTAAAAAACTGCTTGACCACGGGACGGCAGCATTTCTGGCAACACTCGTCACCTCTGATGAAAAATGCTATCGGCAAAATCTGCCGATTCTGGCCGAACTGATTGCCGACAGTGCGTTTAAGGATAAAATACTGGGCATCCATGCAGAAGGCCCGTTTATTTCAAAACTGTCCGGCGCTGTCGGCGCTCACAACTCCACGTGGGTGAAAAAACCTTCTCTGAAATTTTTTGAAAAAATGCAGAAATGGGCCAAAGGAAATATCCGGCTTGTGACCCTCGCGGCAGAGCTGCCCGGTGCGGTTGAATTTACAAAAGAGATGGTCCGGCAGCATGTCACCGTTTCATTAGGGCATCAGATGGCCGGCTATGATGATATGTCACGGCTTGCCGACGCCGGAGCCAAGTGTATCACACATCTGGGCAATGGAATGCCGAATATGGTTCACCGTCATAACAATCCGCTTCTGGCGGGGTTGGCAGAAGATCGGCTGGCCGCATTGATTATCACAGACAGCCATCACTTGCCGGATGGCGTCGTAAAAACCATCATCAAAGTGAAATCAGCAGAAAACATTATAGTTACCAGCGACGCCTCGCCTATCGCAGGATTTAAACCCGGACGATATGATGTCATGGGCAATACCGCAATTCTCACAGAGAACGGTCTTCTGCATAATCCAAAGAAAAAATGTCTTGTCGGCTCTTCGTTTACGATGCTGGAGTGCATGAACCACCTTCTAAAACTGAATCTGCTCAACGAAGAACAGCTTTTCAAGGTTAGTTTTCTAAACCCGCTCAAACTAATCAACATCCGTTCTAAAAATATTAAAAGTATCAACATAGTTAAACTGGATAAAAAACGAAATCAATTTGTTATCATCAGGAAAAATGAGGATTAAAGATGAATAGCCCACAGGTTTGTATTGTCGGCGGCGGAATGATCACCCAGGTGCAAATCCTGCCGTCTTTCTATCAGCTTCAACGACTCGGCATCGTCAGCCAGATCAATATTTGTGCATTAGACAGCGGCCCGCTAAAAACGCTTGCCGAAGACGCATCGCTTCAGAAAGCCTTTCCCGGCCACAGTTTTAAAGCGTATCCATCGATTGATACCGCGCCGGATAAAAAGTTTCCCGAACTGTTCAAAGAGGTCATCGCCAAGCTGCCGCCGCAAAGCATTGTCGTTGTCGCAATGCCCGACCAGCTTCATTATCCGGTCATCATGGAAGCGATCCAGTGCAATCATCATATCTGCTGCGTCAAGCCGCTGGTCTTGAAATACCAGCAATCCGTCGAAGTTGAAAACCTCACTTTCGAAAAGGGGCTGGTTGTCGGCGTGGAATACCACAAGAGACTGGACGACCGGGCGCTGGTGGCACGGCAGCTTTACCGCGAAGGTAAATTCGGTGAATTTAAAATCGGACACGCCGAGATGAATGAGCCTTATTATTACCGCCATTCCAATTTCCAGAACTGGTGTACCTGCGAAAATTCGGATATGTTCGCTTACGTCGGCTGCCACTATGTTGACCAGCTTGCATTTATCACCGGGTTAAAACCCGTCGCGGTTTCGGCTTACGGCATCAAAGATAAATACCCCAACGGCAAAGACGGCTTCCTGTGGGCAGATACGCGAGTCATCTGGGACAACGGCGGCGTGCTGAATGTGACCAACGTCATGGGCTATCCCGACGACGGCCCCGGCGGCAATTATCAGGGCATCCGCATGTATTGCGCAGGCAAAGATAAAAGCGGTCTGCTGTTCCATGACGACCAGTATCGCGGCGTTGAGCATTGCTATGTCGTCAAGGTCGGCGAACCTGTTTCAAAATATTATCATGAACCCAGCCCCGACTATTTCAAATACGTCAACCTCGGCGGCGAGGGTCTTGTTCCCGTCGGCTATGGATACCGTTCTATTGAGCTGATCGTCAAAAATATCTGCAAGACTCTCGGCAAATCGCTCGCCGAAAGACAAACACTCATCAAGCAATACGATGAGGATGGCGTGATGGCCACCCCCGCAAACAGCGCCTACAATGAATTGGTGATGGAAGCAGGCAGAATGTCGATCTTAAATAACGCAAAAACAGTAAACATTAACTACGGCAAAAATGCCGGGATCAGTCTATAACTTTTAGAAAAGGCAGAAAAATGGCAAAAGAATTTCCACTCGAACCCGTGGCGGTTAAGCCGGTACAAACGAAATACCGAAAAATTTCCGGCAGCCTCCCCGACAAGCACACCGTCGAAGAACTCAAGCGACTTAGAAAATATGAACCGCGAAGCATGAGCGGCCAGCCTCCGATCATCTGGGACAGAGCCGAAGGTATCCATGTCTATGACAAATGCGGCAATAAATGGCTCGATTTTTCTTCGGGTGTTTTAATCACCAACGCCGGACACAGCCATCCGAAAATCGTAAAGGCTATCGTCGAACAGGCGAGCAAGCCCCTGCTTACGACCTACTGCTTCCCCAATCAGCCGCGTATTGACCTGGTCGAAAAGCTTATTTCAATCGCCCCAAAAGGACTTGACAAAGTATTCCTGCTCAGCACTGGCGCCGAAGGAACGGAATGTGCGTTAAAGCTGATGCGAACCTACGGCCGGAAAATCGGCGGCGACAGCAAGGCCGTCATCGTCGGCTTTTATGATGCATTTCATGGAAGAACGATGGGCTCTCAGCAAATGGGCGCACTGGGGACGGGCAAAAACTGGATCAAAAATTACGATCCGGAAATTGTGCATGTTCCATTTCCTGATGGATTCAGAAATAAAAACACGGCGTTTAGTCTGTTTGAGGAAACCTTAAAAAAACTCAATGTCAACCCCGACCATGTTGCCGGCGTGATCACCGAGACTTATCAGGGCATCGGTCCCAATTTCATGCCGAAAGAATACGCTCAGTCCCTGCGAACATGGTGCGACAAGCATAAGGCGCTTCTGACCTTCGACGAAGTTCAGGCCGGCTTCGGACGCTGCGGAACCATGTGGGGTTTTGAATGCTATGGTGTAGTTCCCGATTTGTTCTGCATGGGAAAAGGGATAAGCAGCTCAATGCCGATTAGCGGCGTTATCGGAAGGACCGACGTCATGGATTTGTACGGCCCCAATGAAATGACCAGTACACATTCGGCCAACCCAATCTGCTGTGCGGCTGCGCTGGCGAATGTCAATGTGTTGCTCGAAGAAAAACTTGTTGAAAATGCGGCAAAACTGGGCGCAGTCCTGAAATCGAAACTTGAGGATATTCAAAAGAAGTATCCGAAGAATATCGGCTTTGCACCCGCAAAAGGTCTTGTTGGCGGCCTTTTAATCGTCAAACCCGGCACAAAAGAGCCGGATTATGATATGGCGTGGAATATTATTAATCGCTGCTTCCAAAAAGGATTGATGATGTTTGCGCCGGTTGGCTTAGGCGGCGGATGTGTTAAAATCGCCCCGCCCTTATGTATCAATGAAGAAGCGTTAATTGAAGGTTGCGATGTCATTGCTGAAGCAATAAAGGAAAGTATACAATGAAACTGGAAAAATTCTCAATGGGAATAGGCGACCGGTTTGGACATCAGGGCAAGGCGCAATTGCAGGCCATGATTGCCGCAAAACAACTGGGAGTCAGCATCGTTCCGGTCTGGAATAAGTCCAACCGCGAGCATCAGATTATCGGCACCAATCCCGCCGATGTCCGCCGTGAAGCCGATGAGACGGTAAAGGAATTAGGCTGGAAAGACAGTTACTATGTCGATGCCGACCATATCAATCTTAAGAATGTGGAAGGGTTTATTCCGCACAGCAATTTCTTTACGCTGGATGTCGCCGACTATATCGGCAAGGCGCCGGAAGACAAAGACCTTGCCGCCTTTATCAAGGCGAATGAAAAATTCATCGGCAGTCTCCAGATTCCAGATATCGATGAAAAATTTCAGGTAACCAAAGAAGCCATTGAAAAAATCGGCAAAACATTTCTTTTCGCCGTCAAGGAAGCGGGCAAAATCTATCGCAGAATTGAGCAGGAAAAAGGCAAGGACAACTTTGTCGCTGAAGTATCGATGGATGAATCCGAAAAACCGCAGAGTCCGCTTGAAATGCTCTTTATCCTCTCGGCCATCGCCCAGGAAAATATCCCCGCCCAGACCATTGCCCCGAAATTCACCGGCAGGTTCAATAAGGGCGTTGATTATGTCGGCGATGTGAAACAGTTTGAAAAAGAGTTCAATCAGGATATCGCGGTGATTCAGTTCGCGGTCAAAAACTTCAACCTGCCTAAAAATCTCAAACTGAGCGTCCATTCCGGCAGCGATAAATTTTCGATCTATCCCGCGATTAAAACAGCGCTAAAGAAATCCGACGCCGGGGTGCATCTGAAAACCGCGGGGACAACCTGGCTCGAAGAGTTGATTGGACTTGCACATGCCGGGGGTGAAGCATTGGATATCGCAAAGGAAATATATGAAAAATCACTGAAGAAATTCGACGAACTCTGCGCTCCCTATGCAACAGTCATCGATATCGACCCATCAAAACTGCCCGCCGTTGAAACCGTGAAAAACTGGAGCAGTCGGGACTATGTTCAGGCGTTACAACACAATCGGAGCTGTAGACAGTTCAACCCGAATTTCCGCCAGCTTCTTCACGTCGGCTATAAAGTTGCCGCCCAGATGGGACCGCGGTATATCACGGCCTTGGAAAAATACGAACCAACCATCGCGGAAAACGTTAAAGAAAACATCTTCGACAGACACATCAAGAGGCTGTTTCTCTAAAACCACTTTATGCATGCGTCAATCGTGTGACAAATCCTGCCCGTCTGAGATGGGCGGGATTTTTTTATGCCTTTACGGGAAGTTCACGAGTCAGCCATTTCCCATTCTTGGCGGTCAGTATCGCGTAGGGAGCAATCCAGCTTAACGCGACCGCGGCAAACAGACTATAAGCGAATGCCCAAATCGCATCGGTGCTTTTACGCCGGAAGTAATAAAACGCACCCTGAACCGCCGTAGCGATCAAAGCGCCGACCATAAGCTGAGTGGCCACTAAATCCGGCCGCATAAATGCACCTAATACAACAAGGGTAATTAGAAGCCTTGGCACGAGGGTATCAAGCAGACTGGTCAGGAAATTGATTCGTACTCCCAGCCGGTCCGAACCGCGAAATTTCTTGAAAACAAAATTCGCCATAAACAGGGTTTCACGGACATTGCTTCGTGCCCATCGCAGCAGCATTTTGCACAATTGCTGATAACGAACCGGCACATTGGTATAAACAATCGCATCCGACTGGAATTTGACTTTATAGCCGTCTCGCAGAATGAAATTTGTCATCGCCCGGTCTTCGCCAATTGTGGAAAGACATCCCATAAAGGTCTGGTTCATCCAGCTATCAAGATTGTCCATCAGCGGTTTTCGCAGGTATGCCGAAAGCGCCCCGGGTGTGCAGAAAACCGAACCGACCTGGCTTTGGCTGGCACGATAGAAATCAAAACTGAACGCGAAAGCGACATCGAGCAGCCGGGGAATCAGTCCCTGATGAAGATTTAATACACGAACCGAACCTGCAACAGCGCCGACATTTTCTTCTTTGCTGAAAGCACTGATCAGTCTTCGAATGGTATGCGATTCAATCAGCGAGTCGCTGTCAACCGTGACAATCACCTGGCCGGTACTTTGCATAAAACCATCATACAGCGCCTGTCGTTTGCCGCAGTTTTTCTTCAGACGGATCGCCTGAATTCTGCCAGGAAAGTGGGCAACCGCTTTTTGCATCCAATACCAGGTGTCGTCTTTGCTCCCATCATCGACGGCAATAATCTGAAGTTTGTCAACCGGCATATCGCTGCGTACAACACTGCGTAAGGTGCGAAGAACCTGCTTGCCCTCATTATACGCCGGGACAATCACTGTACAGGACAC
Source organism: uncultured Pirellulales bacterium (assembly GCA_964437685.1). Taxonomy (GTDB): domain Bacteria; phylum Planctomycetota; class Phycisphaerae; order Sedimentisphaerales; family Anaerohalosphaeraceae; genus Anaeroglomus. The sequence goes on from CAYTHV010000006.1 coordinate 44,399, forward strand.
AAGCTCGCTATCCATACAGGCAACTGTCGGCTTATAGCGGCTGACCAGATACAGCCTCCAGAAAAATACGGAGGCGTAGATAAGGAAAAATACTTTCCCCATCATCAGGTATGTCAGGCCGGCTGTTGACGACCAAAGCGACAAATAAAAATCAGAGACCTCACGGGTCTTTCCAAAAACAGCAAAGACCGAGACCAATATCGTTGCCGCAAGAATGAACTTGGCAGATTCATTACCAATGCCTGAAATATCGGTCAGGTCATCAATATAATTCTTCTTGCCTCTGGAGAAATAACCTCCAAAACGTCCATTTAATGCCGTTAAAAATGAAGAATACGCGTAAAGATTAGAATATTTCGACATAAAGGTTCCTAAAAGTCCCCGAATTCCGGCAGGAATTCCCTTCCACTTGCCCTAAAATTCTTTTGTAGTTGTTATAGCTTAGAGTTAATAATCCTTTTATTCCAATTAGTAATAAAGGGTAACAATATACCTCTTTTTTCAAACAATTTCAATACTTTTTTGATCGCTGACTTCCGCTAACTCTCGCTAAATGTCTTAACAGAAACCTTTAAACACAACAAAACAGTATGATGAAAAATCCGAACCCCAGCAATTTACTTGAGTTAAAAATATAAGTATTTTTAGAGCGATTATTTAGATAATAGAACATCAATAATTTACTTAAACTAAAATATTTTTATCAAAAAAAACATGCGACCTTAAAAAGATCGCATGTTCATAAATTTCAAACTGAATTATCAAAGCCTGTTTTTGCTTTTATTTCAAGTCCAGCGGGCTGATGGTATCGCCATATTTCGCTTTGGCTTCCTGCAGGCGCTTGCGAATCGCGGCAAACGTATCATAGACAACCTGCGGCGTATCAGACACCTTGGCACGATAGATCGCTTCAACGCGATCATATTTGGCGATCAAACTCGGCACCCGAATAGAAAACTGCTTGATATAGGCATCCTTGGTATATTCGGCGTTCAGCTTGCTCTTAAATAGCGGAGCAAGGTCTTCATACTCCGGAATCCAGCCGGTCGGCGTCTTGATGGCGTCAACATCGCCATTGACCCGCAGTTCAGCCCACAGCAGCCAGATCATCTTGTCGAGTTTGCCGTTGAGGAATTTGCCATTCTCGTCCCGCAGGAAATAGTTGACCGAAAAGATCAGCGGCGGATTTTTCACACCTTTGACAAAGTCCAGGTTGTTCTGGATGTACTTGCCCAGCGGAATCGACACAAAGTCCTGGTTGGCCATAATGTTAAACGTCCGCACGCCCTGCTTGCCAAGCGTCGCTGCAGTCGTTTCCGACTCAATTGATGCGCCTTTGGCAATGATGCCTTCTGCCCAGTCAAACGCCTGCTCAACAGGGACCTGCGTATCGCTGTCGCGTCCGCCGTAAATGACGCCGCCGACGGGCACGCCGTTGGGATTGTCGGCTTCTTTATCCAGGTTGGCCAATGCCGACAAACGAATGGTATAACGAGCATTCTTATGTGACGGCGGAACAGGCTTGCCATCCGCATCCGTCTTGCCTTTGGTCCAGGCGCCGGTAAAGTTCGTTCCGCTTTCGGGAAGCTCCTGTCCCATTCCCGCCCAATAAGGCTTTCCATCGTTGATCAGGACATTGCCGAAAATCACTTCACCCGGCGTTGTCAGGGCTTCATAAATCACCGGATCGTCTTTGGAATTGACGTCTTCGATGATGCCGAAGATACCCTGTTCCACGTTGGCAGTGTACATCACGCCGTTCTTCTTGCGGAGATACGCGATATCGTCGCCGACAATCGTTTGACCCGGCAGCATCGCCGTCGAGGTCTTGCCGCAGGCGGAGGGAAATGCGCCGGTAAAATACGTAATGCGTCCTTTCGGCCCTTTGGCGCCCATCACAAACATGTGCTCGGCCAGCCAGCCTTCCTTGCTGGCTTTTTGAATCGCCAGACGCAGCGCCAACTTCTTTAAGCCAACGGTATTACCGGCATATTGCGTATTAACCGAATAAACCATATTATCGATCAGGTCGATATAGACGCGACGCTGCTGCCAGTTTTTCGAACAGCCGTTTTCATCCACTTCGCCTTCGCTGTGCAGAAACCGGAAGAACTCATTGGCAGGCTGCTTCTTAAATTGTTCATAGCCTGGCCGATACAGGATACTTTCGCTATGCGCCACATAC
>CAYTHV010000006.1:46593-47953 GCA_964437685.1 uncultured Pirellulales bacterium
TGAATCGGTAAGCTGTACACAGGAAATTGAGAAATCAGAATTTGTCGGGCACAGACACCAGAAGCAAACCAGCATCTTGCGGCCTTTCATCGAGCCTTTCAGGAATCCCTTGACTTCGCCCAGTCCGCCCTCACGTTCGATGGAGTTAAGACTCTCGCCGAGTTCCATTCCCTTCGGCAGAAGATAACGGGTGCTGAATGTGTCGCGACCCTGGTCGTTTGAGCCGTCAAAATGATAGGTATGGCCTTTGATGGCCAAAGGCTTTTCGCCTCCTGACAAAGCCCACTTGCGAATCGTGGCCATGTCTTCTGCGCTATCGGTAAAGACTACAACCTCGGCCGGCTCGGCCAGCTCAATTGCTTCAGCCACGAAAGAGTGCATCTTCGGGCTGGCAATCGCTGTCAGCTTGGCGTAGTTGTCCGCGGAAAGTTTTCCTTTCAAAAATCCAGCTACATTGTCCATTGTTACTCCTGTCTATAGGTTTAGAAAAGTATAGGCACAAAAACCGGGGCATTGTATAGCCGCTTTTTACAATGTCAAACTATTTTTGAAAAATTCTATTCGCCCAACACTGCATGCTCAATATAAAGATGAAAATCATCCAGTTAAGCCCTGTACACAAAAAAAAGGCCGCGGCTAAAAAACCGCGACCTTGAAATTCAGAAACATAATACAGAATCTTGCCTTAGGCGGCCCATCGGCGACGAAGATAACCGACTAACGCTACACCCATCGAACCCAGAACCAAAGCTCCCGGCGCGGGAACAACATAGACAAGCTGATCTTGTGCCAACTGGGTCATTCGAGCATCTGCAAACAGATTTAAAACACGCACTCCACCATAGGAATTCCAGCCATTGACGACTGCGGCATTTGCGGCCGCGACATACTTTTTCCACACTGTTGAAGAGCCGCTCCAATTGGTGCTAAAGGCCAGGTTGGTATTGGCTTCCGCTTCAATATAGTGAATCGCATCCTGAACAGCCTGCTGATTCTGATATGACGCATTGTCGGTGGAAAATTGCGTGAATAACCAAGCTGACCGATAGTCTAAGGTGTCGGTTCCACCCGCGGAGGCAATGGCACCAGAGCCAAAACCATTAACCCAAGTATTACCCCCGGTAATGGCCTGAAAATTGGTATTTACTGACGCATAATAGGAACTTCCCGGCGTGAAATACTCATATTTTTCAAGACAAAATGACGAATAAGTACCCGTACTCACATCGCCAATCTGGCTTAATACTTTTAATGTGTACGCCGGTGACGAATCATTGAGCATCGTAACCGTCGGTGCTGCCAACGCCGGAATCGCGGAGGCTAAAACCATCATTGTAATTGTTTTAATATTCATGTTTTC
>CAYTHV010000007.1:0-46710 GCA_964437685.1 uncultured Pirellulales bacterium
ACAAGGGACACATTCTGTGCCTGAAACTGCTCCAGCGATGAGGCGGCAAATCCCAGCCGTTTTTTGCCATCGGGAAAAAGGTAAATGCGTCCAACCAACCCCCGCTTTTGCCAGCGGCGGATCGTTTTTGTCGAGACGGAATAATTCTGTGCAATTTGCGAAACCGCATAAATCGGTTCAGACTGCTGCTGAACCAGCGCAACAACCGGCCCGGCCATACGATTCAGCCATACCCGCAGATCATCCAGCAATTGTCGCCCGGAAATCATCTGGCCGAACATATCGACGCGCGGCCGCGAACCCGTCAGCCGAAAAATCACAAAATCCAGCGGGTATTCTTTCGTCGGCTCAATCTGCTGCATCAGCTTTTCCGCGGCCTGAAACGCTTTTTGCTGCTGTTCTCTGGGACTTTCCATCAGAGAATCCAGCAAAGACCGCAAAACCGGATTAGAAACCTGAATTTTCATACCGTCATTATCCAAAAATACCGGAGAAAATCAAGCGGGCAGATGAAAAGTTAACAACATATCCAAAAATATTGCAATAAAAAGGCTTCGTATCCGTCTTGCTATATGAAAATCATATATTAAAGGCTGCAGAAACAAAAATGAATATAACAAAACTTACTTTAATTGTCAGAGTGATGATTTGCGTCTCTGTATCGTTATCTTTTGTATCAACGGCCGCAAGCGATAGTAATCTACCTGTAAATATCATACTTGGCAGGCCGACAGCAGACTCAATCACATTAAATCTGCTTGCTTCAAATGATATCGAATATTATGTCGAATATGGTCAGACATCCAGCAGCTATAACATCCGTACTGATATTGCTACACTGCAAAAAGGCCAGCCAACAGAGCTTAAGTTATCCAGTCTGGACAAAAATATCCAATATTACTTTCGCATCTGCTCCCGAACCGCAGGACAACTTTATTTTTCATCCGGCGATGAAAATACATTCCATACCCAGCGTCCGACGGGCAGTGATTTTGTGTTCACCGTCGAAGCAGATTATCATCGAGATAAACCCTCCAATCCCGACCAAATAAAGGCTACTTTTCGTAATATTCTCAATGAGCGTCCAGATTTTAATATAGACCTTGGCGATACTTTTATGTGCGATAAATTTGCACAAAACTATGCCGAAGTCATCGCCCGTTATGCAGAGGATAGAAAATACTTCGGAATTTTTGGAAGGTCGGTGCCGTTGTACCTTGTAATGGGCAATCATGAAGGCGAGCAGGGGTGGCTTCTTAATGGGACGGAAAACAATCTTGCTATCTGGGCTGCCAAAGCCCGTAAACTCTACTATCCCAATCCATTCCCTGATAGTTTTTACAGCGGCAATACCAACAAAGAACCCTTTGTAGGCATTTGTCAGAACTATTATTCCTGGCAATGGGGCAACGCCTTGTTTGTGGTTCTCGATGGGTATCGATATACAACCGATAATCGTAAAAAAAGCGGCGACGTGTGGACCTGGACGCTGGGCGAAACGCAGTATAAATGGTTCAAACATGCGCTGGAAACCAGCAATTCAAAATACAAGTTTGTTTTTATCCATCAGGTACTTGGCGAGGTACGCGGCGGAATCGAGTGGTCAGATCTATATGAATGGGGAGGCAATAACAAAAAAGGCGCCTGGGAATTTGACCAAAAACGCCCCGGCTGGGACAAACCAATCCATCAGCTTATGGCAGCCTGTGGCGTGAACATTCTCTTTCATGGCCACGACCACTTCTACGCCAAACAGGAACAAGACGGCATCATCTATCAGGAAGTCCCGCAGCCCAGCGCACGCAATGGCTCACAACAGAAAGCCCAGCAGCAGGCACATGAATATGAATATAAATCCGGCGTGATATTTCCAAGCCCAGGCCATCTGAGAGTCGGTGTTTCAGATCAGAATGTTATTGTAGATTATATTCACACTTCCCTTGCAGAAACCGGACAAAATCGTAATGGCTCAATAATATATTCCTATACCATTGGAGACTCAAAATGAACCTCATCAAAAAAATCATGACAATCACATTGGTTTTCGGTATGTCCATAGCAACATTGGCACAGCCCCCTCGCCCCAGACCGGAAAAACGCGAAAAACCGGAACTACCCGGGCAAAAATATTCCATCGAACAGGCCATCAGCGATAACGCACAGCTTCACACCATCGCGTTCAGCGGCCTGGCATTTCTTACCGGCGATTTCGGCGCGTGTACTTTTATTCCTCCGGGCAAGGTCTGCGATTTTTTTGGGTTTCAGTATATGCGTGACATCGATGCCGGACAAAAAGGACATAACCCGGCCTTTCTTAATCGCGTTGCAGGCAATGTAATACATGTTCTCAATGACACACAGAAACAAGTTTTTCTTGACCTTGCGGAAAAACAAGCGGTTCAGTTGGAGGAACTGGCAAAAATGCGGTTACCGCTGATCAAGGCATTCTGTATGCAGCGCGACAACCAGATTCCCGCCGACAGCAATGGTCTTAATAAAGATGCCGTAATTAAATATGTCGGCACTATTTTTGCTTTCGATGCACAACTCAGCTTAGAACGCGCCGAGGCAATGGCGAAAGTCTATCGATCATTAGATTCTGACCAAAAAGCCTATTTTGCAAAAATGAAATTCGGCGATTTCAATACATGGCCGGACATCGATGAACGCAATATCCTCAGGCAGGGCCAGGGTAAATCGCAGCTTTTTAATGTGGCTTATATGACCTACGCCAGCGAGTTTTTCAGTTGGACGGCCGGCTCTGTCGAAGCCGATACTTATTTTTGTCCCGAACGACATGGCACTTATTTTGGCGGTTTCTATATGAAAGATATGCCCGCTATGGGCAAACGGGATTATGATATCAGCACCTCAGTCACCGGCGACAGCGGCAAAGCGTTTCTTGATGACGTCTTAACACCCACGCAAAAAACGCTGATCACTTCAATTGCAGACAAACAGCGGAAATTGCTTGCAGAAACAATCACTGTCCGCAAAAATATTTCCCAGGAATTGCGTAAACTATTGGATGGCAAAACGCCAGATAGAGCAAGAGTGCTTGCGCTTGGCCGCCGCTATGGTGAACTGGATGGCGAAATGTCATGGTATTATGCAACCGCATTTGCAAAGATCAATCGAACTCTTACCGCAGAACAACGGGGTGCATTAATCAAACTGCGCAATCTCGAGGGCTACAAAAGCGCGCCGTATTATATTTATTCGAAGCCTTCCCAAGACCTGTCGGTACTCAATAATACAGAAATATTTTTTGTTAATCCTCCAGAAACAGGACAATAATTTTTGAAAACAGTCTTCATATAAAAAAGGTGTAATTCCCGATACTTTGTGATATACTGTTGTTTTATTTAACTTGCTGGAAAACAAAGTATTATGCAGGAATTCAAAATCCATAGTCCGTTCAAGCCCCAGGGCGACCAGCCTCAGGCCATCGATAAACTGGCCGGCTGGCTTGAGGAAGATCACCCCTGCCAGACCCTGCTGGGCGTTACCGGCAGCGGCAAGACGTTTACCATGGCCAATGTCATTGAGCGTCTAAGACGGCCTGCACTGGTGATTTCCCATAATAAAACGCTGGCGGCGCAATTATACGAAGAATTTCGTCAGCTTTTCCCGGAAAACGCGGTCGAATACTTTGTCAGCTATTACGACTATTATCAGCCGGAAGCCTATATCCCGCAGCGGGATATTTATATCGAAAAAGACGCCTCCCGCAACGACGAACTTGACCGGCTGAGATTGTCCACAACGACCAGCCTGATGAGCCGTCAGGATGTGATCATCGTCGCCAGCGTATCGTGCATCTTCGGGCTTGGCTCGCCGGAAGATTACAAAGCCAGCGTTATCAGCCTGCGGCTGGGCGATGAAGTCGTCCGAAATGATCTGTTGGGACGTTTGGCGGATTTGCAATACGACCGCAATGACATCGACTTTTCGCGAGGCAAAATCCGCGTGCGAGGCGATACGGTGGAATTGTGGCCATCCTATGAATCCTTTGCTGTGCGGATCGAGTTTTTCGGCGACCAGATTGAAAAAATATCTTATATTAACCCTACCTCAGCAGAAATTCTGGCTCAGGAACATCAGCTATTTATTTATCCGGCCAAACATTACATTATGCCCGCCGATCGGGTTGAATCCGCGTGCCTGAGCATCGAGCTGGAACTGAAAGACCGTCTTTTGCAACTGCGGCACGAAGGGAAATTGCTGGAAGCTCAACGACTGGAAGCCCGAACCCTGTATGATCTGGAAATGATTCGCGAGGTCGGGTATTGCAGCGGCATTGAAAATTACGCCCGCCATATGCCCGGCCTCAAACCCGGCAGCCGCCCTTGTCCGCTGCTGGATTATCTGCCGGACGATTTTCTGCTGTTCATTGACGAATCGCATGTCACCATTCCCCAGCTTCGCGCGATGCATTCCGGCGACCGCAGTCGAAAACAGGTACTGGTCGATCATGGATTTCGTCTGCCCAGCGCGATGGATAACCGCCCGCTGCGTTTCGAAGAATTTTACGAACGGTGGAAACATGTGGTCTTTGTTTCCGCAACGCCGGCGCCGTTTGAACTGGAACTGAGCCGACAGCGTATTGCCGAACAAATTATTCGACCGACAGGCCTGGTTGATCCGGAAATTTTTGTCCATCCGGCAAGAGAGCAGATTCCACACCTGATGGAAGAGATTAAAAAACGAACCAGGGTCAAAGAGCGGGTACTGGTTACGACGCTGACCAAACGGCTGGCGGAGGATTTATCCAGCTATATGACCGGACAGGGGGTTCGATGCCGATATTTGCACAGTGACATCGTAACGCTCGCGCGCGTGGATATTCTGCGCGATTTGCGAAGCGGCGAATTCGATGTCCTTATCGGAATCAACCTGCTGCGAGAAGGATTGGACCTGCCGGAAGTCTCACTGGTAGCGATTTTAGACGCGGATAAAGAAGGTTTCCTGCGAAGCGAAACCTCGCTGGTACAAACCATTGGGCGAACGGCCCGCAACGTCAACGCAACCGTCTTTTTATACGCCGATTCCATCACGCCATCCATGAAACGGGCTATCGATGAAACCGCACGCAGACGTACGATACAGCTTGAGTATAATCGCCAACACGGTATTACGCCGCAAACGATACAAAAGGAAATTCAGCGCGGGCTGTCGGATGAACTGGCCGCACGCAAGCGGGCCAGAGATGCAATCCATCTGGACGAGTCGGCATTTAATCGAACGGAAATGATTGCGGAACTGGAACAGGAGATGTTCATGGCCGCTGAAGCGCTGGACTTTGAACGAGCCGCTTTTCTGCGTGATAAATTGAAAGAGCTTAAAGAAATTCCGGAAATGACCGAGACTCAATCTGCTCCAACCCCAACAACAGCAAAGACCATAAAACTGGCACGGCAAAACAAACGCAAAAAATAGTGTGCTGCCCAGCGTCCAGCCGTTGCATTATTGCATCTGGTGACGAAACCGACGGCGGCCCGATTTCATTCGATAATAACGAACCAAATAAAGCGATGTGTAATATCCCGTTACCGCAAAAAATGTTCCAAGGACAAAACCCCCAATGGTAACTTCCAAACCTATTTTGCCGAACACCATCGCTAATTCTTTCCAGAATGACGCACTATAAACACATGTCAGCATTTTCTGAAAGGAGAACAAATTCCCCAACAGGTCTGCAACCTGCACAGGATCTGTCAGAGACGAAGGGTGGAATTTCCCGACAAAAAAACGCCCGATCAGATACGCCGGCAGATAAACCGGAATCAGCGTCATTGGATTACTCAACCAGACCAGCAGCACCGCCAGCGCCTTATTCGCACGAAACAAAGTTGATAATGCCAGTGCAATAATCATATGAAAACCCATCAACGGCGTGAATGCCACCCAAAATCCAACCGCAACGCCACGAGCAATCCGCTGTGGAGTATCATCCACATGCAAAAGACGAAACTTTATAAAGCCTGCAAATGGACGCAAAATACGCTGTACCAGAGTCCGCGAACGTAACTTAATTTTCATTTTTGCGGCCCTTTCTCCAGCGATTCTGCCACCCTGGACCAAACCATTGCCTCAGTTACATTTTCAACAAAATATGCAGGATTACGATTTTCAATCGCACTGCCGCGAGCAGCCGGATCAATCGCCGCAACCGCCTCAACCCTGCCATAAGGTCCTACACGGAGTGGGTTCGTATGGCCAAATATCAGTACCGTCGGAACGCGCATCGCTTCAGCAATATGACCGGGACCGGTATCATTCGATACGACTAATTTCGCGCCACCCAGCAGTGTAACAAGCTGTGGAATCTTTGTTTGCCCGGCCAGATTAAAAATCGGCGTCGATGCTCCGTGAACAACCATGTCAGCCAGCGGCCGCTCCGATGCTGAGCCCGCAACAATCACCGCACTATTTCGTTCATTTGTAATTTTATCTGCTAACCGGGAAAATCGCTCCACCGGCCAGCATTTGGATTGATGTGCCGAGCCGGGAATTAATACCGCATAGGGTTTATCGCCAATTCCCAACTCACCAAGCTGCTGCCGCAATGCTGTGGACGCTTCTTTGGGAGGAATTAACTCCCCCCGCGTGGACAACACCGTTCCCCCCGCCGCAGAGACCATCGCATTATAATAATCGACCAGATGGTATGACTGTTTGGGCGGCACAATTCGGTGGGTATAGAATAAAGATGCGAACTCCCGGGCGACACTCATTCCAAATCGCCTTGAAGAGCGAGTCTGAAACGCAAAAAAAGCCGTCCTGAAAAGCCCCTGAAAATCAAAAACTATGTCGAATTCCCCTTGGTGAATGTCCTGTAAAAGCCGTCTAAAAGCCTGAAATGCCTCAGGAGAATACCACCAATGCCCCAGTTGTTTGCGATCAAATAGAATACGCCGGTCAACACCTGGAATACAATCCAATAGGGAAGAAAACTGACTGCTGATCAGCCAGGTTATCCGGGCTTGCGGAAAAGACTTTCGCAGCGATGACAACGCAGGCAACGTATGAACAATATCCCCCATCGCCGAGGGCTTAATAATGAGTATATTCCGATAATTGACCACGCGATCCACTTCTCACAAAACCTGAGTTTACTTCCAAAAGAATAATTGTATGTCATTATCCCATAAATTGCAATTCCGTAACACCCCTGTTTTCCAAAAAATAAGCTCAATGCCATGGAAAGTTTATATTGACAGAAACACAAACTGCCTGTAACTTATTTAAAACCGGTTATATATGTCGTTTATCAGAATACCAAGAACTGAACGAACGGAATTTTGTTTATGTATAAGCCATCAATATCATCGTATCTTAGGGAACGTCTTGATGATATTATTCACAAAAAAGAACCCGGCCCCTATATTACTATTTCTCGACTATACGGCTGTGATGGCCTTGAACTTGCCAATTTGCTGGTTCAAAAATTAAACGAGCGAGATGAGCAGCAGCGTTGGAAGCTGTATTATAAAGATTTACTCAAACAATTAGCCGAAGATACCGGGCTAACTGAAGAAATTATCGAAAAAGAGCGTTTTGCCAGACCAAGCCTAATGAAAGACTTTCTCCGCGGTTTGATGCAGCAGAATATTCCCAACGGCTTTGAAATCCGCAAAAATATCACCACGATGATTCGAACCGTTGCGTTTGAAGGTCATGCCATAATATTAGGCCAAGGCGCTACCGCCGCAACCGGCGATCTCGAAAACGGTATTAGCGTCCGCATAGAAGCCCCAAAGGAATGGCGTATCGCACGGGTATGTGTCCGCGAACAACTGTCCAAAGACGCAGCGACTGCCCGGATAGACCAAATTGATGCGCAACGGCAATATCTGCGTGAAATTTATGAAAAACAAAATCCTCGCCATCCGGCATTTAACCTCTTGCTGGATAATGCAGTATTTAATAAAGAACAAATGGTCGATATTCTCCTGTTTATTCTGGAGCAAAAGGGAACCATTAAAAAACTGCCATAATAATGATAGTTTTCAACTTATTTTTTATATAAAAAGTGCAATAAGAATTTGAATTTAACTGGACAATGGGAAAAATTTCTGCATAATGCTCTTTTTTGAACAACAAAAAAATGATGGTTATTTATGGATATATAAACCATGGAATTAATTAAGCAAATAAAGCAGGCTGAGCAACAAGCTAAAGAAATCGTCGAAAAAGCCAAGCATGATGCGGCTGATATTGCTGAACAGACCAAAAAACATCGTCAGGAAATGTTCCATCAAGCACAGGAACAGCGACTTAAAGCCCTCCAGCAAGCTATCGAATCATCCGAGCAAGTTGGCCAAAAAGAAACTGAAAAACTTCTCAACGAAGGCCGACAGCAATGCGAAGCCTTGTTGAATAAGACTCGCCCCCAGTTGGATAATTTAGCCAATCAAGCTATCCGCAAGTTGTGGGAATAGAAGGATTTATAACCAATCTTCAATGCACAGAACAAGGTATTTTACATAAATTTTCAAAAATAGGTAAAACAGCAGCAGGATAAAACTATGGCCATTGCTCCAATGCAGAAAGTAATGATTGTCGCACACCGCAGTCAGGCGGGACAGATAATTTCCGCCCTGCAGGATGCGGAAATCATCCAGATTCTTGATGCCGAACGTGCAATGGTCAGCAAGGAATGGCCTGAATTAGAAGTCGAGATTAAACGTCCCAAAGACACAGAAGAGCTTGTTTCTCGCCTGGAAAAGGCTGTCGCATTTCTAAAAACACACGCAACCACAAAAGACGGCCGGTCGGCATTTTGTCCTTTGGTCGAAATAGATAAAAAATCATATACAGAAGTTGTTTTAGGTTCCTCAGCCCTGATATTATTGGACAAAGCAGAGCGTATTCAGGCCTCCATTGAAAAATTGAAAACCCAAAAAGAAACAACTCTTTCTGAAATCCATAAACTGCTACCCTGGAAAGAGTTACAAACCCCCATTGAACAGCTTTCACAACTGGAAACCACGGCTTGTTTTTCAGGCCAGATTCCCAATCAGCATTTATCCAAAGCCAATGAAGCTGTCAGCGAACTGGGGGCGGCGGTACAACGGGTCGGCGGCAGCATTACCACCCAGCCATGTCTTGTTTTTTGTATGAAAGAATCGGCACAGGAAGTACAAAAGACCCTGCGGTCGTTTGAATTTGAGCCGGTCAGCTTTGAAAATATCAAAGGAACAATATCTGAAAATCTTGCTCAGCGGCAGAATCGGTTGACCGAAATTGACGCTGAATTGGCAAACAATTTTAAGTCCGCCGAGGAAATTTCCACACAACGGCTGAAACTGGAGATACTGGCTGATCATTATCAGAATTTCCTGACACGACGATTAACTCAGGCCAATGTCCCCGCAACAGAAACCACACTGTTTCTGGAAGGATGGGTAAAAAAGAAAAATTACCCCCGCTTGGTCAAGTTGCTTGAGGCATTTGATGGCGCCGATGTCGCCCCGATGGAACCTGCTGAAGAGGAAGAAGTTCCGGTGGAAATTGAAAACGCCGCAATGGTTAGACCCTTTGAAACCGTTACCCGTCTTTATGGAATGCCGATTCCATCGTCGATTGATCCAACGGTATTTCTGGCTCCATTTTTTGCAATTTTCTTCGGCCTGTGCATGGCCGATGGCGGCTATGGGCTGATATTAGTTGCGATTTTAGTCTGGGCAATCACGAAAGCCCAGGGCGACAAAAAGATGCTGTGGATGCTGCTGGTTTGCGGCATTACGACCACAATTTGCGGCGCAATCACCGGAAGCTGGTTTGGGGATTCAATTTCATCACTCATTCCGGAACAAAGCGGTTTATATAAATTCTTGGAAGGAACTAAAACAACCGACGCACAAGGACAAACAATTTGGTTAGAAAAAGGCATCCGTCAAAAGATCATGCTCTTTGACCCAATGACTCAGCCGATGACTTTTTTCCTGTTGTCGCTTGGAATCGGCTATTTCCAGATTCAATTTGGTCTTTTTATTGCTTTTTTCGCTAACTTGTTCAAGAAAGACTTTGCCGCAGCGCTTTGGGATCAATTCGTATGGATTATCCATCTTAACAGCCTGTTGTGCCTTGGGCTTGCCAAAGGCGGTATGATACCCGCTGCTTTTGCCAAGCCTTGCGGTATCATCGCCATTCTCACCTCACTCGGTATATTGCTCTTCACTGCCCGCGGCGTCGCCTGGGGCGGCCGCATCGGGTTGGGCGTCTACCAGCTATTCAGCACGGTTTTTTATATGGGCGACGTCCTCAGTTATGCCCGATTGATGGCACTGGGCATGGTCGGTTCAGGTTTCGGAATGGCGATCAACGTCCTTGTCAAACTGGTTGTGGATGTTCCCTACATTGGCTGGCTTCTGGGCGCAGTCGTTTTTATCGGCGGGCATTTATTTAATGTCGCCCTGTCGATTCTTGGCGCATTTGTTCATACGATGCGATTACAGTTTGTGGAATTTTTCCCGAAGTTCTTTACCGGCGGCGGACGCGATTTTATTCCGCTGCAAAAAGACTATAAACACATTTTGGTAAAATAACTGATTCCGCTAAGCATCCGGAACAGATTGTACAAAAAAGATAACTCCTAAGATAACTGGAAAGAAAGGATTTAGAGTATGTTGGAAAACATGGGTTTGGTATTCGCGTTGACAGGTATGGCCATTGCAGTCTTTTTATCCGGCATCGGTTCGTCAATTGGTCTGGGTATCGCCAGCAAAAGCGCAACAGCCGTTCTCAGCGAAAAACCCGAACGGTACGGCATTTTGATGCTGCTGGTTGTGCTGCCCAGTACACAGGGTATTTACGGCTTCGTTGTTGGGCTGTTCGTGATGATTAAGCTGAACATCTTTGCCGGAGCCGTTGCGGCAGTAACCTGGGCACAGGGCTTGCAGATTCTGGCAGCCTGCCTGCCGGTGGCAATCGCAGGTATGATCAGCGCCATTCACCAGGGTAAAACCGGCGCCGCGGGTATCATGATGGCCGCCAAACGCCCTGAACTGGCGTTCAAGGCCGGTGTTGTGTTCGCCGCGATGATCGAGCTGTATGCGATTTTGGGCTTTTTGATTTCGCTGCTGACCCTGATGCTGGGCATCAAAGTCGGCGTCTAATCTAATACCGTCAACCGCATTTCAAAACAAATGGAAAGTTGATTATGAACGCCGAACAGGTCGTAGATAAAATACTGTCGCAGGCAAAAGCGGAAGCGGACAAGATTCTAACCGCCGCCAAAGATGCGGCGGATAAAGAAAAACAGCGTCTGGATAAAGAGCTGCAGGAATACGCTCAAACAACCCAAAAGACTGCCGAGACCGCCGGTCAGGATAAACTGGCCAGAATGCTGGCCGCTGCGCGAATGCAAAATGGCCGACAACTGCTGGGCACGAAAGGACGTATTCTTGACGAATTATTCGCCCGTGCCAAACAGCAGATCGAAAAACTGCCCGACAATGAGTATTTAGAGCTGATCAAACGCCTGTTGCAGAAGACCGTTCAGACCGGACAGGAAGAAGTCATTGTCGGAAAGAATGAAACTCGCATCAATCAGGCGTTTTTGACCAAGGTCAATACGGAATTGCTCTGGCAGACCAAAGGCGGCCTGAAAATGAGCCATCTCCGTGAGGATATCACCGGCGGATTTATCCTGTCCTCCGGGAAGGTTCGAATCAATGCCAGTACCGATGTAATCGTATCGCAGCTTCGCGATATGATGGATATGGAATTTGCCGCTCAGCTTTTCCAGTAATACGGAAGACCGATGACACTGCAAGACGACATTACACTTAGTGACTTTTACCGTTATCCGCCGGTCGGCGAGGATAACTGGGATTATATGTATGCCTCGGCCAAGGTTCGTGCGATGGAAATCAGCATGCTTAGCCGTGGAATGCTGGCCGATATGGTCAATGCTGCCGACTTTGCGACGGCCGCGGAGATGCTTAGCTCCACGGAATATGCTATTCCTGCCGGCAGTACAGATGCACAAATTGAGCACATGCTGCAGGAACGGCGAACCGCTACCCGTATACTGTTTGCCGAACTGATGCAGGATGATGAATTAGTGCGGGTTCTGCAGGCAAGAGAAGATTTCGCCAATATGCGGCTGGCGATCCGCCGTCTGGTTACCGACAAACCCATGGGGTTGGATTACAGCAACGAGGGCAGTGTTCCGGCAGAAGAATTTGAAGACATTCTGCGGCAGGAAAATTTTGAGCGCCTGCCGGATTATCTCCAGAGTGCGGTCGAAGCGGCCATTCTGGGGTATTATGAAAATAAAGACATCCGCAAAATAGACTACGGCATAGACCGGGTCGAGTATCAGTGGCACATTCAGCGTGCCGAGGAACTGGGCAATATCTTTTTCATCTCGTATGCCCGTGTTCTGGTGGATTTATATAATATTCGGACCATGCTGCGGCTAAAAGCCGCCGAACGCGATGAGAAAGAATTTTTCTTTGACGGCGGTTTTGTGGATGTAGATAAATTCGTTCAAGGTTTATCGGCCCCGTATGAATCCATCAGCACGTTATTCTTCGCAACACCCTACTATGAATTGATGGAAGAAGGCGTTCGCTATCTGCGTTCTGACCAATCGTTTTTGCGGCTTGAGCAGCAGTGTGAAGATTACCTGATGAGCTTTTTGAAAAGTACACGGGAAATCGCCGCCGGCCCGCAGCCGGTCATTGCATACTTCTTAATGAAAGAAGCGGAAATCCGCACGCTGCGAATGATTTTAACAGGTAAGAAAAATTCCCTGTCGCCCAAGCTGATTCTGGATCGGCTTGGTTCTTGGCAGGGATAATTATAACGATGGCAGGTTAATTCTGCCCTATAAATGACAATCTAAAATGATAGATGGAAAAGTAGCAGTTTTGGGAAACGCCGATTTTGTGATGCCGTTTTCGGCACTTGGCTTAGATACGTTTGTCATTGAGCCGGAAGCCGAAAAGGTCATTCAGGCCGCACAGGAGATATTGAAGCTGAAATACGCTCTTGTGGTCGTGGCGGAAAATGTCGCCGCGTTTGCACAAACGGTCTTTGACACAGTACAAAAAAAAGCGACACCCTGTGTTGTCGTCGTGCCGTTCACGATGGAGCCGTCGGGCGTTGCCACCGAGTCGCTCGGCAGGCTGCTGAAAATCGCAACGGGTATTAATATTTTACAGTAAATAAACTATTAACTATATAACTCAAAAGGTTGACACAATGACCGAGGTACAAAACGGAAGAATTGTTAAAGTGGCCGGACCGGTCGTCGTCGCCGAGAATATGCTCGGCGCCAGAATGTACGACGTCGTCCGTGTCGGTGACGACAACCTGATCGGCGAAATCGTGGAATTGCACGGCGACCGTGCCAGTATTCAGGTATATGAAGATACTGTCGGCGTCGGCCCGGGTGAAAAAGTCGTTAATACCGGAGCTCCTCTGAGCGTTGAACTGGGACCCGGACTGATTTCGAGTATTTATGACGGCATTCAGCGTCCGCTCGATGAATTGGTCAAGGTTCAGGGCAGTTTCATTTTCCGCGGCAGCGCCATTCCCGGCCTGCGTCGGGACGTCAAATGGCATTTTAAGCCGGTCATCCAAAACGGAGCGGATGTCAATCCCGGCGATATCATCGGCGAAGTTCAGGAAACCACGCTGGTACTGCATAAGATTAT
Source organism: uncultured Pirellulales bacterium (assembly GCA_964437685.1). Lineage (GTDB taxonomy): Bacteria > Planctomycetota > Phycisphaerae > Sedimentisphaerales > Anaerohalosphaeraceae > Anaeroglomus. Next base: position 13,674 of record CAYTHV010000007.1, read on the forward strand.
GGTTCCGGCCGGCGTTTCCGGTAAGATTGACGGTATCCGTGAAGGCGACTTTACTGTCGAAGAAGTCATCGGCTATGTCAATGGCAAAAACGGCAAAACGGAATTAAAGCTGATGCAGAAATGGCCTGTCCGTTTGCCGCGAAAAGTCCACCAGCGGCTAAATCCCAACCAGATTCTGATGACTGGCCAGCGCGTTATCGACGCGTTCTTCCCGATAGCCAAAGGCGGCACCGCCTGCGTCCCCGGACCATTCGGCACCGGCAAAACCGTTGTCCAGCACCAGTTGGCCAAGTGGGTTGACGCGGATATGGTCGTTTATGTCGGCTGCGGCGAACGCGGCAACGAGATGACCGACGTGCTGAAAGAATTCCCTGAATTGAAAGACCCGCACAGCGGCGAACCGCTGATGAAACGCGTCATTCTGCTGGCCAATACTTCGGATATGCCCGTGGCGGCCCGTGAAGCGTCCGTTTATACCGGTATTACCCTTGCTGAATATTTCCGTGATATGGGCTACTCGGTCGCACTAATGGCCGATAGTACCAGCCGATGGGCAGAGGCGATGCGTGAAATTTCGACTCGTCTGGAAGAAATGCCCGCCGAAGAAGGCTATCCGGCCTATCTGGGCGCCCGCATTGCGTCATTCTATGAACGTGCCGGACGCGTGGTCTGTCTCGGCGGCCCGCAGCGTGAAGGCGCACTATCCATCATCGGCGCCGTCAGCCCTCCCGGCGGCGACCTGTCCGACTCAGTCGTTCAGGCAACCCTGCACGTGGTTAAGGTCTTCTGGTCATTGATGGCCAGATTAGCCCAGCAGCGTCACTTCCCCGCCATCGACTGGCTGACCAGTTATTCGTTTTATAAACAATATCTGCCGGGGTGTTTCGAAGATGCCGCCAAGGGACAGGAATTCGCCGCCAAGATGCAGCAGGCGATGGATTTGCTGGAACAGGAATCACAGTTGGTTGAAATCGTTCGCTTAGTCGGCGCCGAATCTATCGGCCCCAACGAACGTATGGCTCTGGAAACCGCCAAGAGCATTCGCGAAGACTTTCTGCACCAGAACGCGTTCCATAAAGTCGATACGTACAGCCCGATTGAAAAACAGTTCGACATGATTTCGCTGATTCTGCATTTCCATCAGCAGGGACTGACCGCGATTGAAAACGGGGTTGACCCCGCCGAGATTTTCAAATTGGCAGTGCGTGAAGAAATCGCCCGCTGCAAATATATCGACTATGCCGAAAAAGAAAAGATTCACGCGATTCAAAATACAATCGACAAGCAGGTTAAAGCTCTCTATAGCGGCTCTGCGGTCGAAAGTGCAGCGTAAAGCAAGTTTAATATAGCCGGAGCAAGCAATGCTGAAAGAATACAGGACAGTTTCCGAAGTGTACGGGCCGTTGATGCTGGTTGAAGGCGTCGATCAGGCCAAATATGGACATATTGTAGATATTGAACTGGGCGACGGTTCTATCCGTCACGGCCAGATTCTGCAGGTACAAAATGACAAAGTGATGGTGCAGGTTTTTGAAGGCACCGAAGGCGTTAATGTCAACCAGAGTACTGTGCGTTTTCTTGGCAAACCTATGGAGTTGGCCGTTTCACGTGATATGCTTGGCCGCGTTTTCGGCGGTACAGGCATCCCCAAAGACGGCGGCCCGGCCATCCTGCCCAAAAAGAAATTGAACATCAACGGCAACCCGATCAATCCGTATGCCCGCGACTATCCGAATGAATTCATTCAAACCGGCATCAGCACCATCGACGGTCTTAACCCGCTGGTGCGTGGTCAGAAACTGCCGATCTTCTCCGGTTCCGGCCTGCCGCACGATGAAATCACCGCACAGCTTTGCCGTCAGGCAACCGTCCGCGGCAAAGGCGAACAGTTCGCGGTGGTGTTTGCGGCGATGGGAATTACCTTTGAAGCGGCACAATTTTTCATCAACGATCTGACCAATACCGGCGCTATTGAACGTGCGGTATTGTTTATCAACCTGGCCAACGACCCGGCGATTGAACGTATCGCAACGCCGCGTGTAGCGCTGACCTGCGCCGAGTATCTGGCATTTGAGGAAGATATGCACGTGTTGGTCGTCTTGAATGACATGACCAACTACTGCGAAGCCCTCCGCGAAATCAGCGCTGCCCGCAAAGAAGTGCCTGGACGCCGCGGCTATCCGGGCTATCTCTATACTGACCTTGCGACGATTTATGAACGAGCCGGCCGTGTCAAAGGCAAAAAAGGCTCCATCACCATGGTTCCGGTTTTGACCATGCCCGAAGATGACAAGACACACCCGGTACCGGATCTGACCGGGTACATTACCGAAGGCCAGATTATTCTTGGCCGTTCGCTGCATCGCAAGGCCATCGCCCCGCCGGTCGATTGCCTGCCCAGCCTGTCGCGTCTGAAAGACAAAGGCATCGGCGTCAATAAAACCCGCGAAGACCACGCCGACCTGTACAATCAGCTTTATGCCGCGTATGCTCGCGGCAAGGAAGCCCAGGAATTGGCGAGCATTCTTGGCGAAGCGGCCTTGTCCGCCGAAGACCAGAAGTTTATGGCCTTCGCAAACCAGTTCGAACGGCGATATATCTCGCAGGGTTACTATGAAAATCGTACCATCGAGCAAACCCTTGACCTTGGGTGGGAATTGCTCAGTATGTTTGAAAATGTCGAATTAAAGCGTATCGACGTGAAACTGATTGAAAAATATATGCCGAAATTCCGCAAGGCCAAGGCTGATGCGGCTGCATCTGCGGAGCAATAAGCCATGCCGGCGAAACAAACTGCCAACGCAACACGAATGGAGCTTTTGGGTCTTCGACGAAGACAATTGCTGGCGGTGCGCGGCCATAAACTGCTCAGCCAGAAACGCGATGAGATTTGCCGCCAGTTGGTGATGATTGCCCGTGCCCTGGCCGGGCTTCGCCGCAAGGTCGAACAGGAACTTTTGGAAACAACCCGGCGGTTTATGATGGCCAGGGCAACCATGGAGCCGGAGTACATCCGCGCTGCGATGGAAATATCCACCGCCAAATTTAAACTTGCAATTTCGTTCGCCAGTATTATGAGCGTGCGGGTACCACAGCTCACCAAGCAGCTCGAAGGCGAAATCATCGCATACGGTTTCGGCACCACCAGCGGTGAGATGGATGTCGCCCTGCGGGCATTGGATCGGGCCTTCGACAACCTGATGGAATTGGCGGAAAAAGAAAAACAGGCGCAGCTTCTGGCAACAGAATTGATGAGTGCCCGCCGTCGCGTTAACGTCCTTGAACACGTTGTTATTCCGGAGTTGGGCGAGCAGGTCAAGTACATTCACCGCAAACTCGGCGAAGCGGAACGTGACAATATCAGCCGCCTGATGAAGATCGCCGATATGATTCGCGGACAAAGTGCTTAATATTAAAAATTGATTTTGCAATTGGTAAGCCGGTTTGAAAGAACTGACTTTTTGACTTTATGGCAGAAAACGGTTCCAATAAACCTCAATCTATTCCGTCGAAGTCATTTATGACGGCAGGCCCTTCCCTGCATTATAGCCATACGAATGTTCATTTGTGCTGGGGATTGTCGATTGCCGTCTATCTGGCGGCGGCCTTTTTCTGGAGTCGCCTGCTGATCGGCGAAGACCTTTCACTCAGCCTGATGGAGCTTTTTCAGCCTGAATTCTGGAATATCGGCCATTTTGTCGCCGCCCCGCTGAGTATTTATGAATACCCCTGGCAGATTGCCGTATTGGGTATCCTGATGGGCATCCTCGCGACGCTGCCGGTATTAATCAGCCAACTCCTGAGTTTTCGATACAGCATCCCGCTAATTATCATTGTAGTTACCGTCTCCCGGCTGGGCCTGTTCGGCTTGTTCTTAATTATAAGCTGTCTTGCGGTTGCCTGCCGCCCGTTACGGTTTCGTTCCCGATTTATTTCCGTGGCACTCTGCATGGCCCCTCAGACTATCTATTGGGCCATCTGGGGCGGCTATGAAAGCATCGACCCGATTCGCTGGGGGTTTTCGTATGCTCCCTGGGTTTACGCATGGCTGACAGGGCTATTTATGGCCGCCGTCATTTTGGCGATCGGCCATTTCAATCGCTACAAACCCGGCATGGTTTGGATAATCAATTTCCTGGTGCTGGTTTTGGCTTGCGGCATTTTTTATTACAAAATCGGCTTTGCCGAGCTGGATTACCAGCTTTATGTCGCCGGGTCAAGCCCTGAAGAGGCCGTTGAATTCCACGACCATTCACTAACGCCGATTCTGGATGAAATCATTCAGGACGATCCGACACGAAGCTGGCTGCAGGGCATTTTCTACCCCGCAGAACCCCTGCAATTGCGGGCAAAGCTGAAATCTGACATTCAGAACCAGTTAGTCTATGGCAACTGGCCGCAGTGGATTCAAAAGAAATTACCCTCGCAATTTCTGTATCAGACCAAAAGGCTCAGTCTCCTGCGACAATATGAACGATTCCTCGACAAATGGCCCAAGAGCCATCGAATGCCCATTGCCCTATATAACAAGGCTCTGGCCAACGAAATGTATCCGGATATTCGTCAGTTCGGCCATACCGAAACACTGCATTTTTACAGTAATTACCCCTATTATGAAAATATCCTGATCTGGCAAAAACTTTATGAAGACTTTCCAGCCAGCCCGGAATCACTGGAAGCCCGCTGGCGGATTGCGATGCAGGAAGCCGGACGCGGAAAATTTGACAAAGCTGAAGAGCTTTGCGATGTCGCGGTGTCACTGACCTCTGAAGCAATAAAAAAACTTGAAAGAGATGACAGCACCCCGAATGCCGGGATTTTCAGCGCGTTTACTCAGCCGCCGAAAACCGCTATGACCATTACAAAACTGCGGGATGTCAGTTTTCGTCTTCGAAAGCTGCGTGCGTTAATCACCCGTGAAAATCAGGGCACAACGCCCCAATCCAAGCAGCGGCTGGCCGAATTTGTCATGCTCAACCCGTATCGGCTGGATTATGACGCCAAGCTGACAACGCTGCTTGCGGGAATGGATGAAAATGATCTCTTGCGAAATTATATTCTGCTTGCTCATGCGATGATTCAGCCGGACCCGGCGGTTCGGCTGCAGAAATTAGTCGAACTGACGGCCCTTGCTCCCCCTGCCTGCGATGCCGCCATTCACGCCCAATATGAAATCGCCGTCATCAAAATCGGGTTATGGAAAAATCCTCAGACCGCTCCTGATGTCAAAAAGGCGGCATTAAATGAATCGCGTGCAATTCTTACCCAACTGACAACCCAATACGGCGGAACCCTCTGGGCAGACCAGGCGAAAACATTTCTTACCTCGCTGCCTGAAGGCCAATAGCCGATCATCGCGGATCCGGAACAGGGTGGAGGGCAACCAGTCGCGGCGTGTTGTCCTTGCTCCAGACATTGCTGCGGTCAAAAATCGCGATCATCCGCCGCTGCGGGCCGTCTGTCCCAAGGCGTACCAGGATATACGCCGTAAACGTATCACTGCGAACGGTAAAGATGTTTGACAGGCGATTAAAAATCCAATCCCGTTCTTCAAAGTCATTATCAATACTCGTATCACCTATATTTAACCCGGTAATATTCATATATTTCTGCATTAGAGGCAGTTTCGACATATCCGCTATACTTCGATAGGGTCGGCCATCAACCATTTGCTGGGCAATCACAAGTGCGTTATTCGGATCATTCAACGCAGTCATAACCAGACTTGGCGGGATCGCCGCAGCAATCACATGTACCGGAGCAGTATTGATATTGATTCGTCCCGGCAGATTCCCCTTCTCGCGATTTAGTGTACATATATATTTCAGAATCGTGGCATTGCTATTCAGATCAACACGAACATCCCCTTCGCTGGACGCCATAGAAATCATATCGGTAATCGTATTCGGATCTGGACCAATTCCCTCATTGCCGACAAATACCACTCTTCCAAAATCCGCCAATCGACCAATTGGCATAGAATTATCTGCCACTGGAAGTGAATAGAGCATGTCAGAACTGCCGCCATTAAAGCTACCTAAGGTCAACATTGTACCGGGGTTATCAATACCAGCAGGAAAATTCTGACTTACATGCATATTGTTTGGATCTTGAAACTTCCGCGAGTTACAGAATTTCCACGAATTATCTTCTCGTTTTAGGGAGTGATGCGTATACAAGCCATCGACCACATCTGTCGTTATGAGTTGAATTTGACTACGACGAATTTGATCCACGACCATATCTGTTGTGCCATCAAATAGAAATGTACGTATCAAACGAATCTTATAAGCATTCTTGATCTGTGTTCCAAAGCCAACATTTTCTATACTCATTCCTCCAGATGGTATCAAAGAGGAAGAGCGTACTACAAGATGTTGGCCTGCCGGAATATCGGCGTCAGAAAAAACATATTGTTGGAGCAAATTTCCGGGGGGCGCGCTTTGGTCTTCCAGCACCAGTTTCCAGTTGGTAAGTTCGATATTTGTCGAATACGGATTATAAAGCTCTATTGCAAAACGATCAACAACACCTGAATCATCTATCCGAGTATAAACTTCTGTAATAAATGGCTGACGTTCATAGCCATAAACCACCTCGGATGAATATGTTAATCCGAGTCCGAAATCATACGAATTCAATGGCGTTTGAGGTATGATTCCACTATCAATAATTGGACATCTAACGGGTATAATATTTTTTTGGAAATCCGCATTCCGGCTTTCAATGCACTGCTCCAAAATTAGATCGCGTATTATCGCCCGGTTAATGACTGTTGGGTCCGAATTTTTCTGCTTAAAAAATGTAATTGTATAAACGGCACCCGTAGCCAAATCCGTTAATGTCGTTGGAGTATTATAAAATGGCCCTTGAGTTGTCTGGGTATCATCATCCGCATAATCAATCATATTGGCTACAATCTGAGCCGATTTAATCGCCGCTCTATCGAATGCCAAACCTTTTTCGTTAATCAGGTATTCACGAAACGCATAAAGCAAATGTAGAATTTTTCGCCGAGTTTCAACGTTGTTATACGGCTGAGTTGCCGTCAGATTTTGAATATTGGTAGTAATGGCCATTTTATACTTTGGCATAAATATATCGCAAATTACTTCAGGCTGAGTTTCAAGAAACGTATAAAATGTAGTTTTTGCCGTGCGAAGATTCCGGTCAAAACTGTAAAACGTACAAACATGCCGGCGATCATACTCATAACTATCTTGCGCAGGGGTGTTATAGGGATCGCTGTCAAATAAAGCTGGGTTTAGTTTCTTTTTCCACTGTCCAAAATCCTTCAGAGAAAAAGGTGTAGAGGGAACTCGACATGGAACACAACCCGCCCATGTATCAAGCCCCGGCACAGACTCTCCCCTCCCTAAGTCAAACGTCTGGTATGCGATCCCCTGATAAGCATTGGCTGGAAGTGGTATTTGAATTGAAGGTACAGCGTTAACATTGGCTTGTTCTTGGGGATCCCGTCTCTCAAAGCGACTAATACATTTACTCGTCACAAGAAAGCGATTTCTAATTTCCAATTCATCAGAAATATTGAAAAAAGAAAATGCAGAATTCTGGAAATCAATCCCCATCACCGCCTTGTTATGATAATCATCTGCCTGTGAATTATAAGGATAGTAATCGGGGTCCGACAACTGTTTCAGATTTCTGATTTTGGCATTTGTATCTCTGGCAAATTGAATTCTTTCTGGCCGATTTATATCATGAGCTCGCAAAAAAACAGAAAAGTTTACTTCGCTCAAATAGCGGCCCATATTTTGGCCGAAATTGAAACCATTAGGATAAGGCATCCATGTGGGTGCCGTTGTAATAAGCCAAGGCTTACTATACCAAGGAATGGTACTGGGTTGCTGATAAAATCCAAACGCCGTATTCAAATTCAGCATCGCACAATTATCGATAATCCGAACCGCGGCAAGAATCGGCTGACCACGGGAAGATGAAATATTCAGCAATTGTATCCACATGCTGTCGGCCACGCCGTCGCCATCGGCGTCGGCAGGCAATCCTTCAATTTGCGCCGGAGTCATCGGAAGCGTTTTGCCTGCGGTAGTTACAGTAAAAGACTGATAATCTTCGACGATTCCTCCGAATTGGGGTAAAACCCACGGCGTTTTCTGACCATCACGGAGAATCAAATCCCACTGTGATGCAACCCCAGTCAAATCCGTAATCTGCCCCCATTGATACCAGTCATCCGCAGGATTAGCCGGTGTTCCGTTGTCGTTGAGCCATGTCGGTTCTAAACTGGCCAGCCAGAGATCCGATACATTTGAATCATAAATTTCAGCACCACTTATGGCAGACAACACATCGTTTTTCAGTGTCTTGTTGATATTGCCGACGACAGCCTCAACGCCGCTGTCCAAATCATGGCTGTCAGCAACATTGGACGAAGAGATATCCCGCAGTCGGGTCACCATCACAAACAGGATTCCGATCACTGATAATAAAACCGTCACAACAAGAACCAGCAGCAATGCCGATCCTCGGCGGCTTTGAACAGGAGTGATTTTTCGATTATCCATAGTCCACCCCATCATCATTTTAAATTTTCTATTTTCCATTTTCAATTATCTATTCGTACCGCATGTTAAACTACCGTTTGGAATCCCACCCTTTAGGGTGCAATGCTCAAAAAACAAGCTAAAGCTTGAACTCCAAACCACAACTCTGCATGGGACTAAAATTCCCTTTAACTTTATCTCTGTGTTTCTCTGTGGCAAAATATTAATTTTTCAATTTTCTAATTCAAATACACAATATGCGTAAACGTCTTACCTTCCGGAAAGATGCCCTTGGAATCATAAATTGTAAACGTAAATTTCAGGGCCACACCAACCTTATCCCAGTTGAAAGCGGTATAATTCTCGTACGCGTTAATGTCGCCTCTAATCCATAATCCATTTAAATTAACTGTATCGATCAGGTTGCTTGTAAGCGGATAGTCCGGCGTTGTTCCATCCGGATTGGGCTCGTTGTAAATACCATCTCCATCGGGATCAAGTTCTGGAAACCAGCGATTTAAATCAGGCCGCCAGATTTGAACATGAAATTGTCCAATGCCCTGCGAAAAAAGATTGTGAACCCCTGTCATACTCGTCAAATCCACTATGGGCCCACCTTGAGTTATTGCACTGGTACCAACACGCAAGTCGAGAATCAGCGAGAGCATGTCCATCTTCGCCAAATAAGATGCATTTGCAGGATCAGATAAATCCAGCCATTCTTGCATAGTCGTTGTCTGATATTCAAACGGCCAGGTCGTAGGCGGCTTTAACAATGAAAAATTCTTATTTTCAAAATCCATCGCATTCCATGCTACCGATAAATCCGGAAATGATGGCAAATTAGCATCACCTGTAATTAAATGCTGTGTCCGACAAAATAGGCGTTTCTCACCAAGCGGTTCCTGACCAGCGCGTTTATCGGCGGCATCGCGTCCGAAGCTATAACATACTCGCGCCAGATTGGAAGATATATACGTCTTCGTTCCTGTCGTGGTTGTTTGCTCTGTAAACGTCTGGGCATCCACATCGGCAAAGAAAAATAGCCGGTCAAGTGAAATATATTGATCCGGAATTGTATTCTTGTCTTCATCCAACGGGGTTCCATCGCGGTTCAGTTTCGGTGATGGAGCCCAAACCAGAATAAACTCCCCTTCTTTGCGCAATCCGCGGAGGTCCGTATCCAACTCTTCGGTCAGATTCCGCATCCGGGCCATAATCTCCGTTGTTGCGTTGGCAGTCCGGTACGCCTTGACGGCGGCGGAAAAGACCATCGATGAGATGGCCACCATCATCGCCAAAAGCGCCGTTGCCACAAGCAGTTCTATAATTGTAAAGGCTTTTTTCATATTTTATCTCCCGCCCGAAACCATCGCGGGAATCCAAATTCTCTAATAACTGACAATCTTTTGCTGTACAAAAATACACGGATTTCGTGAACTCCCCACCGCCGGCGGAACCACCCAAATCGAACCAAAACCGGAATACGGCCGATTCAACACCAATGTCTCTTTCACCGTATCCGCATCCATATCTTTCATTTCAACCACGCGATAAATCTCTCCTGTCGCGTCATCCACAACCGTGCAGCCTTCGATAAAAAAACGGGGAACATTCGCGGGCGGAGTATAATTTATCGGCGAAGGCAGATTTATACGGACCTGATTCGCATCCGTCTGTACTGTGACTACTACAACCACCGGAACCGGCCATCTTAAATTAGGCGTAGTCTTTGGCAATGGCATATCGTAATATAATGCCGCCGCGTCCATCTGCCGTGTAACAAACACCGTCAATTGAAGTTCATTGGCGCCGATACCAGTTCGTCGGGCCAGCATAGACCAGTGATATTTTTGATCCTCAAGGGGAACCACGGATGGATACCAGAGTTCATCGCTGTGACTATTGATATTGCTGTTGGGCAATGACAATGTCGCCAAAAAAGAATTCGGCATTGCGGTACCTATTTCCGGCAGATTCACATGGTACCATGGCGATATTAGATTGCAATCAATCGCCGTCAGCGTCCCCGCCCCATCCGGGTCCTGACTGTATAATCGAAACTTCGCAAAGGCCTCATTGGCCGCCGTCGTCCCGACCGTCCGCTCCGCGGCCAGACTGGTCAGTTTCACGCCGACTGGAAACGCCATCGCGATCATCATCAGACCAACGGCAAGGATCGCGGTAGCAATCAGCACTTCCGTCAGCGAAAATCCATTTTGTTTTACATGTCTATCCATTTATTATCCGCTTATTCGCAGACTTCCAACATTAATTCTTTTTAATCAATTCCCCTGTATAAGGACTGATATGTTCCGAATTCACCCCACTCAAATACTTGCTCCAGCGATTGGTGCCGGATACATTTTCAAAAACCTTCAAATCGTAAATTAAAAAACTAATAACGCTTGGATAATCTCCACCGTCATCCCACATGAAAGATGCTTTGCCAAATTGCATTTGCCCTTTAAACCGAACCGGATGCGTAGTCAATTTCCCGGCGGGTGTAAAAAGAATCGAAGCCGAAGTCGCTTCCGTCAATTTCGCAGCATCTTGTAAATCGGTATCATTCGTATATTTTTCGGAGATAATCGCTGTGTTTTCCGACAAAGCCACAGGTTTTCGTCCATCAACTATCCGAAATCCATTTGCCAAACCAGTCACCGCAGGATCATTAATAATAAACATCAAATACTGCCGCCCATTGTACTGCTGAAACCGTATCCCGGCATACTTCTGTTCGCGTACGGCAACCGCCCGGGCATTGGCCAGCGCCGCCTCAATCACATTCTTAACACCGGCGGATTGCTCCATCGATTCGGACAGCTTCTTGGCGGCAGGGATTGCCACCGCCATCAGAATCGTCATAATGGCCATTGACACCAGCATTTCAGTCAGTGTAAAACCTTGATTTATATGCCTGCGATTTCTCATTTTCTTTTCTTTCCCGAATGAAGATTCAGGAAAGATTAACCGCTTTCTATACCTATCCTATTGCACAATTAACTATTTTACTTTTCGTTCTCATCAACATTATAGACATCATCCGGCGAGCCATACATCCCATCCGGCCCGGCACTCAGCAGAATAAACGACGTCGCCCGGTAAGGCCGCGGCGGCGACGTAAAATTCGGATTGGCAATACGGTTATAAAACAGATCGCGACCGCTTGCCGTTCTCATCGGATGATCCGGAATTCCTTCAGGCGAGTTCATATAAAACGGATAATTCTCATTTACATTATAAACAGCATCCTGTGAAGTAGAACTATTCCACGGGAATTGACCGAGAGTGGACGGCCTAAGCGATGGATTGGAAGTATTTGCACGAAAATAGAGTACCGGCATTCCCGTATTTTTACTGGTAGCTCGATTTTTCACTCTTGCAAACATATCCGATAAAATAAAAGTATTGCCCGCAAGCTGACCAAAAATTGAAGCCGGACCGCTACTGGAATAAATATCGCTTATCTTCACCGCATTGGCTTTTTCTAATTCCAGATATGGGCCTTTACGGGCGCTGCGATTCTCGACAGCAGTTTGTGTAAAAGAACCATCCGAACTGACAATACCATTAATGGCATCGTAAATAATATCCGGCGTTGCATCGCTATCGATATTCGCCATTCCATCGGATCGCCATTGACTTTTCGGATGGAAACCAAACCCATCCAGACCAACAATCGCTTCGGCTAATTTCTGTGCCCCGCAGTAGCCGGTATTATTCGCACTTGTTGGCGCGTTATTTCCCACAACCGTATAGTTCGACGGCGGATAATCGCCCGTATCCGTACTAAACGTCTCCAGTGCGATCTCGATCCCGCTGAACTGCGCCTTTTGTTTGACCGTATGCGCCGTGTCCTGAATTTTACTAATCGCCGGGATAAGAAGCCCGATCATCACAGCGATGATCGCCAGCGCCGATAGCATTTCCAGCAACGTAAACCCGTATTTAATTGTATTCCGCTTCATTGTTTTTATCTCCGTCCTGATAGCGGTGTTTTCTACCGCCCCATCGTCGCTTTGCATAAAGCGATTGGACTGTTTCAATTTAATAATTATAATTGGTAATATCGTCTTTGGTGCCATAAACGCCGTCCCATCCGGCGGAAATCAAAATAAACGTACTGGCATTATACGGTTTAAAAAATACACGATCCGTATCCGCCGTCTGCGTCGCGTCTTCATAAAACGACCACGCCTTATCAAGATCATCACTGCTTTCAAAATGCTGCTTTGTCGGATCCGTCAAAACCGACAATCTCGCAATCGGCAGATTATCATCAAAATTGAATGCCCATTCCTGGTACTCGACCTGCGTCAAATTGCTGCGATTGACTTCCGTTCTTACACTGTTGGTGCGAAATCGCTTGGTCTCATCGGCCTTAAAATACAGGATCGGCATTCCGATTTTCTGCGTAATACTTGTGTTTGCCGGCAAGATACGTGCAAAGGTATCCGTAACAACCGGAATGATGTTGGGATTGGCGCCCGTCCGGTCGCTCGGGAAAATAGTACCTATATTGCCAGTTCCCCATAGATCATCAAGTGTATAAAAACCGCCTTGTTTAAGCTGAACATAGGCGCCTTTTCGGCGAATTAAGCTGGTCTGATTATCAGTATACAGATCAGACACCGTCGTCCGGTCGGTCGGAGCATACCACTTGGATTTCGGATCAAACCCACGCTCATCGCGTCCCACCAGGGCCTCCGCCAGATGATGTGCCCCGCAGACCTGGTTATTGCCTATAATATTCGGCAATACCTTGGAATCCGGATAATCATCGAAATCTTTTGCGAATAATTCCAAGCCGGTTTCCATCGCCTTGAATTCGGCCTTTTGCCGCAGGTTTTTGGCAACCGTCATCGCTTTGCGGATCCCGACGGACATAATTCCCACCAGCATCGCAATAATCGCGATCACCACCAGCAGTTCGATCAGCGTAAATGCCTTCAAACCTGTTTTTTGTTGAATCCGTTTCATTTTTTCCCTTTTATTAACGCGGAACAAATACCCCGCTACTGGCTGACTACATCATCTTCCGTATCAAAAATCTTATCCGGCCCGGCGGATGTCACCACAGGAAACGTATCGCCCGCCAGATACGCATATCGCAAACTGCTTCCCCACGTATCAATGAATCTCGGCATATCAAGTATCACTCCTCCCACAACTATCTTTGACATCTTATCGGTCAATGCATCTTTACTGGTAATCAGAGTATTATTGATCGCCTCTATAATCTGCCGACTCGCCTGACAATGATACAGGAAATAAAAAAGCCCCGCGCTGGATGCATTGCAGATATTATTTCCTGCCCCGTCTACTTCTACATTCCCCCCTGCAACAACATCTGCGTTACCGCCTATATCCTCCTGCATCTGGATAACAGTATAGGTGTCGGGTTTACCATCATTCGGATCGTTGTCACGGTTCTTAAACGGAAACGCTTTATACTGGTCATAATACTGTTCCAAAGCCGTCTCGACAACTGCGATCGCACTGGCGGTCAGCCGCCGCTGAGACTCGGTTTTCAGATGTTTAGTCGCAACAATCATCGCGCCGAACAAAGCCAGCACAATGGCCATCGCAACCAGCATCTCAATCAGGGTAAAGGCTCTCTGTTTCATCGTTTGCCAACACCAGCCGGAAAACCGCGGATTCGTCGGGTCTTTGAGCAAAACCACTGCGAACCCGCGGCCATCCCCATAAATAATACTATCTTACAATTACACACTTCGCGTCTTTCTTGTCCGGACGCGTTCGGACCCTCGGCGAAAAAAAAGGCACGCCGTTTCCCCTCGTTACTGCTCAGTGCCTTTATTAAAATTAAAGATATCATCGGCGGTACCATACAGACCGTCTTTTCCAGCAGAAATCAAAATATAAGAATCCCCGCGATAGGGTTTTTTGATTCCATTCGGAGTAGTAGCCGTTCTTGTTGCATTCTGAACGTCTTTATTTACAATCATTTCGTCAAAGTTTTCCAAATCCGTAGCATCTCCGCTACTTAAGCAAATCGGATGCTGAATTGTCTGATTTTCCGCAGAATTCAAAGTCATAAGTTTAGCATTGTCAAAGAAATAATAAGCATCGTCTGTAGCCCCTCCAGCATCAGTGGAATCCTGAAATTGATAAGCCGCTCTCGCCCGATAATACAGGATAGGCATCCCGGTTTTCTTGCCGGCATGTCTTTTCTTGGCATAGATGTCACACAGAACGAAATTAGTAGTTCGAAATCCCGCAGCATTTTGATTACAATTTTGATAAATATCGGTCATCTGAAATGCATTGGCATTTTCCAAATCGATATACTTCTTACGAGCTTCAAGATTTTGTATGGCCGTCTCTGTAGAAGTGAGCGTAGTATTAGTCACAGGAGTCGTAGGATGATAAATTAATTCAGAGGCGCTGTCGCCGTCAATATCATTAACGCCAAGTGATGTGAAACCGGATTTGGGATGAAATCCGAGCAAATCCCAGCCGACCATCGCTTCTGCCAATTTGTTGGCCCCACAATAAGAAGTCGCATCATAAGCATTAACTGGAGCAATGGAATTGTCATTCGATTCCGGATAACTCCCAAAATCATTCTTAAACATTTCCAGTGCAACATCAATACTATGAAACTGCACTTTTTGCTGTACACGCTTGGTATAGTCCTTGACCTGATTCAGTGCTGGGACCAGCAGTCCGATCAACACGGCGATAATCCCCATCACCGTCAGCATTTCCACGATGGTAAACCCTCGTTTTTGATTCACTCTTTTCATCTGTTTTCCTTTCTTAAAATCGCTATTAGACCAGTTTAATCTTTTTTAATTTTACCCCAATTTCGGGCAAACCTCATTTTTTTACATCAATGTCTGGATGATGGTCACCATCGGCATAAACATCGCCAGCACGATGGTGCCGACGATACCGCCAAGCAGCAGAATCATAATCGGCTCCAGCAAACTCATCATCGAACCGACCAGCACGTCCGCATCCGCGTCAAAGTTGTCGGCGATTTTCATCATCATTTTATCCAGGTCGCCCGTTTCCTCGCCGACGTCGACCATGTTGACGACAATCGCATCGACTGTTTTGCTCTGTCGCAGCGGGTTGGCGAAGGTATCGCCCTGCCGGATCGACGCCTGAACTTTACCCAGCATCGCGGCATAAATTTCATTATCCGAAGTTTCACGGGTAATATTGATCGCTTCCAGAATCGGCACGCCCGCACTGATCAGCGTCGCCAGTGTTCGGCACCATCGTGCCACACAGGTTTTATAAACCAGATTTTTCATTACAGGCAGACGCAGCTTAATCCAGTCCAGGGCATATCGTCCGCCCTTAAACTGCCGGATAAACTTGAAAAAAGCAAAAATAATAATCGGCATCGCCGCAACCAGCAACGCGTTTAATCCCTTCCTGCCGAGCAGCCAATTACTCATCTTCAGCAAACCCAGTGTCAATCCCGGCAGTTTTGCCTTACCATCGGACATATCGCCCAGAACCGTCGCAAAGGTCGGCACAATAAAAATCATCAACCCCAGCACGATAAACAACGCCGCGACCAGAACAACCACCGGGTACACCATCGCGCTTTTGATTTTGGATTTAAGCCGTTCGGCCTTTTCCATAAAATCCGCAACACGGTTCAGGATTACGTCCAGCACACCGCCAACCTCGCCGGCGGCAACCATATTAACAAACAACCGGTTAAAACATCTCGGGTGTTTGGAAAATGCCTCAGATAACGTCGAACCACCTTCAATATCATCGGCAACATAACCAATAATCCGCCTAAACGGACCTTTTTTCTGTTGTTCTTCCAGAATTCGCAGCGAACGCAAAATCGCCAAACCGGCGTCCTGCAGCGTCGAAAGCTGCCGTGCAAACTGGGTAACAACTTTGATTTTAATCTTTTTGTTGACGCCTTTGCGTCTTACCCCTGTCGCGGCGGCTTTGACCTCAACTTTTTTCCCGGCTCCCTGGGCCTTGACTTTAGTTGGAAAAAGTCCCTTGTTGCGAATCTTACTGATGGCTTCCTTACTGCTGAGAGCCTCAATTTCCGCTTTTATTTCTTTTCCCTTGGCGTCCAGCGCCACATATTCAAAGACTGGCATAATCTGCCCCCTTTACACTAAACGTTAATCTTCCGCCGCCAGCGTTTCGCGAGAAACCTCATCAATGGTCGTCACTCCATCATAGACAGACAACAACCCGTTTTCACGCAGCGTTTTCATTCCTGCTTTGCGGGCAGCCTCGCGAAGCACGTTTGTCGAAGCATGATTCATAATTAAATCGCGAATTTCGTCATTAAAGACCATAATTTCATATATACCTATTCGTCCACGATACCCGGTGTTATTGCAGTTCTCACATCCTTTGCCATAGAAAAACTTCTTGCCTTTGACATCTTCCGGCGTCAATTCCAATTCCATCAATTGATCTACGGTTGGCTCATATTCCGTCTTGCAATGGCTGCAAATCTTTCGCACCAGCCGCTGAGCGACAATGCCTTCCATCGTTGCGGTAACAAGGAAAGTTTCCAGTCCCAAGTCCAAAAGACGGGCAATCGAACTGGGCGCGTCATTGGTGTGCAGCGTGGTGAACACAAGGTGACCGGTCAGCGATGCCTGAATGGAAATTTCCGCAGTTTCAAGGTCGCGGACTTCGCCGACCATGCAGATATCCGGGTCTTGACGCAAAATAGAACGCAGGCATCGGGCAAACGTCAACCCGATTTCCGGACGAATCTGAACCTGGATCAAACCGTCAATATCATATTCAACCGGGTTTTCAGTTGTAATAATCTTTGTATCAATTGTATTTAGAGCTTTCAGGCAGGAATACAGCGTCGTTGTTTTACCGGAACCCGTCGGCCCTGTTACAATCACAATACCATTGGGTTTCTGAATAAGCTGATTGATCATATCCAGCTCATGCGGACGAAGCCCCAGCATGTCCAGCCGCAAATCCACTTGACTCCGGTCCAGAACACGCAGCACGACGCTTTCGCCAAACATCGTCGGCAATACACTAACACGCAAATCGATTGGATTGCCTCCTACGACCAGCGGAATACGACCGTCCTGAGGAAGACGCCGTTCAGCAATATCCAGATTAGCCATAACCTTGATACGGCTGGCCAGCGCCACCGAAATACTTTTCGGCGGCGGCACCATTTCGTACAGCACACCGTCAATACGATAACGCATCTTGAACTCTTCCTCAAACGGTTCAAAATGTATATCGGATGCCTTATCACGTATGGCCTGCAGAAGCACATAATTAAGCAGTTTTTTTACCGGGTTGGACTCGGCCAATTCCTTAATATCCGCAAGATCGATGCTATCGCCACGCCCCTGGAATTGCTGAAGAGTATTGTCCCCTTCAATAGCGCCAATCAGGTCGCCCAGGCCTTCTTTTTCTTCCTTATAATATTTGTCCAGTGCCGCAGCTAACGATTCCGTATCTGTAACCTTAGACTCCACAGAAAACCCAAGCAGTGTACTAAGATCGTCAGTAGCCCGGAAATTATCAGGATTGTCTATCGCTACGGCAATACGGTTACTGGATTTGTCATAACTCAGAGGCAAAATACGATATGTCCGAGCCATTTGTGCGGGAACTTGATCTATTACAGCTTGTGGAATTGTCATACTATCAATATCCACATATTCCATCCCCCTTTGGCTTGCCAATGCGATCCGTAAATCCTTCGGTTTGATAAGCCCCTGCTCAATAAAAACTTCACCCAGCCTGACCTGCCCTTTACGGTCTTGCTGAATTTTTAGACAGTCATGTACCTTCTCACGGGTCAGAAGTCCCATCTTGATCAGGATACGACCTATCGTTCGCCCTTTTAGTTCTGCTACTGGAGGTATTTTAGCCATTTTTAAAACTCCGTGACCTTTATACAAAAGGCTCTACATAAGTATTATAAGTGTGAATGATGCCAATTTCAAACACAATAAATAGTGGACACTTAGTATTTACATATTTCAACAACTCTTTTTTCATCAAAAGCGGCATTTTACAAAGAAGTAGTGAAAAATTTTTGTAATAAAATTAAAAATCAAACTTCTTTTTATTACGAAAAAATACATAGACACTTGGTATTATAAATAGTTTTTATTATTACAAATCAATAAAAAGATATAGGCCGTCTCTAAACGGCCTATATATACATAATTCTAACAATAAATTGTTTAATTTAAGACCCGATTACCGGACCATATTCTTCTTCAAGACTTTTCTTGGCGTGACTACCAAGCGACTGGCCCAGTTTCTTTTCCGCCTTTTCTAATTGTGCTGCCGGGTATCTGGATTTGTCCATCATCTCTTCCAAACCGATGAGGTCTTTATCATACAATTCCCACAGATGATCATCCAAAAGCTGCATGCCAATTTTTTTGCCAATCTGAATACTGGACTCGATACGATAGGTCTTGTTTTCACGAATCAGGTTGGCAATCGCAGGTGTAACCACCATGAACTCATACGCAGCAACACGACCTTTCCCGGTCTTTTTTGGACACAATGTCTGACTCAAAACCGCAATAAGGTTTGTGCTCAACTGAACGCGAATCTGTTCCTGCTGGCTGACTGGAAATGCGTCAACAATACGGTTGATGGTACCCTGACATCCGGTCGTATGCAACGTTCCGAACACCAAGTGTCCTGTTTCCGCCGCGGTGATCGCCGCTTCAATGGTTTCAAGGTCACGCATTTCACCAACCAGAACCACATCCGGGTCCTGACGCAACGCACGGCGAAGAGCTTCAGAAAAGCTCGGCACATCCAATCCTACTTCTCTTTGATTGATGACCGCCTTTTTATGATTGTGATAGTATTCAATAGGCTCTTCGACGGTAATAATATGATGGTCCAGAGTTTCATTAATGTAGTTAATCATACTGGCAAGGGTTGTGGTTTTGCCGCTTCCCGTAGGCCCTGTCACCAGGAATAATCCTCTCGGACGACGACACAACGCCGCACAGACTTTCGGCAAGCCAATCTGCTCGAAACTCAACAGCGACGATGGAATCAAACGCAAAACCATTGAGATGTTGCCTTTTTGTCGGAATACCGCTGTTCTGAATCGCCCCGCATCGCCAAAGGCAAAACCGAAGTCCGTTCCGCCGGCCTCCTGCAGTTCCTGTTGGTTCTTTTCGGGCGTGATACTTTTCATTAATGATACCGTATCATCCGGCTCCAGGACTTTGGTTTCCAGAGAACGAAGCCGCCCTCCTATTCGCAATACCGGAGGTCTGCCTACAACGATGTGAATATCGGAGCCGCCCATTTTAATGCAGGCTTCCAATAATCGGTCAATATGTAATGATGACGATGCCATAGCTAAACCCTATAATAAATAATTCTTATGTAGACTGGTCAAAAACAAGGCCTTCCGCCTGAGTTACACGCGAGATCTCTTCGGGTGTCGTTGTTCCCTTAAAGACCTTAATCCGCCCATCTTCCAACAGGCTTCGCATTCCGCTGGCAAGTGCCGCCTTACGCAGCGCCGAGGTCGGCGCTCTCGAGAAAGCCAATTCACGAATCTGGTTGTTCATTTCAAGCATTTCAAATATCGCAATACGCCCTTTGTAACCGGTGCCGGAACATTTCGAACAACCTGCACCTTTATAAATCGGATGCTTCCGCGATTCTTCCGGGGTAATGTTCATCAAACGCAGGAAGTGCGGATCCGGCATCGGGTCGATCTTTTTGCATTCTTTACAAATAACACGTACCAGACGCTGGGCCATAATAGCCTGAATGGAGCTTGCCACAAGGAACGGCTTAACACCCATATCAATCAAACGAGTAATGGCGCCCGGAGCGTCGTTGGTATGAAGCGTACTAAACACAAGGTGGCCGGTCAAGGCAGCCTGAATGGCAATATCGGCCACAACACCGTCACGAATTTCACCGATGAGGATGATATTCGGCGCCTGACGCAGCATAGACCGCAGAATCTTCTCAAATGTCAAACCAATATCAGTGCGAATCTGGCATTGATTGATACCCTTAATATTATATTCGACCGGGTCTTCCGCGGTAATAATCTTTTTGTCGGGACGATTCAATTCCTGCAACGCTGAATACAGCGTCGTCGTTTTACCTGAACCCGTCGGGCCGGTCACCAGAAATATCCCATTCGGCCTGCGAATAATTTTGGAAAACCGCTCGTAATTATCTGATTCAAACCCAATAGCCTGAATACCGATATTGACGGAATCCGGACGCAAAATACGAAGCACGGTGCTTTCACCATGATACGCCGGAAGCGCCGAAACACGGAAGTCGATATCCTGACCTTCAATATTTCGCTTAATACGACCGTCCTGCGGTAATCTGCGTTCCCCAATATCCATACCCGACATAATTTTCACACGGGCCAGTACCGGAGCCTGCATACTCTTGGGAATATTATCCCGTTCGACGCAAATACCGTCTATACGATACCGTACCCGAACGCGGTCCGTCATCGGCTCAATGTGAATATCGCTGGCCCGTATCTTAACCGCTTCATCGATAATCAAGTTGACTAAGCGAATAACCGGACCATCATCCTCTTCGCCAGACATTTCCGCACGGCGAATTTCCGCCTGAAGTGTTTTCCCCGCCGCAACCAGTTCAGCAGCCGTCGCATCAATACTGTTTCGCACCTCATCAATACGACTATTGATATAAGCCTCTATTTTCGCCGGTGAGGCAAGGAAGTATATCAACTCCGCATTCAACCGAAAACGCAGCGAGTCCAGCAAATCCAAGTCATTAGGATCTTTGATGGCAATTTTCAGTCTGCCATTTTCCTTGCCGAGAGGTAAAATACGGTGTTTTTTGATGAGTTCTTCGGGAATTATCTGTTTGGCGTTCTCTGGGATATCCGCTTTGTCCAGATCTACAAACTCCATCCCCGCCTGTTTGGCAAGCGCCTCAAATATCTGGTCTTCGGTGGCCAGCCCCATCCCTATCAGTACTTCGCCAACGCGTTTACCAGACTCTTTCGACTTTTTGATTGCCTTAATGAGGTTATCTTTATCAACAATCCCCTTTTTAAAGAGAATTTCACCTAAATGTTTCCTCTCTTTACTCATTCAGACCTTTCTAACAGACCTTATTTAAAGGTTTTGAGCCAAAAATCAGTGTTCCAGTATAACAAGGCGAAGGAAATTATTCAACACCCAGTTTTAATCGCAGCATATTTATTGCCGACAAAGCCGCCCGCAATCTTACCATTTCCCGATTCTGAGGCGGAAAACGAAATTCACGGACTTCGACTTGCTCACCAAGCTGTACTGCAACATAAACCAATCCAACCGGTTTTTGTTCACTTCCGCCATCCGGACCGGCAATTCCGGTAATCGCAATGGCTGCATCTGATCCCGCTTTGTGCCTTGCTCCAGCCGCTAAAGCCCTGGCAACAGGTTCGCTGACCGCCCCATATTGGTCAAGAAGCTGTTTAGATACCCCTAAATCACGCATTTTGGCTTCATTACTATAAGTTACCCAGCCTCCCAGATAATACTGACTGCTGCCGGGAATATCCGTAATCAGCTTACTTACCAGACCTCCGGTACAGGATTCCGCGGTTGCCAGTGTTTTTTTCGCCTGCTTAAGTTTATCCCCAAGCGCTTCCGGCAAAGTTTTATCCTCGGTACTGTAAACCAGGGAACCTAATAGCGCCGAAATTCGGCGTTTTTGCTCCAAAATCATCTGTTCCGCCTGCGGAAAACTATCCGCTTCGGCAACCACATGCAAAGTAATATCTCCGCCGGAAACCGTACAATTGAGCAAGGGATTTTGTCCGCGTTTCATCATATCGCCAAGCATTTGGGCAATGGTAGATTCGCCGGCGCCGAAACATCGCACTTTTCGCGTCAAAACAATTGGGCCATTCTGGAGTTGTTTCAACTGCGGATAAATATAGGACTCATACATCCCCTTCATCTCCGAAGGCACACCCGGAACCGAAAAATACTCTTTCTGTCCTTTTTTGGCATGAATACCGGGAGCTGTCCCTCTGGCATTGGGAATCGCTTTGGAACCTGCGGGAATAAACGCCTGTACCCGATTCAGCGGCACCATCACAAATTGACGCGATTTAAAAAAAGCCTCGATTTCCTCAAAAAGCTCCTGTTTAAATTCCAACTCCACACCCAGAAACTCGGCCAGTGCCTGCCGTGTCAGGTCATCATCGGTTGGGCCAAGCCCGCCGGTGATGAGAATGATATCCGCTAATTCCGATGCCTGTTTCAAACACGAAACAATTCTCTCAATGGTATCGCCGACAACCCAGATTCCTTCGGTCGGTATTCCAAACGTCAAAATTTCCCGAGAAAGCCAGTTGGCATTGGTATCCACCGTCTGGCCATTCAGCAGTTCATTTCCAATGCTGATAATACATGCTTTTTTCATAACTTAATTATCGCCTTTACCACGCCGTCTTTGTATCCTGCAACCAAATCAAACGCATCTTGTGTTTGTGTAAAATCAAATCGGTGCGTTACCATAAAATCAAGATTCACTTTACCTTCCGCCTGCAAGTCTATGGCTTTTTGTGTACAGTGATTTTGTCGACGGACATTGACGAGCGTAAGTTCTTTTCGCCGTACCAAATCGGGAGCGAAATAAATACGATCTTCGCGGGGGATACCCACAATCATTAATTTGCCGCCCGGCTTGAGCAATTCTATCGCCTGCGTCAGTGTCTCCTGCTGGCCTGCGCATTCATAGGCAATATCCATCTGGCCGGGTTCTATGTTGTTAATCGCCTTGACGATATCT
The DNA here is from genome assembly GCA_964437685.1 of uncultured Pirellulales bacterium. Classification (GTDB taxonomy): domain Bacteria; phylum Planctomycetota; class Phycisphaerae; order Sedimentisphaerales; family Anaerohalosphaeraceae; genus Anaeroglomus. Next base: position 36,983 of record CAYTHV010000007.1, read on the forward strand.
TCCTGATGCGGATTGCCCCCCCAATCGGCTCCATTGCGCTGAGCCAGCATTACTCGCTCCGGAACAATTTCTGTCATATAGATTTTACCGGCCCCCATTGCTTTTGCAGCAGCCATACAGCTTAGACCAATCGGCCCTGCGCCGAAAATCGCAATCTTCGCACCAAGCTGAATCTGTGATTGCCGGACGGCATAGAACCCAATTGCAAACGGCTCGGCCAATACGCCCTGTGTCGCGGTCAGTTTGCCATCTATCAGAAAACAGCATTCTTCCGGCATGACCAGATATTCACTCAAACACCCGGCGATTTGTCCCGGACAACCCAAAAAAACCAGCTTGCGGCAGGTATGCTCACGCCCTGACAAACATTGGTCACACTGAAGACAGGATATCGCCGGTTCAACGGCAACTAATTGCCCCGGCTTAAGACCGGTTACGCCTTTGCCGACGCTAACCACACGTCCGGCACATTCATGACCTACAATAAATGGATACTTTACAATCTGACTGCCAATCCGGCCTGTTTCATAATAATGAATATCACTGCCGCACACCCCAACTTCTTCAATTTTCAGCAGCACATCCGTATCGCGGACAATTTTTGGGTCAGGGACATCCTGCATTTCCATCCGGCGTATGCCGGTTAATACTTGTGCTTTCATAAGCGGCCTTTCAGTTTCCTACTGCTCACTGCGATTTTCCTGACGACGGCGCTGAAAAAATGCCTGAAGTTGTATTTTGCAGTCTTCCGCCAAAACGCCAGACGTCATTTCCACACGATGATTCAGACGGTCGTCCTGCACAATATTGTAAAGACTGCCGCAGGCTCCGGTTTTGAGGTCTTCTATGCCGAAGACCAGCCGGTCTATGCGAGCCAGCACCAGCGCCCCGGCACACATCGAACACGGTTCCAGTGTGACGTAGATCGTACATCCGTGTAATCGCCAGTTACCAACCGCTTCAGCGGCCTGAGTCAGCGCAAGCATTTCAGCGTGTGCCGTCGGGTCGTTAAGAAGCTGCCGTTGATTGTGTGCCTTGCCAACAATCTTATTTTCATACACAATAACAGCGCCAATCGGAACATCGCCATTTTCCTCAGCAATAAACGCCTGATCAATGGCCATCCGCATATAACGCTGATCTATCAATGTCTGGTCTGCGATATCCATCATTAGTGTGCGTGCGGACAGGCATTGGGACAGCCGTGACATCCACCAGACTTGGGCGGCTCTTTGACAACCGCAGCAAAATTTGACATTTGTTTTTTCATTTCTTTGCCGCAGCCCGGACAGGCGGGTGCTTTGGCTGAACTGCTTTTGACAAGCACTTCTTCGGTTTTTCCACAATTCATACATTTATATTCAAAAATCGGCATCAGTTCAACCTTTCTGTTATTGCACCATCTTTAAAACATTTTCCGCAACTCTGTCGGCGGTATTACGACCGGCAAGCGGTTTTACCAGTTCAATCAAATCCGCACTGGCTTTCTGCAACCGCCGCGTGTCGCAAAGATAATCCATCGCAGTATCCACGATTGGCTCTATCGACATAAAATAAGGCATATATTCCGGAACCAGTTTTCGCCCGGCGACAATATTGGGCAGCGACAAATGAGGAGTACGAATCAGCCATCGCCCGACCAGATGCCATAACAGCCAGCTCGATTGATACATCACAATCATCGGACAGCCCGCGGCGGCAACTTGCAGGGTCGCACTGCCGCTGGCGACAATGGCCAGGTCAACCTCTTTACATAAATCCATCAGTCCGCCAATTTGCTCAAGGCAGGAAAATCCGGGCAGACGATGCTTATGCAGCAAGACCATTTTGCTCATATCCGGAGCGACGGTGTAAAACCGGGCGTCGGGATAACAACTGGAAATTTGCACCGCAATCTGCTGCATCGGCACCCAAAGCGATTCAATCTCGGCTTTGCGCGAACCCGGCAACAACGCAATTTTGGCATTTTGGGGCAGATATTTCGCATACGTTTTGAGGTTGTTTTCCACCGGGCCATCCAGTTCATCAAACAAGGGATTGCCGACAAATTCAGCATCTACTCCCCTGCTTTGAAACCAGTGCGGCTCAAACGGCAAAATACATGCCAGCTTGTCGCAGCATTTTCGCAGCTTGCTGATTCGCCACGGAGCCCACGCCCACAATTGCGGAGCAACATAAAACAAAACTGGAATCCCCAGTTTTTTAGCGGCTTTGGCGATATGAAAATTAAATGCAGGAGAATCACACACCACAACCAAATCCGGCTTATTTTCCAATATTGACAACCGAGCGATACGAATCAAGCTGTGGTAATAGCCAATCTGACTAAAGGCATTATATATCATGGTCGCCCTGCCGACGGTATTTTCCAGCAAAGCACAACCACGCTGTTCCATTTTCTCGCCGCCGAAGCCCACCCAATCAATAGACCCCGCCTTCTGATTGCATCGCTCCATTAAATTGGCACAATGCAATTCGGCGCTGGGTTCGAGGGCGCTGATAAAAATACGTTTTCGGGTCTGCATAGGTCGTTAGCGGCTTAGAAGAAATATTCCCAATATCAGCCCGGCAATCGCCACGACGCTGACCACCATTCCAACAGCGAATATCCACATAAACCGACGCTGCTGCTGCGCCAGTGTGTATTTCAAATAGCGGTCGGTCGCAGTGAAAGCACGGCTCATCTGCTGAATCCATTCGGTCTGAGTTATTGTATTAGAATCCAGCTTTTCGAGCGATTGGCTGAATTTATTCATAGTGTCACAAAGCTGAACACCCGTTCGCCCTGCGACTTGCAGGTGGTCTTCAATCTGACCGAGTTTATTGATTTGCTCTGTGGACTGTTCGGTCATTGCAGCCATCGTTTCCTGTATTTTATGGTCATTGACGGCCTTATTTTTCAGCTCCGTCGACAATTCCTGCAAAATTTGCCGCTGCTCCTGTGCCTGCTGGGGCAAGCTGCTTAATAATTCAGGAAGTTGATTTATTTTATCGACAAGCTGGATATTCTGCTGTGTTTGCAGAGAAATGCTGGCATTAATTTCCTCAAGACGGTCAACCAGTTTATTGATCGCTTCGCCGACAATTTCGGCACTGTCTTTTTTCTTGGTGATTATCGTTGGGGTTGTACCTGCTTCATGAAGCGGAACTACTGAATTTGCGCCTCTATTTATCAGCAACAGGTCATCTTCCATCGTCGGCTGGATTCGACTTTTGCTGCGCCCCCAGCGTTGTCCGATCTTTGACCACATTTCACGTATCATTTTGTCCTCTTTTATAAAATACACTCTTTAAAACAAAGAATTTATCCTGTTTATAATAAACCTTTTTTGTATTTTTTCAAAAGATTTTAATAGATTACCGGACAGTGGCTATCTATTTTATGGCTTTGTTTGGCTTTCCGGATATCAGGCAGTGGATAAATGGCGACAGCATGCGTTCACATTTAGGACAACCATATATTCCATCTTATCCAGATATACAAAATCTTATATTAATAAAAAATATCTGCTTTTGGAAGATTAATTTATAGGCATTATATGTCTTCAGCCTAAATAAGACAGATTGTAATTTAGGCTAAAGATGTACACACATATCGGGTTTCAATCTGCCCTCTTTAATTTTGCTTTTACAAACCCGATTTGTCGTATTATATTATAGGTGAATTATTGATGGGTTGCCCCATATTGGATTGCAGTGAAGCAGACCGCAAATCCCATCAAAACGATGAATCTAAAACAAAGAACAATTGCCAATGAGTGCCTTAATTAATCTTGCGTATTTTCTCGGGCTAATATTATATAGTCCAGTCATACTCTATCGAATGATCGCCCACAAGCGTTATCGCGGCGGTTGGGAACAGCGTCTGGGTAAGGTTAATCGCAAAGACCCGGGCAAAAGGTGTGTCTGGATTCACGCCGTAAGTGTCGGCGAAGTCAATGCCACTCGCACGCTGGTCGAGGCGATAAAAACCACTTTGCCCGATTATGAGATTGTCATCAGTTCCACAACCGATACGGGGCTGGCACGGGCGTGCGCACTCTACGACAAACAGCATTCGGTTTTCTACTTTCCATTTGATCTGTCATGGATCATGAAAAAGGCTTTTGATCGGCTTCATCCGGATATCATTCTGCTGATGGAACTGGAAGTCTGGCCGAATCTGGCATCCATTGCACAGCAGCGAAAGGTACCCGTTGTCGTCGTCAATGGCCGAATCAGCGAGCGCAGTTTTCCAAAATATCTCAAGTTTCGTAAATTTGTCGCCGCGATGTTCCGCAAGGTTGCACTGGTTTTGGCACAAACCCAGGAATATGCCGACCGCTTCATTGCTCTCGGCTGTGACCCTTCAAAAGTGGTCGTTACAAACTCGCTCAAATATGACACCGCTCAGACTGAAGGCCTTGTTCCCGGATCGGACCGAATCGCCGAACAAATCAAACTTGGTACCGGTCGTCTCTGGGTTCTTGGCGGTACCGGCCCGGGCGAAGAACAAATTGGACTGGAAGTTTTCAGCCGTCTCAAAAAAGAAGCTGAATTCGATGACTTGCATCTGGCTATCATCCCGCGCAAACCCGAACGGTTTGATGAGGTCGCAGGCTTAATTGACAAATCCGGCTTTACGTTTGCACGTTTCAGCAAATTAAAAGAAAATAATTCCACCGCCGACGGCCGTCCGGTTGTGATCCTTGGCGACACCATGGGCGATCTGAAAAAATTCTATGCCATCGCATCGGTGGTTTTTGTAGGTCGAACCCTGGTACCAATGGGCGGCTCAGATATGATGGAGCCGGCTGCGCTGGGTAAATGCACCGTATTCGGCCCTCACACGTTTAATTTCAAACAGACCGTGGACGCCCTGCTTGAAGGCGTTGGGGCAATTGAAATCAAAGATATCGATCATCTCTATGATATCACATACAAATGCCTGACCAATCAGGATTTTGCAAACGCCATCACGACAGCCGGACAGAAAATCATCCGGCAAAATCAAGGTGCAACCCAAAAGACCGTCGATGCGATCGTAAAACTGCTGCGATAATCAGCTACTGCAAACTGGCAATATCCAGATTTCGCGCCGCTTTGGTTTCATCCAGCCGCCCTACCGGTGTAGTAATTGGAGCAGCCTTGATGGATTCCGGATCAGACTGAGCTTTTTGGGCAATATCAATCATTGCCTCAATAAAGATATCCATCGTTTCCTTGCTTTCTGTCTCGGTCGGCTCAATCATCAGGGCTTCTTTGACAATCATCGGAAAATACATGGTTGGCGGATGAATCCCGCGATCGATCAGCGCCTTGGCAATGTCCAGTGCGTGGACGCCGGTTTTAGTCTGGCGCGTTGCGCTGATGACACATTCATGCTTGCATATCTGCGGATACGGCAGATCATACCAATCCTTAAGCTTTTCCTTAATATAATTAGCATTCAAGACCGCATTTTCGCTGACCCTGCGGAGCCCTTCTTTGCCGAGCATCAGCATATAGACATACGCTCGCAAAATAATGCCGAAATTGCCATAGAATGGGGCAATATAGCCGATGGATTTAGGCCTGTCATATTCGAGAGCAAAAGTGCCATCGGGACGTTTGACGACAACCGAAATCGGCAGATAATCAATCAGCTTAGAACAGACTCCGACAGGACCTGCGCCAGGTCCGCCGCCGCCATGCGGCGTAGCAAATGTTTTATGCAGATTCAAATGAACAATATCAAACCCCAGGTCGCTGGGACGAACACGACCGACAATCGCATTGAGATTGGCGCCATCATAATACGCCAGGCCATCGACGCTGTGAATCAGGTCGCAGATTTCTCGAACTTGCGGATTAAACAGACCGACTGTATCCGGACAGGTCAGCATAATACCGGCAACTTCATCCGTCAGTTCTTTCTTTAGAGCCTGAACGCTCATCAGCCCGTTTTTCTCGCTGGCAATGGCTTTGACCGTATAACCGGCGATGGCAGCGCTGGCAGGATTGGTACCGTGGGCGCTGTCGGGGACAAGGACGATTTTTTTCTTATTTCCACGGTCGCGGTGATATGCGGCCATTATCATAATACCGGTTAATTCGCCATGGGCTCCGGCCATGGGCTGCGTTGTAAATGCGGCCATGCCACAGATTTCCCGCAGCCATAAATCCGTGTCATACAGAACTTGCAACGCACCCTGTGTGAGCATTCCGCCCATACGAAGCTGCGGCAAGAGCGGATGCAAATGCGAAAACCCCGGATAGGCGGCAATACGTTCGCATACTTTAGGGTTATATTTCATCGTGCAGGAACCGAGCGGATAAAAAACCGTATCCACGCTGAAATTCTTGCGGGATAATTCCGTAAAATGCCGCACTACATCCAGCTCGCTTAACTCCGGCATCGGCAACTGCTCTCGCAGGTATTCCGACTTGATGTGAATGCTTGCGGGAACATCGCTTTTTGCAACCCGAAGTCCTTTTCGTCCGACGACACTTTTTTCAAAAACCAGTTTCAAGGGATTACCTCAAAATAAAAAATATGAAACTTATAATATCGCTTCCAATTCTTCCGCCAGTTTGCCGATTTCCTGCTTGGTACGTTTCTCAGTCACGGCAATCAACAGTGCATTTTCCATGCCCTTATAATAACGGCTCAGGGGGAAACCCGCAGCGTAACCTTTTTCAATCAGCTTGGCGACCACCTCGGCAGCATCCATCGGCACATCAAGTACCATTTCGTTGAAAAACCATTTCGCGGGGAAATGGGCTTTTACGCCGGGAATCGCTGTCAAACGCCGATATGCATAGCTGGCCTTATCCGCACACAATTGTGCGGTTTCACGCAGGCCATCCTTGCCCAGCAAACTCAAATAAATCAGCGCCGTCATCGCACACAACGCCTCATTGGAACAGATATTCGATGTTGCCTTATCCCGGCGAATATGCTGTTCGCGAGCCTGCAGCGTCAGAACAAATCCATCCCGACCCTGTGCATCCGTCGTACGCCCGACAATGCGGCCGGGCATCGCACGAACATATTGTTTTTTTGTTGCCATAAAGCCCAGATACGGCCCGCCAAAGGACATCGGAAGACCAAGTGACTGGCCTTCGCCGGTCACAATATCGGCCCCCATCGCCCCGGGGGCTTTCAAAATGCCCAGCGAAATCGGATAGCACGATGAAATCAACAAAGCCCCTCTGGAATGTGCAGCCTCGGCGAGATCAGTAAAATCATCAACACAGCCAAAGAAATTCGGATTTTGTACCATTACCGCAGCAGTCTTATCATCAAGAGCCTTCATAATCGAATCACGATTGGCCAATCCGCCGTGATTTACGGTTTCGACCAATTCAATATGAAGATTGCGGGTATACGAATGAATCATCACGCGATAGATGGGATTGACTGAGTCGTCAATGATGACCTTATTGCGGCCGGTAATACGAAGCGACATCATCATCGCCTCATAAAGAGCCGTACCGCCATCATATATCGAAGCATTCGAGGCTTCCATCCCCGTCAATCGGCAAATCATCGACTGAAATTCATAAATCGCCTGCAATGTCCCCTGCGACACTTCCGGCTGATACGGTGTATAAGCAGTATAGAACTCCGCACGGGAAGCCAATGCCGGCACCGCCGCGGGAATAAAATGGTCATAAAATCCGCCGCCAAGGAATAATGTCAAATCGATAAAATTCTTGTTGGACAGCTCCGCCAGGCGGGTACGAACTTCTTGCTCGCTGAGTCCTTCGGGGAGTTTAAGATTTTTGTAAATCAATTCGGCTGGAATTTCGCTAAATAAATCCTCTCGCCGCAGTCCGATTTCATCCAGCATCTGTTTTTGCTGCGGGTCTGTATTTGATATAAAAGGCATAGGCCCCTCTTAATGAGCTTCAGTTTCTAAGAATTTTTCGTATGCTTCAGCATCCATCAGGCCATCAAACTCGGCGGCATTAGACGGTTCAACCTGAATCATCCAGGCCTTGCCGTAAGCCTCGGTCTTCAGCAAGTCGGGATTATCCGGCAGTCCGGCATTCACCGCAATGACCTTGCCTGAGACAGGAGAATAGATATCCGAAGCGGATTTAACCGATTCAATAACACCGAATACATCGCCTTTGTTTAAGGTTTTTCCAACCTGCGGTAATTCGAGATAAACAATATCGCCGAGCTGTTCTATCGCATACGCTGTCAGCCCGACAGTCATCGAACTGCCCGGGCCTTTTTTTGCCCATTCATGAGTTTGTAAATATCGTGCCTGTTTGTCAACCATCATATCTAAATTTCCTTTATATTAATCCATCACCGCTATCGCCAGTGAATTCACTGGCTTAAGATTTCGCTTTACAATTTTCGCCTTGAGCATTCGTCCGCGAACATCAACTTCAACCTGCATCCCGGCAGCCAGACGGCAATCAATATAGGCCATGGCGACTGCCCGCTGGTCATACTCCCCGGTGTTATTCATCTTTGCATCATATTTCCAATACGGCGCTACAGTGCCGCTGGTAATAACGCCAACGTTTTGTCCCTGATAAAAAACTTGCGCACCCTGACGAACAACACCTTTGTCAGTTATTCTAAGGGACACAATACGCTTTGGCAAATCTGAAGTATTCGAAAAATCGCCCTGTTTATACTGTTTGATTGCCGCCCATTGTTTTTCAATCGCCGCTCTGCCGATAAAGTCTTTTTTTCTGTCGAGATCACTAATGGCAAATTGAGCCGCCGAACAGGCTAAAATAGGAAAAACCTTGCCTTCCGCATCCAGCCCCATTTCATGGCCATACAGCGGCAAAGATGCTTCCAGACGCAGTGTATCCCGAGCGCCAAGCCCAACTAAGTCGGCTCCTTTGCTCAGCAAAGCATCCCATATTGTTATAGCATCGGCATGTTCCATCATGATTTCAAAGCACATCGGTTCGCCGGTATAGCCGGTCCTGCCGATCCGAACTTTACATCCGACAAGCTCGGCAACACAAGCCGCATTTCGCCTGGGTTCCGGCAAAACGCCCCCAGTCAAAAGCGATTCCAGAATCGCCGCCGACTTCGGTCCCTGTAACGCCAGCATCGCAACCGAGTCGCTCAAATCGGTAAGTTCAACGGCTGAAAAACGGGAGCGTATCGACTGTAAATGCTGCCAGTCTTTATCTTTATTTGAAGCGTTAACAACAAGAGTAAATTCATCGGAACTGAATCGATACAGCCATGCGTCATCAACCGCCCCGCCGTCCGGCTGAGCCAAAATAGTGTAATGGCTTTGTCCGGTTGCCAGATCGGAAGTATATCCGGTCAATGCGTAATTGAGAAAGTCCGCCGCGCCAGTGCCGCGGATACGGAATCGTCCCATGTGTGAAACGTCGAACAGTCCCGCTGATTTCCGGCACATTAGATGTTCTTGAATGATGCCCGCCGGATACTGAATCGGCATCTGCCAGCCGGCAAAATCCACAATTTTTGCCCCTGCCTGTACGTGTTTTTCGTAAAATGGTGTCTTTTTCACTTAATATTCCATCCAAAGTTTATTAAGCCTCAATTATCTACTCGATATCCCATAAGATGTCAATTGTTTATCCATATATTATCCTTATTTTGTCATTCTATTTTTTATTAATAGCAAGATAGTGCTAATTTAGAATGGGAGAGTTGTCCAAAAACCATGATTTCAAGAATCATAAAAATATTGGGAATGCGGGTATACCTGCTGGATATGGCTTAGAGGATAAAAAAGATAAGGCTCCCCGGAAAT
>CAYTHV010000008.1:0-746 GCA_964437685.1 uncultured Pirellulales bacterium
TGGTGAAGATCATCGCCGAGCGGCGCCCCGTGAGCGGTATGCGTATCCTGAAAATTAGGACTGCCAAATCCAATAAAGGAACGGAACTTAATCATCGTGGGACGTTCGGACTGGGCCCTGGCGTATTCAATCGCCGCATCCAGAGCCGCAATATCATGACCATTGCCGCCGATTTCGATCACATTCCAGCCATAGGCACGATAGCGGGCGGCAACATCTTCTGAAAACGACAGCGTTGTATGGCCATCGATGGTGATATGATTATCATCATAAATCACAACCAGATTATTCAAACCAAGGTGGCCGGCCAGACTGCTTGCTTCACCGCTGACGCCTTCCTGCATACAGCCGTCACCACAGATTGTGAAAATATTATAATCAAAAACGTTATAATTCTCTTTGTTATAGCGAGCGGCCAGATACTTTTGGGCAATGGCCATCCCTACAGCATTGCAAATTCCCTGACCGAGAGGGCCAGTGGTTACTTCAACCCCCGCGGTGTGACCAAATTCAGGGTGGCCAGGGGTCTTGCTGCCCCACTGACGGAAATTCTTCAGATCATCGAGCGACAGATCGAACCCGCACAGGTGCAGCAGTGAATACAGCAGCATGCTGCCATGTCCGGCAGACAAAACAAACCGGTCACGATTGATCCAGTTTGGATTGATCGGATTAAACTTCATATGCCGCATCCATAGGGCATACGCCGCGGGAGCCATTCCCATTGGCAGTCCAGGGTGACCGGA
>CAYTHV010000008.1:756-17356 GCA_964437685.1 uncultured Pirellulales bacterium
GGTCGCTGGCGAGGACCGCCGCCATCACCTTCGCCTGCGGCCTCGGCCATGTGGCCGGACTTGGCCGCCTGAACACCTTCCATTGAAAGAAACCGTATTGTATTAACGCTCAACTCATCCAACGCCGTCAAACCTGTTTTTTTTGCCGCTTCAGACATATCGCACTTTCCCTTATTTAAAGATATTCAAACCATACTTCGGAGATTTACAACATAAAAACGTGTCATATAGTACAGGTCAAAAGCACACTATACAAGCCTATTTTGGGAGAGTTGTAAGAACTTTTTCACAAAAAAGACGTAATAATCTTATTTTAAAAATTGTCATTAATTTATAGCGGTCTAAATGAACATAAATAATAATTTAATGTAAATAATAGGATAAATCGTTTCCAAACAGCCCCTTATTTGATTCCAAAGAAGAACAAATCAGGACCATTCGGCATCGATTGTAGGGAATTATACCGATTAATTATAAGATAAAGTGATTATATGATGTTTTTTTTTAATAATATATATAGTAGATGCACTTTTGTTTATATCTGTTTTCAGATTATAACTATTTTATTAACAATGTTTTGCGCAATTTTTTACCAGCTTTAAAAGACGTTTATTTGCTTGGTATTGCATAATTGATTTGACTTTCAGGATGTTTGGTGTTAGGATTAATTGCTTATGGCAACGATAGAGAAAAGAAAAGTAATTCCCAAAACGATTAAAAAGAAGACGATCTCTTCAGTCGATAAAGTGCAGCGAACAGATAAAGCCTTTCGTAATTACGATCAGGCCTTGGATTATTTGTTTAAACACACGGACTACGAGAAGCAGCAGAAACTGCGCTATAATGTAACAACTTTTGATTTGGATCGAATGAACGAACTCCTTAAGGGGGTTGGTGATCCACATAAGAAAGTGCGCACGGTTCATATTGCCGGTACCAAGGGCAAAGGTTCTACCGCGACAATGCTGGCTCGAATGATGGAAGCTAACAGTTACCGGGTCGGACTTTACACCTCGCCTCATGTCAGCAGTCTTCATGAGAGAATCACCGTCAACTCTGAAATGATTACGCGAAAAGAGTTTCTGGGCACAATAAATCGCCTTCATCCCGTTCTTGAAAAGATGGGTCGAAAAAACAGTTTCCCGACTTTCTTCGAAATTATGACCGCAATGGCGTTTCTGTTTTTTGTAGAGAAAAAAACGGATATCTGCGTTATTGAAACAGGACTTGGCGGACGGCTCGACAGTACGAATGTCATTACCCCTTCCGTTGTGGGCATTACCAGCATTAGTATCGACCATCAGAATCTGCTTGGGCCGACACTGGAACATATCGCACGGGAAAAGGCGGGAATCATTAAAAAAGGTATCCCTGTTTTTACCGTACCACAAGATCCAATGGCCTTAAAAGCGATCAAGAAACAGGCCACCTCGGTCAAAGCTCCGTTAACCGTTACCGGTCGCGATGTTGACTTTTCCTATCGTTTTGAATCGTCCCGCGAACACGGCCCGCATACGCGTATTTGTCTGACAACCCCAACAAGTAAGTTTGAACACCTGCGAGTCCCGTTGCCGGGTGAACATCAGGCGATTAATTGCGGGCTGGCGCTGGCGATGCTGGATAACCTTAAATCACAGGGTTTTCAGATCAACGACGAGAAAGCAATACAGGGCTTAAATAGCGTACAGATGTCCGGCCGAATGGAAATGATTTGTCATGACCCTCGGATTTTGGTGGATGCCGCACACAACGCGGCCAGTATTCGGGCGCTGATTCAGGCTATCGGTCAACATGTACCATATGATTCTATGGTTATCATCTTCGGCTGTAACTGCGACAAAGACGTTCGCGGAATGCTGAGCGAGCTTCAATTTGGCGCGGACAAAATGATCTTTACCCGGAGCAACTCTCCTAAAGCTGTTTCTCCGCATGATTTAGCTGAAATGTACACGGATATTTGCGGCAAAATGTGCCAGACGGCGATGAGCCTGTCGGAAGCGCTGCGTATTGCCCAAAGCGCGATTTCACGCGAAGACCTTATCTGTGTTACAGGCAGCTTCTATCTGGTTGGCCAAGCCAAACAGATGTTTCAGACACCGATTCAAGTCCCATAATTTTTGACTTGAATTCTCTTCACGGTTGTTAATAATACTGCAAATGACGATTGGGCTTTGTTGGATTTCAAGTATATCTGTATCTAAAATCAAGATAACTGGGCAAAAATTTATCTTGATTTATGAATGAGTCGATATAGAATTAATTGAAATATTGTTTAGGAAGATTATAGATCGGAATTTAACCTATTTAAAAATGGAATGAACAGCAATTTGAAAGGAAACAAGAGATGAAAAAAGTGTTTATTTTGGCCCTGATGGGCGCAATGGCAGCAGCAGCGATAGCCGCTGAAAGCCAACCGGCACCTGCCGCTTCTGCTAAACCAATCGCAACCGCACAAAACGAAAGCGACATGGCATTTACTTTGGACGCCAGCTATGTAACCAAATACATCTGGCGAGGCTTTGATGTCTTAGATGACAAGGCCGCTTTCCAGCCCAGCGCGAATCTGGATATGGGCAATGGCTGGAACTTTAATGTCTGGTCATCATTTGCCGGTGCATCTAAGAACGATGGAGATGTAAGCACGGTAGATGCAACTCAAATGAACTACACTGTCTCTTACAAAAACACATTCGGTGAGAACTGCTTTGTGACCAACTACAACATCGGATGGCGTTACTATGACTGGGTCAAGATCGACAGCAAAAATGGGGATAATGAAAACAGCTCTTTACAAGATATGCAGGAAGGTTTTGTTGAACTGGAATGGCCTAATATTATTGGTCAGGGTTTTGTTCCCCGTTATGCCTACTATCATATGTGGCAAGCCCGCGGCGATAGCGGACACACCTTTGGACAAGGCCCGATTCATGATCTCGGCCTTGATTACAACTGGACATTCGAACAGATGCCCGAACTGCCGATGAAGTTCAGCACAGATGCGGTTTATAATGACGGAACTGGCTACAGCAACAATGCGGACGGTGTGGACAGCGACTGGTCACACATTCTGTGGGGTCTTTCAACCAACTTCAAATGCCCGCTGACAGGCGCAAAAATCACACCCGCCGTCTGGTACCAGACCTCGATGGATGACAGCGTTAACGAAAACGATGAACTGTTCGGCGGTATTTCCTACGCTTTGACTTTCTAAGCTGAATGAACTGATTTAAATTAAAAATAAAAGGCCGACTCGCAAGAGCCGGCCTTTTTTGTTTGCATCACTTACACAGAACCTTCTATTTCCTACCACGTCTGAGTTAACTGATATTCCAGAGGGGTTGTCTGATTGGCTTTGACCTCCACCGCAAACCGGCAGGTATAGGCATCTTTTTTCTGGTGCTCAACATTGGATTTATCAATACTCCAGTTGCGCCCCTGTGGAATCTTCTCATCGACAAAAACAACCACATCGGAATCCTTTCGGTTTCGCAGCTCCACTTTTCGCGTATAGGTTTCGAAGTTGCGGCCGTTTCGGGCGTCAGTTACGGTTTGCTCAACCGCGATATCAAATGCATCGCCGATATAGAGCGACAGCTTTTCATCTTTGGGCGTATGGTCGATTTCATCTTCGCCGACAAATTCCAGACCGGCGTCGGCAGGGTCGGCTTTAAAAACACGTACACGGCCTTTGGGTAAAGCGATACCCAACTGATTTTCTTTTTTGTTTTCAAACTCAATTTTCACCTGTACTTTATTACGTCCGCGTGTCAGCCAATCCCAATTGGACACTTCATAGACATACAGCTTCTTGACCGGAACCTGGTGGGCCGGATCAATCAGTTCGATTTGCTTTACCTGGTTATTTTGCAGGGTTGTTTTGCGGCCGAGTGTATAGAGGTGGTATTCCATAAACGGCTTTTCTTCGAAACCGCCCGACGCATCCGCCATTGCCATCATTTCCTGACGAGCAAACTTCACCCTTGGCTCCGGTGTGGGAGCGATCCGCTTGACATCGCCGGCGATTAATTTCAATGCCGCATTCTGATAGGCGGCGCCGCTGTTATTGGTAATTGTCACCCAGCCGCTCATATCCAGGGCATCATCCTTTTCATTTAGCACAGCCATATAATCAGCTCGCCAGCCAAGACCTTCGGTGGTGTACGTAATCTGGCACAATCCCGACAGTTGTTTTGCGGCATTAACCATCCAGACCAGCGTCGGACGGGTTAGCAGATTTTCCGGTTTTTTATCAAGCTGGATATGCTCAACCGAATCATTGCCGATAACATTCATCTGGCCGGTCTGCGAATTCATCAGAATCAGGTTTGCGCCATCCGCCGAAAGCAGCGTTCCACTGACAAGCGTTCCCGGGTTTGCGCCGCTGCCTTTAACCTGTACGGCTATCGGCTTGTCGATGTACTTTTTCAACAGGCTCTGCGTGTTGACCAGATCGTATTCATAATTCTGTTCCAAAATCTTTACTGCACCGGGCGACTCAAGATAATCGAATAATACGCTGGTCGGATCAATCCGCTCGGCAACATCGGTAAACGTTGTGGTGTTCAGCCCTTCGGCAAACTCCATCAGCCTACGTTCCTTGACGAGTGCGAAATTGTCCGTGTAAATCGTCAGCCCTACACCGGGTTCAGCCGCAGGCTTGGGGGCTTCGGCTGCAACACAGGACGCCACCATCATCAAACCAATCCATGTCAATACCATCTGTTTCATAGCTTTCTCCTTAAAAAAATGATTTGTTTCTTTATTTAGACGAATTCAGAACATACAAGTTCTGTAAAATATATGTAACAAAATGGAAGAAAAGAGATGATGCTGTTTACTTGTCAAACATCAGGCGCGAGCTGCGATGGCAACAGCGATATTTTTCATCGCGTCTTTGGCCGGACTTGGCTTCAAATGCGAAATCGCGTTCACGGCTCGTTTCGAACAGGTCTGCGCGGCAGAACGTGCGTATTCCAATGACCCGCCTCGCTTTAATGTTCTGATAAGCTGTGCCCGATCCAACCGGGCTAACTGCTCGAAAGCTTTTTCTCGCTGCCCAATTTTCTTACAATATAGATAATGAATTATCGGTAAGGTCAGTTTTCGCTGTATGAAATCTGTACCGAGTGTTTTGCCGACCTTACTATCATCGCCCGCAATATCCAGAATATCATCCGTAATTTGAAATGCCAGCCCGATATTACATCCAAACTGTTCGACGGCCTCCTGTGCCGCAACATTTGCACTGGAAGCAAGAGCGCCGAGGCGACAGCCTGCCGCAAAAAGACTTGCCGTTTTGGCTTCGATAATTTCGATATACTCTTTTTCATTTATCGTCCAATCGCCCTGTCGGATGTTTTGCAGCAATTCTCCCTGACAAATTTTTTCGGCCGTCCGGCTTAAAATCCCGTCCACGCCGGAAATGTTCATTTCAGACCCGGTCAAAAACGCCCGGCTAAACAAAAAATCGCCCAACAAAACCGCCGTCGTATTGCTCCATCGGGAATTTATCGTCTGGCGATTGCGACGCATCCCGGCCTGATCAATCACATCATCGTGCAGCAATGTGGCGGTGTGAATCAATTCAATCATCACCGCCAAATCATGATGCACATCCCGCAATGAACCGGTTGCCTGTCCACTGAGCAGCAGCAACACCGGCCGAAAGAGCTTTCCCTGTCCGGCGCCGACAAATTGAATTCGCTGATTAATATCGCTATATGGCGTTGTCAACCGCTCAGCCAGGCGACAACGTACCTCCGCAATCTGCTCGGCAGCAGGTGCGAATAACTCCTGCATCGCAGCGGCGTCGCCGGTATTTACCAGCCGATAAGTTTTACGAACGGGCATATTCGAAGAACTTCTTACGCAATAGTTTGGTAATCGGTCCCGGAACGCCTTCCCCGATTTTGCGGCCGTCAATATCAACAACGCCAATCACCTCGGCGGCAGTACCCGTCAGGAACATTTCATCCGCGACATATAAGTCAAACCGCGTCAGATTTTTTTCGATAACAGGAATATTTTCTTTCTGAGCCAGCCTCATCACGACCTGCCGTGTGATCCCTCCAAGCGAACCGGCCTGCACCGGCGGAGTATGCACCGCATTATCTTTCACAACAAAGACATTGTCGCCGCTCGCTTCGGCAACATAGCCTTCGCCATTGTACAGAATCGCTTCACCCGCGCCGGCATCCATCGCCTCGATCTTGGCAAGAATGTTATTTAAATAATTAAGACTCTTAACCTGGGGCGGCAACGTCATAGGGTGATTTCGCAGAGTCGCCACACTGACAACCTTGAGACCCTTTTCGTATAATTCTTCTTTATAGAGCTGGATTTTGCTGGCGATAATGATGACACAAGCCCGCTTGCAGGTAAATGGATTAAGACCCAGATCACCCACACCGCGGGTAACCACCTGCCGAATATATCCATCCTTGATATCATTAGCCTGGACCGTCTGATAAAGAGCATTTTTCATCTCTTCATACGTCATAGGAATAACAAGACGAAGAACCTTAGCCGACTCCCAGAGCCGTTTGAGATGGGCATCAATTTCAAAAATCTTGCCATCGTAGACCCGAATACCCTCAAATATACCATCACCATACAATAAACCATGGTCAAAGACCGACACCATGGCTTTTTCTTTGTCAACCAGTCCGTTATCCAGCCAAATTTTCATTCGTAACACCTTTCTTTGGGTATCATCGCTACCGCAATTCAGACAACTTTTCCATCGGACAGCCGAATAACACGGCCAGCCTGATGAGCGATTCGGTCATCATGGGTCACCATCAGGATCGTCTGACCCTGCTGGTTTAACTCTTTTAACACCTCTAAGATACCATTTCCTGTCTTAGAGTCAAGATTTCCAGTCGGTTCATCCGCTAAAAGCAGCTTGGGCTTGTTAATTAATGCCCGCGCAATTGCCGCCCGCTGGCGTTCGCCGCCGGAAAGTTCATACGGTTTATGTTTTAATCTATCTTTAAGACCCATTCTATCCAGTAATAAAATGGCTTCGTTTTGCTTTGCTTTCTTCCGAGCCTGCCAGACAATCGGGCCGGCGGCTATCATCGCCGGAAGCAAGGCGTTTTCCAGTACGGATAATTCATCTAAAAGATGATAAAATTGAAATACAAAGCCCACATTCAGGTTTCGAAATTGATTTAAACGGCCGTTTGACATTTGGTCGAGCCGCTGACCTTCAAATTCTACCTTACCCGCATCCGGTTTATCCAAAGCTCCAAGAATATGCAGCAAAGTACTTTTTCCGGAACCTGATGCGCCGACAATGACAGCAAACTCCCCGGCGGCAAGACTGATACCCACGCCCCGGAGAACCGTCAGTGTTTGTTTGCCCATTTTATAGGCTTTTTTTATGTCGTTTGCTTGTAGTATCTGCATCGCTAACCTTATATTAAAGTTGACTGACTTGCAGGACACGCACGGGAGATTTCATCGCGGCCTGAAGGCTGGGGACAATAGCCCCAAACAGACAGGCCGCAACCGCGCAGCCTGCGACAACCGCCAGAAGCGGCCATTCAATTGTATTGGGAATCTGGTCTATCGCGTAAATGGAGCGATCCCAGATTCGCCAGCCGTAATGATCATAGAGCCAGTTTTCCATCGCGTTAATCCGCCAAAGAAAGAGGCAGCCTGTTGCCATGCCTATGATTGAGCCAATTAATCCGACGATAGCCGCAAAGCCAAGAAAGACCGCCGCAACAGACGGCGTTGGCATGCCAATACTCTTGAGAACGCCAAGATCGCGGGTTTTGTGACCAATAATCATATAAAAGACGACAAATATGATAAAGATGGTAACAATGCCCAGCATTAAAAAAAGCAGCATTAGCATTAATTGTTCTTTTTCCATCGGGCCGATGAATTCCCGGCGGTTCTGCTGCCAGGTCTGGACATTAACCGCGGACAGCAACTCCACATACGGCTGGGCGGCGAGCGACTTAACATGTGCCTGCCAGAGGGTACGTACTTTTTCAGTTGCAGCTTCGACGGATAAGCCATCCGCAAAACGGATATGAATGGAGCTGGAACGAACCACCGGAGCATCCATACCGCTTAAAAGACGCGCCTGTTCGAGAGGCAAATAAATAAAACGCCCATCAGGCTTAACCAGCCCGCTATGGCTATGGTCACTGTAAGCAAATGTCTTGGTACTGACGACATCCACGCCGGCGCGGGCAAGACCGCCTTTGGGATTTAATGGAAAGCTGCTGAGGGTAACACGCAGCGGCCAGGGAGTTTCCGGTTCATCATATTGACCGGTATCCGACCGACGCGACAAAATCAAATCAATTCCTATGACACAACCGTCTATCTGCTGCAAATAAGGCGGATAAAACGCATCTTTGGGGCTGTCTTTGTGATACCGCAGTGTTGAGGCAAAATTGGTAACCCGACTGTGTTTGACCGGATCAATACCCATATATTCAATGCCGACATTCCATGACGAGCCGGGGCTGGTCATTAACCCTGTCCCTTCGACTGTCTCGGACACCTCCGCAATAAAAGGCTGGCTTTCCAATTGCGTTATAAAATCTTTCGCATAGGGAAAACCGGCCAGTGATGGACTGGAAATGATGCAATCGCCGACAAAACGATGGTTTTTTTCCTTAAACTCCTGCACCAATCCATTCATCACGCTCATTACGACAACGACAATAAAAACGCAGAGCGCAACGGCGGTGACCGCCAGAATACTAATTCGGCGGCGCCAAAAATATCGCCAGGATAGCTTTAATCCAATCATTTTATTCGTATCGCAAAATTTTCACCGGCCGGATTCGTGCCGCAGCAACCGCCGGGATCAATGCCCCTATGGTTGCGGCAGCCAATGCGGCAACACAAATCCACATCGCCCATTCCCAGTTGACCTGATTGGGCATCCGACTAAACATGTAGGTACTGGCTTTCCAGATTTTTATACCTGTCGCGGCGGCAATGCCTTTTTCGACCCATTCAATATTATGTGTAATCAGCCAGCCAAGCCCCGCTCCGAACGCAGCGCCGAGAGCACCATTGACTACGCCGAATAGCAGGTATAAACCTGCAACGGACAGACTGGATGCGCCGCAACTCTTGACGACGGCAATATCTTTCTGCTTGGTCATGACAATCAGATAGAAAATACAAAATACCAGCAGCACAACGCCAAAACTGACAATTCCGAAAATCAGCATCAGCATATTAAGCTGTTTATAATATTCAGCAATCATTCTGGCCTGCATCTTGCGGCTGCTTTCGACCAGGGCAACTTTTGCCCATTCGGCGCCTTTGTCGACATACTCTCGCAGGAGGCCGTAAATCATCGCAGTGGCCACTTCTTCGTCGCTTCCAGGCTTGAGCCGAATCTGCATGGTGTCGGCACATGTTTTTTTGTCCGGATAAAGTAACGCGCTAAGCGACTCGATGGGAACATAAACAAAATTCTGATCAAAATCATAAACGCCGGTTTGCACGACATCGGCAATGGTAAAACGCAGGACTTTACGAACAAAGCGAGGGGCTGTATTATCCGAAGTTTGGGATTGCGACTTATCCTGTTCGGTTAGAGAACCTGTCGTCAGCGCTGCCTTCCGGCCAATCAGTGCCTGCACAGCCTGCATATCATAACTATCGGTCATTTCATCGGGACTGGCGACCAAACCGATGCCGACAAAGCCGCCTATTGCATCCGAAGAAGTCTCATCAGGCAGGAGAAAACTAATTTTATCGTCGGCAAAAGTCTTTTGTCGAAGAAGTGCATCTTTTAATGGCGAAACACGCAGACGGCTCTTTAGATCAATACCCAGTATCTGGGCGGCACGAATCTGTCCGGGGCCGGTCAGCAAAAGACCATTGCCGCCAAGAACCGCGGTTGCCGCTTCAATCGAAGGGATTTGTTCCAATCGCTGCTGTAATTCCGGGTAATCTTCAATTTTATAATTTGGTGGAATGGACAACACGATATCGCCAAGATAATCGCCGACGCTGTTTTCCACAGCACCAATAAACCCGGTAAACAGGCTGGACACAGTAATCAGCAATGCGCAGCAAAGCATCACCGCCGCAATGCTCAACAATACAATGCGTTTACGGCTCAGGTAACGCAGACACAGAAATAGGCTCCATTGCTTCATAGTAAAAGCTTTTGAACAGCTAAACAGCATAGGCCAAAGCCTACCTTATCAGCTATATACTATTCGCTTTTTTGCTCTTTGACTTCCGGCTTGAGCAGCGGGAACAGGATGACGTCCCGAATACTGGTTGACCCTGTCAGCAGCATCACCAGCCTGTCAATGCCGATGCCCAGCCCGCCGGCCGGGGGCATTCCATATTTGAGGGCATTGATGAAATCATCATCCATCTTGGCCATTGAGTCTTCTTCGCTTAATCCTTTTAACTGCTGGCGGAAGTTGGCTTCCTGCACGTCCGGATCATTCAGTTCGGTATAGGCATTGGCAACTTCCATCCCGGCCATATATAACTCAAACCGCTCAGCAAAACGCGGGTCTTTCTTGCTTCGTTTAGTCAACGGGCAAATCGCCGCAGGATAATCGATTACAAACGTCGGATTGATGAGCTTTTCTTCGACGGTCATTTCAAAAACGTCATTGACAACAACCGCATCATCTTTGTCGGTTTCATGGATTCCCAACTGTCGGGCTTTTTGCCGAACGGAAGCCATATCATCCATATCGCAGCCGGCACATTCTTTGAGCAATTCAGAGTAAGTTGCCCGCCGCCATGGACGAGCATAACTGACCTTCATCTCGCCAAAAGGCAGTTCCCAGCCGGAGCAGTGTTTTTCCACAAGAGAGGTTATCAGCTCCTCGCTTAAATCCATCATCACTTCGTAATCGCCGCAGGCCTGATACAATTCGATCATCGTAAATTCCGGATTATGACGGGTACTGAGGCCTTCATTGCGGAAATTGCGGTTAATCTCAAAGACTTTTTCCATCCCGCCGACCAGCAGGCGTTTGAGGAATAATTCCGGCGCAATACGCATATACAGATCAATATCCATCACATTGTGATGCGTTACAAAGGGACGTGCCGCGGCGCCGCCGGCAATGGCCTGCATCATCGGGGTTTCGACTTCAATGAAACCTTTGGCCTGCAAAAACGCGCGAATCGAAGCGACGATGGCGCTGCGTTTCTGGAAACATTCCATCACTTCAGGATTGGCCCACATATCGACATAACGCTGACGATAGCGAATATCCGGATCGGACAGGCCGTGGAATTTTTCGGGCGGCGTCTGCAGCGACTTGGCCAAAATTTCGACATTTTCAACCCAGATGGTAATCTCGCCGGTTTTGGTTTTGCCGAGCTGTCCTTCGGCCCAAATCAGGTCGCCAAGCTCAAGCAATTTGACAAAATCCCACTTGTCGGCCAAAAGCTGCTTGCTCAGGCCCAGCTGGATAGAACCGTTTGAATCACGCAGCGTAACAAAAATCAGCTTGCCGATGTCGCGAAGCAATACAATACGTCCGGCACAGCGGGCCTTGCTGCCATCTTCAAATCGAGCCTTGACAGCCTGCGAGGCTTCATATTCCGGCATCCGATGACCATACGGATCGATGCCCATCTGCTGAATTTTATCGCGTTTCTCACGACGCTGCTGTTCAAATTTATTAGGCGATGCTTCTGTCAACTTATGTATCCTTTCAAAAGTTCAAACACGCGCGGATTGCGGCGTTTGTTACTGTAGTTTTAAAACAATGGTATTCGGGTCTTCGGGCAATTGCAGTTCTTTGCCGGTTTCGATTAATTTACTCTGGACAACCAGCAGCGCCATAGCAAGCTGTGGATCGGAATCCAGCGTCTGCGCCAGCGTACTATGCTTATTCTCCGATAAACTTTCATCATGATCGGCCTGCACGAGAACATCATTATCCCGCTGCATTTCAATCATCTCTTTCAATTCCGCAGTATTGATCTTTACCTCGACATCCGGGGCAATTCCCCAGTCCTTGCGTCCCAGTTTTTCCATCTGGTAGCGGTTTTTGACCTGCTGGTCGCTGGGCAGGTGATAATACGCTATGGTGTATTTCATCTGCGAGCCGCCGCCGGAATAGCCGGAGACAACCTGCACACTGCCTTTGCCGTAGCTGCGTTCGCCGACCAGGATGGCACGGCTATGCTTGGGATCCTGCAGGGCGCCGGAAACAATTTCCGAAGCGCTGGCCGAGCTTTCATTGATCATCACCACCAGCGGATAATCCGGATGTGTGCCTTTGGCGTGAGCGATTTCATACGTCGAAAAACCCTGTCGCGGCGTACTCTTGACAATCACGCCTTCCTTGACAAATAAATCCACCACCTCGGCGGCGCTTTGCAGATAGCCGCCGGGATTGTACCGTAAATCGAGAATCAGCCCATTAAGGCCGCCGTTATCTTCAAGTTCCTTAAGCGTCGCATCCAAATCCGGTCCGCTGGTTTCAGTAAACGTCGTTAATCGCACATAGCCGATGCGATTGGCCGGATCGATCATCCAGTTCCACTTGCCGTCGGCGCTGCGCTGCCAGCCGCGTAACGGCTGAACCACAATTTTATCACGAACAATAATCACATCCCATGTCTTGCCGGTCGCAGGCCTCCGAATGGTCAGGTTTACTTTGGTGCCCTTCGGCCCGGTAATTTTATCTACCGCACAAAAGATGGTCATCTTCGCGGTGGATTCGCCATTGACTGAAATAATTTCATCTTCCGCGTCAAGCCCTGCGCGATAAGCAGGCGTATCGGGCAGGAGACTACCGATCTTGATCGCGTCGGCGACTTTCGATATCTCAACTCCGATGCCGGAAAACTGCTGCGTCATCGATTTTTCAAAATCTCTGACATTCCACGGCCAAACGATATTCGTGAATGGATCCAGCGACGACAGAGCCGCTTCGGTAAAATGGGCAATTAAAACTTCTTTAGGCAATCCCAATGTCGTATCGTTGAGCGTCAGAACGTCATTAAATAATTGAACCGTATCAGCCAGCGTTATTTCATTTTTATTCTCGCTGATTCCGGCTTGCAGAGTATCCAGAGCAGCCTCCCACTTATCCAGCATATTGGGGTCCACATGCCACGCCAGCTCTTCTTTGCTGTCGACCAGCACACGTCCCAGCAAATGACAACGCTTAATACCCTTGTCGCAAAGATCACGATACTCAATCGGATGAACATACTGGCTGTCCAGCGCCTGCAGCGCCCGAATAAACATAAAGGCTTCGATACCCTGATAACGATCAATCGCGGATTCACCGCAGTCGCTTTTCTTCAGCGACAGTTCTATCGACGCCATTTCGGTCAACTGTTCGGCTTTATCTTTATAGGTTTTATCTTCCTCGTAAAACAGCGTCATCCAATAATAATAATGCACATACGCATCTATCCATTTGCCCTCCTTTTCATATGCCAGAGCCTTTTGTTCGGCATTGGCGATGGCGTCCCGGACAAATGGATCACTGAGGACAGATTCTTTTTTCTCTTCAGGAGCATATTCCCTGGCGCGGATCGCCGCCGCCAGAGTCATATCGATCTTGTTGGGTTCATTAAACAACACTTCTTTATCCACATCCGGAGCGTCGGTCTGGATCGGCAGTGCCAGCTCGGCTTTATTGGGTTCATTGCCGTCTTTGACCCCTTCCCGATGTTTATTGATTTCTTCTATTTGTTCGTCAAACGCCTTTTGACGTTTTTGTTCACGCTTTTTTTCAAGTTCATTATATCGCAGCAGCACATTGGAAAACCGTGCAACCTGTGGATTTGCCGCATCCAGCGATTTACAAACTCTCTCCGCGCCGGCGAAATCTCCGACATAAATTCGCTCCGCGACGGCGCTGACTGGAATAGCGGCCGGCTCTTGAACCAGATTCGGTTCAGCAACAGGAATCGCCGGAACTGCATTGACTTCGGTATTCGGCTCGGCGGAGGACTCGGGCGAAGAATCATCTCGCGTCGGCTCACACCCCGGAAACAGTAATACCACCGTCGCCAGGCAAATCCCCAGCATCATCCGCACAAAGATTTTTCGCACCTGGTCATCCAAAAAAGTTTTATTCATATTTGCCTTATCTGACTGCAATGCGGCAGGACGATACGAATACCGCCCTGCCGCTGCTGAAAATTCAATCATCCGCCATAAGCGGAATTATTTTTAGTTTCTTATTTTACATGCACTCGGCAGCTTTGCCCGCGCAGCCAAGAACCTGCAGTTTATGCTTGACCATTTTTTTGATGGCTTCGCGTCCGGGAGCCAGATACTTGCGAGGATCAAACTCGCCGGGCTTCTCGGCAAAGACCTGACGAATTTTCGCCGTCAGCGCCATACGCAGGTCGGTATCAATGTTGACTTTGCAGACAGCCATCTTGCCGGCCTTGGTGATCGCCTCTTCCGGAACACCCATCGCATCGGGCATCTTGCCGCCGTACTTATTGATCAGGTCTTTAAATTCCGGCAGCACTGAGCTGGAACCGTGCATGACCAGCGGGAAATTGGGCAGACGTTTTTGAATCTTTTCAACCACATCAAACGCCAGTTTGGGAGCGGTCTTGAACTTGTAGGCGCCGTGGCTGGTGCCAATGGCCACCGCCAGCGAATCACAGCCGGTACGCTTGACGAAATCTTCCACCTGGGCGGGATCCGTCAGGTGAGCCATCACATCATCCACACCGGCGACATGCTCTTCGATTCCGCCGAGCTGTCCCAGTTCGGCCTCGACAACCACGCCGTGCTTGTGGGCGTATTCAACGACCTGCCTGGTCAGCTTGACATTCTCTTCATACGGATGGTGCGACGCGTCAATCATTACGGACGTATATCCGTCATCCACGCACTGCTTGCAGATTTCGAACGTATCGCCATGGTCCAGATGCATACAAATCGGAATATCCGGATTTTCCTTGACGGCCACATCGATAATCGCGCGAAGATAGCTCATCTTGGCGTATTCGCGGGCACCCTTGCTGATTTGCAGAATCAGCGGAGATTTTTCTTCTGCGACGGCTTCGACGATACCCTGCGTAATTTCCATGTTGTTGACATTAAACGCACCAATGGCATACCCATTTTTGTACGCCATCTCAAACATTTTTTTGGTTGTTACTAACGGCATAAATTCTCCTGTAATTAAAGGTTAACAATTCATTTCTATTTCCGCATTTCGCGGGTTATTTACAAACTCCATGATTATTGTTCTGTTCGGGTTCCAACCATTCCGGTATAGCGGCGCGAACCGAGCGCCAATTCATCAACCCCTTCCGGCCAGACGCTGAACATCACGCTCTGATTGTCCAGCGACTGATCCAGCGATAATTCCAGCGAATAAAACAGCCGGTGATACTGGCGGATAATCCCAAAATCAGTACGAACATTTTTGCCGAAATCAAAATTATATTCCTGCGAATATGTCACCCAGTACCGCGGGCTAAGCTGATAAGTTATCGCACCGACCACCGAATGCGAACCTTCTTCATAAACCCCATCGCTGGGCACATCCACAATCACCGGACGCAAATACCGGCTTCCCAGATAATAACTCAAATCCGGATACACATACCGCGACATACCGGCGTCCAACTGCTGAATAACGCCGCTTTCCACATCATAGTTCAAATCGCTGAGCATCGCGGTGGTATCGCTAACGCGCCATTCCATATCGGTATTGATCGAATCGCGAACCATACCATAATACTCTTCATTGCGCCGCAGAAACACCGGGATAGACGGATCATTAAAAATAAACTTGCCCGGACCGTACATCCCGGTCGAAGGCAGAGAGGTAGGACCTTCGTCGTCCACCCAGGTCGAATCCACATCCAACCGCAGCCAATCCACCGAGCGGCGGTCGTCGCCTTCGCCGCGATGCGTCTGCCACCGCTGCGACAATCCCGCGTTGACCATATCACGCTGATCGATACCCGTTTCCGTTTCATCGTAAGCGACCGCCTCAACATGCGGCATTAAAATATGACGAATCCCATCGATATCCCACAGGCGGGATTGCACCGTCGGGTCTTCTTTCCAGAACATCGTTGATGCCCGGGTTCCGCCTTCGCCCAGCAGCGCCGTATTATTCACCCCCGCGTTATTGCCGTTCAGTGCACGGTCGTAACCGTTTTGGTCTTCATACGCGTAAGTCCCGGCAACAAACGGCGTCACCTTGACGGTTTCAACCATAAACGGCCAATCCACTTCATTGCGGGTGTCGCCAAAGGTATAGAATTTTTCATTACCCGACGGCGATTCGCCATTATTATATTCTGCGTAATCCTCATCATATCGATCCCGCAAACGACTGATACGACTGTCGCTGTACCAGGTCAACTGATGATCCCAAAACGATTCGCCCTTGCGGTGATACTCAACCGTCGGTAATTCTTCGGTCGTATTCTCAAAATCATTGATGCGCGCTTTGCCGAGAATTGTCAAGGCCCAGTTATCCCGCTGCTGTTTGAGATAAAGCAGCGTTTCCTGACCTTTATCCGTATTAAATTCGCTGCGATACATCGACTCCATAAAATTGCGGTCGGAAACGTATCCCACCTCGACCGTCGCCTGCCAGTCATCCGGCAGATACTCGCGATGCCGCAAACC
>CAYTHV010000008.1:17366-46477 GCA_964437685.1 uncultured Pirellulales bacterium
ATTTTTCCGGTCCGATGTGCGCCCAAGATCATCTTCCCCGCGGTCAGTCATAATATAACTGATCATCTCGCCGTTGGAATTCTCATCTTCATATTCTGTTTCAAGTCCGGCCCCAACACCGCGCTTGCTGTAGTAATCCGCCGCGAAACGGGTATCCATGCCCTCAGGCTCTTTCCAGCCAAGCATGCGGAATAGCTTCCATTGGGTCTGAACCGACGTTCCAAAATCAGAATCATTGCCGATAACAAGACGGCTGATCGGAATATCCGGACGAACCATCTTTGTCCGCAGCTTGGATAGCCCAAACAGCTTGGTTTTGTAATACTTCATATTGACGTCATACATGGAGCCTTCCCATTGGGCGGCCTCATCCTGCTTGACATCGGCTTGAGCCTGAGCTTTCGCCTGGTTTATCTCAATTGCTTCGGTACGCTGCTGAACATTCTCCTCTTTCATCAGCACCATTCGGGCGGCATTGGCCGACAATTGCGGCAGATAAAACTCGCTGCTGGTCACAGTTACTTTCTCTGCTTGAAAAAGCGTATTGCTGACCTGGCGAAGCCGTTCAGCGGACAGATAAATCGGAAGCCCGCGCTTTTCATCAAAAAACCGCATCTCAGCGTTGACAATCACCGCCTGATTATGCAGCAAATCAAAATAAATCTCGTCGGCACGAATTGTACGACGACCTTCCGTCATCACGATGTTGCCCTGTAAATAGACCGACTCAACAGTGCCCTCCGCCAAATCACGGCCGGTTTTATCCACACTATTTGAATCAAAAAGCCCCGGCTGGAAATACAGCACTGCACTGTCGGCCTGAAATTCCAGCAATTGGTCGGCACTCTGCCGCTGCCAGAGATAAAAACGCCCGGACACCGTCGCCACTTCATTGCCATCCGGAAGTTTTTTATATTCAATTGTCGGCGCCGGATCCCAAACCGCCGAAACATGAACCGGATAACGATACGTCGGCTTGGCTTCCGATGGCGTCACAGGTTCAACTGCCACGGAAGATTCTGCCGCCTGTTCCGCACTGACAACCGCAGACGATCCAGACTCCAAAATAGACCGGGGGGCCTGCGGAACAATCGCACCTTCGCTGATTTGCGGCCCTTCGGTCACATTTTTAGTTTTTTCCTGATAACGAAGGTACAGCTCTTTTTTTTGCAGGTTCTCACAGTTCATTTCCTCCTGCCGGTCTGCCGTAACCAAAACCTCGCCGGTTACAACAAAACGAAGAACCAGATATTCCCCGCCATCAATAATCACCCGATCCAGGGTCGTCGTTTTGGCCTTATCCCCCTGCTTGAATGCAACATCTTTTTCCAAATAGACTTGCGCCTGATAGTACGACTGCGAACCCATTCCGGGTATTCCCAAGCCATAGTTTTTCAGCCGAACCACTGCGGTTTTGCTGGACACCCTATTGTCGCCAATGGTCATCGAAAATCCATCTTCAAACAACAGCACATGTTCATCCGGCGATTGTGTCTGCCGACAAGCAGCCATTGTCAGGGCATTTATATAAAGGTCCTGCCCGGCCAACAGCTCGACGGAATCCGCTTGGTCAATCGCGGCAAATCCACTGACCATCGCAGCTATTATCAACAGTCCTGTCATATCAATCCATTTCTATTCGGGTCGTTATTTCATCTAAGCGCACTATCCCTACAGTATTAGGGGCAAATTATAGTCGTTTTGGCCGCTAATTCCAGCTTAAAAAAAGGATTTATGTTCCGATTAAAACGTTGAAAATACACCTGATAACAGATATTGTCGTTCTGTTTTCTTGATTTTGCAGAATTGAATCAAGGATTCCCAGCCGTCGTTCAGGCGCCATTGCAAGGACAATCACTCCCTCACTGTCCAAAAACCAGTTTTTCTGACTGATAAAGCCGATTTCATTGAGTACCCTCGCCCGGTAAATAATTACCAATGCATTTCTTTTTCACTTCCCCCTCATCGGCAGATTAATCTATTTTCCTCCGCGTCCTTTCGCGGAATAATAATCTTACCGGCACTTCTTCCAGATCCAGCATCTCACTGAGCCGATTGACCGCATACCGCCGAAAACCTTCGTCAAATAATTTGACGCGATTGACAAACAATAGTAGCGATACCGGCAACACAGAAACCTGGGTAGCGTAATAAATCTTCGGTACGCCGCGTTTCTGGGCGCCGGTGCGCTCCTGACGGAGAACCTCGATGGCTTTATTGAGCTTGGCGGTAGAAACCTTAGTCGAGGCTTGTTTGAATAGCTCCGTTGCCAAATCCAGCACACTGGAAACATTGCGTCCATCAGTCGCGGTGGTAAATGCTATCGGTGCATGCGGCAGACCGGTAATCACCTTGCCGAGATATTCTGCATAATCATCCGTGCTGGCATAGCCTTTGGCTAAATCCCATTTATTGACCACCAGAATGCACGGTTTGAGTTCCACTTCAATCAGGCTGGCAAGTTTTTTATCCACCTGTCCAAGCGGGGTCGCCGCATCGATCATAAACAAAATAACATCCGCACGCTTGACACTGCGTTCTGCGCGGGTATAACCATAAAATTCGATGCTGTCGTCCATCTTCCCTTTTTTCCGAACACCCGCGGTATCAATCACCACAATCGTTCGGCCGTCTTTTTCAAACCGTACATCGACAGCGTCGCGCGTCGTTCCCGGCACTTCGCTGGCAATGACACGTTCTTCCCCGACAATCGCGTTGACAAAAGTGCTTTTGCCGGCGTTGCGTTTGCCGACAATTGCGATTTTCATGATTGCGTCTTTGGGTTTTTCTTTCGGCAAATGATCCAGCGCAGCACAAATTTCTTCCAAAATGGTCGTTTTATTAAGATTGTGCGTCGTCGAAATACATATCGGATCGCCGAATCCCAACTGGGCAAATTCAGAAGCCCCCCGGGCATGCTTGGGCGTATCGCACTTATTGGCGACAAAAATGACCTTGAGATTGTGCTTTCGCAGCAACTCGGCCATTTTGATATCCAATTGCGCCAGCCCTTCCTGAACATCAACGACAAATACCACCACCGCCGCTGTGGCTAATGCGATAAATATCTGGTTTTCGATATGCTCGCTCAGTTCGTCGATATCTACGATACCATAGCCCCCGGTGTCGATGAGCTCAAAATAGCGGTCTTCGTAATCGACAATCGCCGACACACGGTCGCGCGTCACCCCCGGCGTCGGCTCGACGATACTAATCATCTCGCCAACCAAAGAGTTAAACAGACTGCTTTTGCCGACATTCGGCCGACCAACAATTGCAACAATAGGTAATGCCATAACACCTCTTTTCAAGAGCAAACGTATCCAATAATAGTCCGGCATTATACCAGACATCGGCTCAGGAAAAAAGAGGTTTCCATTGTTGAATTTGTCATAACTCTGTGGTATCGTTTATTTTATAGATTTAAGACCCATATAGCCGAAATAGAGAACAACAGCACAAAATAGACTATTTTATACGGAAAAATCAAATGGCAGGATCAGCGACCAAAAAATGCCCCTTTTGCGGCGAGCAAATCAATGCCGAAGCCGTTAAATGCCGCTTCTGCAAGGAGTTCCTCGAAGATCATACGGGGCTTCCGGTTTCCAATCACGCACGCAAAAAGCTGGCTCCCCGCCCAGAAGAACCCGAAGAACAAGACAACGAAAAAGGTGACAATACCATTATCGCCGTACCCTCGCTGTGGGTGATTGCGGGTGCGGTTTTGTCTTCCCTTATCTTTTTTTCCATTGGCCTGTTTTTGCTGATTTGGGCGGATGGCGGCCTGCTCGAAAAGTTAAAACTGGCCGAAGCGGCAAGAACCCAAACTCAGCAGGCTATTCGTCTGGGCGGTTTGGGAATCATCTTTATCGTCATTCTGATTCTGGCCTGGAAGATTGCCCGACTCAAAAGTATCCGCTATGAAATTTCCATCGACCGCATCGAATGGGTTCGCGGTATCTTCAGCCGCAAAATCGACAACCTCGATATGTTCCGCGTCGTGGATATTAAGCTGCATCGGTCACTGTTGGATTGCATCCTCGGCATCGGCACACTAACCGTCATCACCAAAGACCAGACCTCGCCGGAATTTCATTTTGAGAAAGTCAATAAGCCCAAGGCAATTTATGATTTCATCAAAAACGCCGCCTTGTCCGCCGACCGCAAACAAGGCGTCATCCACATGGATTAGCGTTTGTCATAGATACCGAGCGAAAGATTGGCAAAGAGTTATAGCTTGAAGAAAATTAAACCCATCGTCTTTTATTTGTTTATCATTTTAAGCTGCCTATTGGGTGCGTTTTTGGCGGATAACATTGTTTTTGAGAAAGAGATCATCTTTGTAGCCTATGTTGCAGCCGTAATATATGCAATATTTGAAGTCATTTTCAAGGGTATCCCTTTTGTTAGAAAATATATTGTATTTTTGAGGATTGCTTTCCTTGCGGCATGCAGTGTAATATCTTTTGTTCTGTTAAGAACGCCAGAAGAAATGATCCTTAAAAATGAATTGAAAACCCCTATCGAATATTTTAAGATGGCAGATGCTGGTATAAAACCAGGGACAGGTTACTTGGTCGATATGAAACTTGAGATGTCAAATGAGCAGTTGTCTGATTTGATAGACAGGTTAGGGTATAAAAAAATATCTTTGGAAGAATATAGATCCTACAATATAAAAACAAAGAATATTCAAGATGTGTTAAGGGGAAATACAAGTACCATTCTGTTTTTTATTAAAGATGAAACACGCAACAGCTACGGCCCGCGTGACACCAAGTACCTTACTTATGACACTCAAACAATGACGGCATATTATGAACACTTGAATAATAAAGGTTGGGATTAAAAAATGATTATTCTTTGTCTTTATTATGGAACAATGTCATTAATAATACAGCTATTATCGTTATGTATGGTTGTAATTTATAGTTTACGCTGTTCGGACACTAAAAAAGCTTTCAAATTAGGTTTTTATATGATGCTGGCAGCATCTGTCGTAGGGTTGGCAATTCTTGCTGGAGGCGGGATCAGTTTTGTTCTCAGTTTAGTTTTTTTTCCAATCACAGGCGGAGTGATTGGTTTTGTTGTATCCCTATTGCATAAATGGATTAAGGGAGAATTAAAATGGAAAATATTATGTTAGATTTATTACGCACCCGCCGGAGTATTCGCGAATATAAACAAACTGCACTTTCGCCGGAAACCATTGACCTGCTCAAAGAAGCGATTTTGCGGAGCCCATCTTCACGCGGACGAAATCCGTGGGAGTTCATTTTTGTTGACGATAAACAGTTGCTGGAAAAATTATCCCATGCCAAAGAACATGGCGCCGAATTTGTCAAAGATGCCGCTCTGGCGATTGTCATTGCAGCCGATCCGGAAATCTGCGATGTCTGGATTGAGGATTGCTCGATCGCGTCATTGATTGCGCACCTGACCGCCCACAACCTCGGCCTCGGAAGTTGCTGGGTACAGATTCGCCAGCGCCAAACTGCTGATGGCGCCAATAGCGAACAAACCGTCTGTCATATTCTGGGCATCCCGGATACCATGCGGATATTATCCTTCGTCGCCATCGGCCAACCCGACCAAAAACTAAAACCCATCCCTAAAGACAAGCTCCCCTATTCCAAAATCCACACCAACGGCTGGTAAGTAGTTTTATTTTCATCTCAAAAGAAATTCGTATTCTGTTTCTATTTTTTCAACCGTTCCCTTGGCTTTGTACAGTTCACGAGTGCGCTTGGTGGCCAGTTCCGGATCCTCGATTTCCTGCACCCGTTCATAGCCAACCTTAGCCAGCCACCGCTTAAACGGCTCAGCCTTAGGACTGGGGATGGATTGGATAATACGAAACGCGGCCTCGGTATTGACCGTATCAGTCTCGTAACTCTTTCCATCAGAAGAGGTTAGCTTCAGTTGTACACAAAAGGTGGACAACTGAATTCCGGATGCTTTCAGTTCCCGGCTTTTCATCATATTCCAATAATTACGTGGGTTTTCGCTGTCGGTTAATGCCGCAACAATATCAACAACCGAGAAATACCACCCGCTATCCCTGATTATCAGTTCTTTCCCGTAAATTCCAGTGCTTCGGCGGGCAATGCGGCGATTCGCCGGGCATGGGCATAGAGGCTGATGCCCGGCATTGCACTTAAGCCATAGGCAAAAATGCTTACTTCTTCTTTGTTAAGACTCGTAACAGACCGTCGCACCGGTTTCCAATACACCCCCGATATACTTTGCTACTTCGACATGGATCGGGTCTGCCAGATAGGCTTCAAAATCCCGCATGGAATCAAACTTGCCGATCAGAATCAGGTCGTAAGACATCGGCCCGGAACGGACGTTTGTTTCCACTTGAATATCCCGAAGAAACGCAATCTTCCCCCGCATACTCAAAAGCACATCTCTTGTTTTTGCGATACTGTCCTTACGTCTGTCTTTCAATTTCAAAAGCAGGGTATTGGTAATCATGTGAAACTCTCCGTGAATAGTATAATTCGCTCTTATCGCCATATAGCAACCCGCTATTATTGTCCATCGTAATCTAAAAGTCCAATTTCCGCAAGAAACTCTATGATCATGTGATCTCTGACGAGGTGGCACGCTTGGCCGGGGCCGTTGAAAACAGCCTTGATGTCCAATCGCAGCAACAGCAGTTGCTTCATTCGTTTTTTCATTGTGCAACGTTAAAAATATGAAACGTTTGGTGAATTATTCAAAAGTCAATAAGCAATGGTATTTTCCTTTTTTTAGACGAAGAGGGACAGGGCCTTCCACAGGTTTACGCCTCCAGCCATGAATATTTCCTCCCTCCGAGACTAATCAGATTACAAATTACATTCCCAGGGCGCGGAATTGATCCATAAACAGCTTGTAGGCAAATGCTGTCAAGTAACACAAGGCAATGGTCAGGGCAATGGTCGCAACGGTAACCACGACTTTAACCATGATACTATACCGAGGATTATACCATACCAGCGGCAGAGCAAAGGGGCCAATCGACAAAATCGCAATCACAATTACCGGCGTGGTATAGTACCATTTGGGTTTTGGGGCGGCAGGCTGGGCAGATTGAACCGGCAGCGCCGCGGGGGCGGGCCTGTTGAGGAACTCGCCGCAATAACGGCACTTGATCGCCTCGGCCTGAATCTTTTCGGCACAAAACGGACATTTTTTAAAAGCATCCAAAGACCCATCCGCGGAATCGGGTATTCTTTGCATATGATGATCTCCTGATTATTACCATCGAAAATAAAAAATGAAATATCAAAAAGCAAAAATACAAATTAAAAATCAAAGATATTTAACCCATCGGCATTCGTTAATTTTTACATTTTCCGCCAATCTTAAAACAGCTCATTTTAGTCAACACACTTTTTATTTTTGATCTGTATTTTTCATCTTTAAATTTTAATTTTTGATTTTTTAATATCCGTAATGCACTTTATTCTGAATGTCATTGAAAAACTACTGGCTTTTGTATTCCCATGCGCGGTAAAGCAGGTCGCGGTGGGCTTTGGCATCGTCGAAGTCTTTTTGCAGCCTGGCGACTTTGTCGGCATAGCGATAGACTTCCTCGGAACCGAACTGATCCTGCATCACGGCGATCTTATCTTCCGTTTCGGCAATCATCGTTTCGATCTGTTCGGTGGAATAACGATTGAACTGCTTTAATTCCGGCGGAGCCGCGGTGCGAGGCTTGTTCGTCTGGGCGGCGGATTTCTGAGAAGCGGATTTTTTCTGCTTTTGCTGGGCATCGGCGGCTCTGCGCTGCTGGAGCAACTCGGTATAGGTCGTCCAGACGCCCTTGTCTTTTTCAATCGGGATAATAAATTCGCTTCGGCCAAGCTGTTTTTCGCCGAGTTCATCGCAGCCGACAATGAGCAGCTGGTCGGCCAGACGGTCGAGGAAGTAACGGTCGTGGCTGACGGCGATGACGGCGCCGTTGAATTCATCGAGCGCCGCTTCGAGCATTTCACGGCTGGCGATGTCGAGATGGTTGGTCGGTTCGTCGAGAATCAGGACATCCGGCTCGGCAAGGACAAGGCGGGCGAGAATCAGGCGGTTTTGCTGGCCGCCGGAAAGATTGCCGGTTTTTTTGAAGACGTCGTCGCCGGAAAAGAGGAACATCCCCAGTTTGCCGCGAAGCTGTTCGGGCAGTAAATCGGGGCGGACTTTGGCCATTTCCTGCAGGACAGTCGCTTCCGGGTCGAGGACGGAGGCGTGCTGGTCGAGGTAGCCGAGCCGCAGCGTTTTGCCCATCCGAATGATGCCTTTGTCGGGCGGCAGCGTGCCCATCGCCATTTTCAGCAGCGTGCTTTTGCCGGTGCCGTTGGGGCCGGTGATGCCGAGAATCGTCCCGCGATACAGGTCGAATGTCAAATCCTCAAACAATACGATGGGGCCGAACGCCTTGGATAATCCTTCGGCGCGGCAGATGATGTCGCTGCGGATTTTGGCTTCGGCGAAGGAAAAGCGAATGGTCTTCTGTTCGGTGGGCTTATCGAGGTAGTCGGGGTTTTCCTTGAGCATCCGCATCAGGCGCGTCTTGCGTCCCTTGGCGGTGCCGCGCATGCCTTCCTGATCTTTGTTGCGGGCGATGAAGTCCAGCTCGTGAGTAACGAAATCCAGACGCTTGCGATGCTGGCGTTCAAGCTGGAGGGTGAGGACTTCTTTGGTTTCGATGTACTGGCTGTAGTTGCCGCGCCAGGAACGTGCGCGGCGGCTGTCCAATTCAACAATTCGTTCGGCGACGGCATCGAGCAGATATCGGTCGTGGCTGACGATAATAACGGCCTTATTACTGTTGACCAGAAATTTTTCGAGCCACTGGATGGCCTGTAAATCAAGGTGATTGGTCGGCTCGTCCAGCAGGAGTAAATCGGCGTCGGTAATCAGGATTTTCGCAAGCGACAGCCGTGAACGCTGGCCACCGGACAGGACTGAGATTTTTTGCTCGAACAATTCCTGCTCGATACCAAGGCCGAGAAGCGTACTTTTGACGCGGGCTTCATACGAGTAGCCGCCGTCGGTTTCAAATTGATGACGCAGGCGGTCATATTCTTTCATCGTCGATTGCAGTTTATCGCCGGACAGCGTTGCCATGTCGTGGGAAAGCTGCTCGATGCGATGATGCACGGCGAGCAATTCGACGAATCCTTCGTGCATTTCTTCCAGCACGGTACGGTTTAAATCCAGCTCCGGCTCCTGCGCCAGATAACCGATCTTCATGTTGCGGGCGGCGGTCACTTCGCCCATATCGGGATGAGTCTGGCCGGTAATCAGGCGAAACAGCGTGGTTTTGCCGGAGCCGTTGGGGCCGATCAGGCCGACACGCTGGCCGGGATGAAACTGCACGTTGAGGTTGTGAAAAATGACCTCCGAGCCGTACGATTTATGAATATCACGCAGTGCGATGAGCGTCATTATAATGTTCCAATAAAGTCGATTCCTGCGGGCCGCCCAGATGCGACCACGGCAGACACTGTCCCGGCGTGTAGCTGCGACGGGCGCAGGCGTCTAAATCCATTCCATGTTCGGCAAAGGCCTTTTGCCATAGGTCAAAGCGGAAACATTCGCTCCAGAGGTCGAACGTCGCGCCGCTGCGCCAGGCGGTTTCGATGACTTTGCCGAGTCGGCGGTCGCCGCGGGCCAGCGCCGATTCCAGTGCGCTGCATTCGATATCGTGAAACTTCAGCGATACGCAGCGAGCGTTAAGCTGGCGTTTGCGTTCGTACATCAGTTCCCGTGCGTGCTGGAAATACTCACGCGATGCCTGACCCATCCAGCCGAACGGCGTGTGGGGTTTGGGCACCAGCCAACTGACGGCGGCGTTCACCATCGCGGGCCGTCCGTGGGTTTGCGTACGAAGACGCGCGATGTCGTAGGATAAATCCACGATTCGTTTCAGGTCGTCTTCGGTTTCGCCGGGAAAGCCAGCCATAAAATACAGCTTGATTTTCTGGAAGCCCGCATCATACGCGGCACGAACGGCGGCGAGCAAATCTTCATCGGAGATGGGCTTGTTGATCATCTGACGCAATCGTGCGCTGGCGGCTTCGACGGCGATGGTGATTCCGCTTTTGCGAACGGAGGCGACCATTTTGGGCAAGAGCTTTAATTGCTGCTGGACCTTCAGGCTCGGCACGGAAAGACCGACATGAAGCGGCTCAAAATACGCCGTCAATTTGTCGATCAATTCTTCGAGGTACGGATAATCCGCGGTCGAAAGACTCAGCAGGCTGATGGTGTCGTAGCCGGTGGCGGCGTACTGCTTTTTGGCGATTTCGACGATGCGGTCAGGGGTGCGATAGCGAATCGGCCTGCGGCAAAAGGATGCCTGGCAGAAACGGCAGCGGCCGGGACAGCCCCGCATAATTTCGATACTGATACGGTCATGAACCGCCTCGACAAACGGTATAATCGGTTTGTGCGGGACGGGGGCATTTTCAAAATCATCGACGATAGCATTTTCCAGGCGCGAGGGGATTGACGAATGCGTGGGTGTGATGCTTTTCAGCTCAGCGCCATCATACTCGACCGCGTACAGCGAGGAAACATAAACACAATTGAATTGCGTCGCCGCGTCGCGCAGAAAATCTTTTTTGGAGCGGCCGGTTCGTTTGTATTCCCGATAGAGTTCAATCACTTTGGGTAAAACGTCTTCGGCCTGACCGAGGAAAAACAGATCCGCAAAATCCGCCAGCGGTTCGGCGCAATTGGCAATCTGTCCGCCGACAACAATTAAAGGCTGTTCTTCGCTGCGGTCTTCGGCATGAATCGGCAGACCTGCCAAATCAATCATATTCAAAAACGAGGTATAGCAAAGCTCGTTGGTCAGACTAAAACCGATGATGTCAAAATCCCGCACGGCGGCTTTGGATTCAAGCGTAAACAGCGGAAGGGCAACCTTGCGCATCAGGTCTTCGGCTTCGATCCATGGGGCAAATACCCGTTCGGCGGCGACACCCGACATTTGATTGAGCAGATCATAGACAATCGCAAGACCCGTATGGCTCATCCCGATTTCGTAAATATCGGGGAAGCATAAGGCAACCCGAACGTCGCAGCAGGCCAAATCTTTGACAATCTGGTTGACCTCGCCGCCGATGTAGCGGCCGGGTTTGCGGACAAACGGCAAGAAGTCATTTTCGACCCGCCGCGTCAGTATTTCTGGATTTTTCATTTTCATCGGGGTATTATACACAAAAACTCCTTTTTGTACAGGATGACAATAGAATGAACCTTTTTCAAAAAATACGGATATTTATCGCTCCGGTGGTATTTTTGGTCGTTTTGGGCGGGCTGATGTGGTACCAGTCGGCACATCAGCTGAAATTTTACAATAGCGGCTTTCGGGAGACAATGGGGACATTCGTGCAGGTGACCGTTGCGGCAAAGAATGAGTCTGAGGCGGGCGAATTTTTCGCTGCGGTATTTGCCGAGATGGATAAGGTCAACCGGATGATGAATGACCGGGACCCGAATTCAGAAATTTCTAAATTGACTTTGACGGCTCATTTGGCGCCGGCTGCGGTCAGTCCGGAACTGTTTGAGGTGATTGCCGCGTCAATTGATTATAGCGTCCAAAGTCAGGGCGCTTTTGATATTACTGTCGGGCCTGAAACACAGCTTTGGCGGCAGATGCAGCGGACTCATACACAGCCTTCGCCGGAAGCTCTGGCGGCGGCACGGACCAAAGTCGGCTACGAAAAACTGACGCTTGATCCGGAAAAAAAGACGGTCAAGTTCGCTGTGGAAGGGATGAAGCTTGACGTTGGCGCCATCGCCAAAGGCTATGCGGTGGATCGTGCGGTCAAGGCATTGCAGCAGCAAGGCACCATCAGCGGCATGGTTGATCTGGGCGGCAACATCCGCAGCTTCGGCAATGGAATCGCCAAAGGCGGCCTGTGGATCATCGGCCTGCAGGACCCGCGAAAGGCCGACACGGTTTTACTGAAACTGCGTCTAAATGACATGTCCGTCGCAACCAGCGGGGACTATGAGCGTTACGCCGAAGTAAATGGAGAAAAACGAAGCCATATTCTCAATCCAAAGACATCCGAATCCGTCAAAGAATTGGCCAGCGTTACGATTATCGCACCGACTGCGATGCAGGCCGATGCACTTTCTACAACCGTCAGCGTACTGGGCAAAGAAAAAGGGCTTGCCCTGGTTGAATCAACTCCCGGCGCAGCGGCAATTCTTACCACTTCCGCAGAGCCGGAAAAACCAATACAGAGCAACGGGGTAGAACAATTTATCGTGAACGATAATTAAAGGTTATCTATTCAGGACGCCTTTTGCAGCAGATAATCCAGACACTTAGCCGACCAGGTTTCCAGCGTCTCCCTAACCGCATCCAGCTCGGCAGGTGACATAAACGACATTTGCGTAATCATCTGTTCTTTTCTGTCCACATTCGGCGCATCAAGCTGCCAGCAATGCACAATTCCCAGATGAACGCTGCCGACCTCGTTGGAGTCGTCATTCAATAAAGCGACTACACTGTCTTTGTGTGTTGTGGTTACGGAGACTTCTTCGGTGACTTCCCGCTCGACGGCAGCGCAATACGCATCATAAAAATTGTCGAACAGTGGCGCTTCGTACATATCATCCGTTGGATTGATATGGCCGCCGATGCCGATGGAGCGATTACCAACCAGCCGTGTTTCACCGGCGCGTTTACCGCGGACATAATTGAGGTATTTGCCGTTGTGTGTCATCAGCACATACGGAATAATCTGTTTGAAGCTGGGGTCTTTTTCCGCCTGCGGTCGCGGCATAAAACGCGGCACATGTGGAGCAAATATAGTCTTGAGATAACGCTCCACATCAAATGCCAAACCTTGAAACATCCCTGCTTGTTCGAGAATTTGCCGCGGGATAACCAGTACCTGTTCTTCCTGAGCCATTGATTTACCTTGTATTTGTTTTAGTCGCTATTATTACAACACCATTGTTTGTCAGTTAAATACGAAAACCGAAAAAAGAAGTCAGGAGTCAGAAGTCTGACTTTTGTTTTACGAAGCGTTTGCAGCCGGTTGCGGATTGATATCCGCCGAGGCGGACTTGCCGCGATAGACGATGACTTTGGTTGGACATTTGGTCATAGCCGTATTGACCGCCTCGGATGGGGCGTATTTTTCATAATTCATTGTCGATAGATTATCGGCAATGGTAAATAAATCCGTCTGTTTGGCACAGATGCCGCAGCCGATACAGCCGACCTTGCAGAATGCACGGGTGTTCTTGCCATTTTCCCTGCTGCTGCACGCAACCGCAACCATCGGATCCTGGGCAAATGGAACCATTTTAATTAAATACCTCGGGCAGGCTTTGCTGCATGCGCCACAACCGGTACATTTTTTGTAATCTACCGTCGTCAGCCCATCGACAATGTGCAATGCGCCAAATTTGCAGGATCGTACACAATCGCCAAAACCAAGGCAGCCAAATGAGCAGGCCTGCACCGGAGGCTGAGCATTGGCGGCGGTACACGCCGGAATGCCTTTATACTCAGCAAAGAACGTCTTATCGGAATAATGCCCGCGACAATGCACCACCGGACGCTGAGGAGCGCCTAAGCCGCTGATCTGCAGATTGAGAATCGCCGCGATTTTATTCATCGCATCCGCCCCGCCCGGCGAGCAGCGTCCCAGTAATTCGGCATCGGCCGCAACCGCCTTGGCATATGCCGTACAGCCCGCAAAGCCGCATGTACCGCAATCAATCTTGGGCAGCACAGTATAAATGGCCTGCACCTTGGGGTCTTCCACGATGGATAACTTAATGCTGGCAATCAAGAGGACAATTGCAAACCCCGTCCCCAGCCCCAGCGTCAATGCCGCCGCGGGCCAGAGGTCTTGAAACGTAATGGTCGCGGAAACCAGTGTGATCAGATTATTTTCCATTTTCAATTTTCCATTTTCAATTTTCTATTTTTCGCCACAGAGTTCACAGAGAAACACAGAGAATAATATTTTTTACCAAAAGCATGAAGAACAGGAAGTTTTTTTAATTAATTTCTCTTCATGATCTTCAGGGACTTCATGGTGAATTTTTCAGCCAGTTGTTTTCCTGTATTCCTTAATTTTACCTTTTTACTTTTCCCTTTTTACCTTATTTAATCATTCCGGCAAAGCCCATAAATGCCAGCGTCAAAAGACCGGCAGTAATCAGCGTTATCGGGGCGCCTTTAAGACATTCGGGAATGTCGGCCATTTCCAGATTTTCACGGATACCGGCCATGATGCAGATGGCCATCGTAAAGCCGATACCAGCGCCGAAGCTCAAGACCACCGCCATCAGGAAATTTCTGATTTCCCACAAATTCAGAAACAGACACAATCCCAAAATGACACAGTTGGTGGTAATCAGCGGCAGAAATATTCCGAAACTTTCATAGAGCGGCGGGAAGAATTTCTTAAGATACATCTCCACAAGCTGCACCGCGCCGGCGATAACGAGGATATAACAGACATAGCGGGTGATTTCCAGATTGTAAGGGATTAAAAACAGGTTATCGATCAGCCAGGTCATTGCTCCGGCCAGCGTGGTCACAAATGTTACCGCCAGCCCCATCCCAAACGCCATATCGAGTCTGCCCGACACGCCCAAATAAGGACACGTACCGAGAAACTTGGTGAAGACAAAGTTGTTGATCAGGACGATCCCGACAAATCCCAACATAAGATTGACTGCAAAATCCATAATTATATTCCTGTCTGCGTTACGCTTTTTTCTTGCTTAACTGGTTGACGGCGCCGAGAATCAATCCGAGCGTCACAAATGCACCGACGGGCATGATCATCGCCGTACACGGGGTAAACCATCCGCCCTTATCCACAGGATTAAGAATGGTCAATACTGCCGTCTCCGAAAAGGTAATACATCCGGTGGCCAGAATCTCGCGGATCGCGCCCAGAAAGCACAGCACCATCGTAAATCCAAGCCCCATCGCCAGACCGTCAACAGCGCTGACCAGAACGCCGTTTTTGGCGGCACAGGATTCAGCGCGGGCAATGATGATACAATTGACGATAATCAGTGGAATATACGCACCGAGCTTTAGGCTCATTTCCGGCTGAAAGGCTTTCAGATACATATCGGCAATGGTTACAAACGCCGCAATCGTCAGCGTGAACATCAAAATCCGCAGGTGCGGCTTGAGCAGGTTGCGCATCATACTAACGACCGCATTGGAGCAGATCAGCACAAATACCACGCACAGTCCCATGGTCAGGCCGGACTTGACGCCGGTTGTTACCGCCAGCGTCGGACACAACCCAAGCATCAGGCGTAATACGGGAATTTCCGTCCAGATCCCGCCGATAAACGCCTGACCAACGGTCATTTGATTATTTTCAGACATACGTTTTATCTTTCAAAAATGACATCCGTATTTTCAACAATTTATTTAAGCAGCCCTTTTTGTGACAGCTTTTCTTTGATCTGCACAACATACGTATTCATAATATCGACAACCGCCCTGCTGGTTACGGTCGCACCGGTAATGGCAACAATGTCACTGTCGATTTTCTTAGCGTCACCGACTTTAACTAACTTAAATTCGCTGACTGGAGCGCCCTGATACTGGGACTGATAAAATCCATTCTTGATGGTAATTTTGTCTCCAAACCCGGGCGTCTCGCTGCACGCTAAAACACTAAAGCCGTAGATCATTTCGAATTTCGCATCCACAGCGACAACCAGCCGAATTTTATCGGCAAAGCCTGTGCCTTCGGCAATAAAAACCCAACCCACACGAGTGCCGGAAACATCCAATCCTTCGCGAACATCGGCGACAAAAGTCTTACCCTTGCCGGTACTCAGTGTCAATGGTTCAGCCAGAGGCTTAAATGTCTCGGCAGCAGTTAGGACGCTTTTCGCCAGCGTGTTGAACTTATCGATTTCATTCTGTGCGATTTTCGGGGCCCATGCCGCATTGGTTAAACCCAGAAGAGCGCCGAACACAATCGACGAAACCATCAGCAGCCAGCTTTCCTGAAAGAATAATTTTAATTTACTGGACATTGGGTTTACCTCCTGCCGGAATAAGCCGTGTAAACCGGTCAATCAGCGGCGTCAGTGCATTCATGATTAAAACCGCATACATCACGCCTTCGGGGTATTCACCCAGGAATCGAATGAGCATGATCAATGCCCCAACGCCAAGGCCGAAGATCCATTCGCCTTTGGCCGTCAGCGGTGAAGTCACCGGATCGGTAGCGATAAAAAACGCGCCGAGCATCAATCCGCCGCCGACCAGTTGCAAGCCCGGGTTTGGGTATGCGTCAGGCTTTGCCAGCCAGCCAACGGTTGCAACCGCCACGGCCGAAATCAACACCGCAAACGGAATTCGCCAGGTAATCGTCTTGCGAATCAGCATATACATACCGCCCAGCAGAATCGCCAGTGCGCTGGTTTCACCAAGGCAGCCAGGCTCAGTGCCCAGAAATGAATCTTTGGAAAACGCATCCACTTCTTTCACGGTTTGATTGCCTTCCAGGATTCCTTTCAGCGACATTTTACTCCAGGCCATAACTGTTGCCCGAGTGGTATAATTGGCCTGTGTGCTGGTCGGGGACACCTGCGGCATAGCCGGGTCGATTGTCGCCGGCACCCTCCAGGTCGTCATCAGCGTCCCAAATGAAATCGTCAGAAACACACGCGCGGCCATCGCGGGATTAAAAATATTATAACCCAGCCCGCCATAAAGCATCTTGACGATAACAATCGCAAACGCTCCACCGACAACCACCGACCACCACGGCGCCGCAGGCGGCATCGACAGGGCAAGGATAATACCGGTAACAACAGCGCTGAAATCGCAGATCGAGCAGGTTTTTTTGCGAATCCAATTGACGATCCACTCGCTGGCAACACAGGTTGCAATCGAAACCAGCAGAAGCGTCACCGCATACTGTCGAAAGAACAACACCGCCGCCGCCATCGGAAACGCCAGTCCGATGATAACATCCAGCATCACGCGCCGTGTTGACAGCGGCTGGCTGATGTGCGGAGCGGGAGAGACGGTTATTTTACTAAGCATTCTTGTTTTACCTTATTTTTAACGTTTTGAATTTAAATGTTAAATTTCCTATGCTTTCTTTTTCGCTCTTGCCACCAGCAGCTTGCCGGTTTTGATGTACCCGGTTAGCTCTATATTCGCCGGACACACATAGCTGCAGCAGCCGCATTCAATACACGCCGACATATAGTACTCCGCCGCCAAATCCAGATTATTAGCTTTCACCGCATGAGCGATTCGTGTTGGATTGAGATTTTCCGGACACGCCGTGATGCAGCGACCGCAGCGAATGCAAGGTGTCTGCTCGTGTTTATATTTGGCCTCCGTAACCTCTTTTTTCGTCAGGAACGTCAGCCCGCCATTGGTTTTAGTCAGCGGCGTCGATAAATCCGCAATCGCAAACCCCATCATAGGCCCGCCCATGACGACTTTAGCGGCAAAATCATTGAGTCCGCCGCAATGCTGAATAACTTCTTGAACACTAATCCCAACGGGGCAATAATAATTCCCGGGTTTGGCAATAGCTCTGCCGGTTACACAAACCACACGGTGAGTCAGCGGGTTTCCCAGTGCAACGGCTTCGGCTATCGCGGCGGCTGTTCCAACATTCACAACTGCCGCACCGATTACCGGCGGGATACTAT
The DNA here is from genome assembly GCA_964437685.1 of uncultured Pirellulales bacterium. Taxonomy (GTDB): domain Bacteria; phylum Planctomycetota; class Phycisphaerae; order Sedimentisphaerales; family Anaerohalosphaeraceae; genus Anaeroglomus. The sequence goes on from CAYTHV010000008.1 coordinate 35,052, forward strand.
TGGTTGGTACAATTTTATTCCACACGGCGCGGATAAGCTGCCGTTCGCCGCCCTGCGGATACTTGGTCTTGACCGGAACAACCTGAATATCCTCATCAGGATAATTTTTGATTGCACCGTTAAATATCTCAATCGCCTCAGGCTTATTATCTTCAATGCCGATACGAATCTGATCCACTCCCGCCGCCTTTGCCGCAAGTCGAATACCTGCAATGACTTGCCACGTCCACTCGACCATCACGCGAAAATCACAGGTCAAAAAAGGCTCGCATTCACAGCCATTGACAATCAGAATCGTCTTGGGCATCGCCGGGTTGGGCTCGATTTTGACCCGTGTCGGAAAACCCGCCCCGCCCATACCGACAATGCCGGCCTCTTTCATCGCCTGACAGATATGTTCCGAAGACCACTTTTCTGTACTGAAATGGGCGTCGAACTGATTGGCAACCGGCTTTTTGGGTTCGCTTTTTGCAGGATCGGTATCAATCACAATCGACATAGTCCGTCCCAAAACCGGATGCGGTGCAAGGACAATATCCTTAACCGTACCATTGACCGGCGAATGCACCGGAGCGGAGACAAAAGCATCCGAAACGCCGATCTTCTGGCCCAGAACAACCGTATCCTTTTTATTGACAAGGGGTTTGCATGGCGCCCCGAGGTGCTGACTGAGCAGCACCGTAACCTGTTTCGGCGTCGGGACGACCTCTATCGGCCGAGCCTGACTATAATGCTTGCTTTCCGGCGGATGAACACCGCCGGGAAAAGTCACTTTTCCTTGTGTTTTCAACTTATTCTTCCTTATTTAAGGTATCTTTCTGAGGACATTGTCTTTGGCCGGAAAGAACTCTCCGAAAAAGGCATTTCCCGATACACATAATCACCGTCGCAGCAGCAAGTCCTATAATTAATTGAATAACAATTATCAAATTGTGGTTTTCGATTTTTTTGTTCAGCCAGGGTTGAGCAACTCCCGCGGCGAGAACAAACACCGCGACCGGCAAAACAAAAGCAAATAGGGCTTTGAGAGCGACATTAGGGCCTTTGGCTCGGCCCATCTTCTCATAGATTTCCTGACAACGGTCCTTTTGTCCACAACTGGAACAATTCTTATCCATTTGTCGTCCCGCTTTCACAAATAAAGGAGTGTTTATAATCCAAACTCGACCCCCTTGCAAGAAGAAAAACCGCAGGGCAAAGGCTGCCAAATCCCAACATTATTATATTTTTTTTGAAACACTTTTCGGTATCATCCCTCTATATTCATAGAAACGTGGTCTTTTTTGAAAGGAGTACCTATGAGCATCAAAAGCTGCAAAATTGGACTATTGTGGGTGTATGTTGTCCTGTCTATGGTTTGCGTAACTGTTCTCAAGGCCGAGCCGGCGTGTAAAGCCGTCCAGCAAACCAAACCCGCGGCAAATTCAGCAGAACAAACAGCGGCATACGAAGCGGTTATAGCTTCGTACAATACACAAGAAGCCGCCAAAGAAACCCCGCCGCAGGACCCGTATGCCGATGCCCAGATTCTGGTCGAGGCATTTGTGGTTGAGGTTACCACGGCCGGGCTTAAAGACCTTGGCGTTAGCCCCCTCGGCCAAACCCCGGACGGTATCTCCATCGCCAAACTGACCGACTGCCTGATGAAAGATAAAGGCGCAAAAGTTGTCTCCGGGGCAAAAGTAACAGCAAAGCAGGGAAATAAAGGTGAAGCTAAAGAGCAAAAGACCATTTATATGAAAGAAAAATGGAGGGATGATTTTCGTTTTATGAATTATAGTCTCGAAAAGTCTTTCGCCGCTATAACCAGTATAGTTTCAGATTACAATGTTTCGGTTGTATACAGCTATTTAGAATCTGGACCTCAAATAGACCCCAACTATGATCCCAACAAACCTGCGCCGTTGAACAAATATTCATATAATTGGAATGGGCAGTTCAATCTTCAGTCCAATAAGCCCCAAATCGCTGCGGCGGTGCAGAATAGAGATAATGTCGTTTTTCTGGTATTGACGGCGACCATACAGAAAGACATTCCAACTCAAACCCCGGCGGCAGAAGAGAAAAAAGAAAAATCAAAATAGTTTTTGCCATTACAGTATGTGAGAAGATTGCAGAGTTTATTTAAAAGCCCCTTTGGGGCGGTATGTTAAAGCCTCGGGCGTAAGCCCGGGGGGTTGGAAATTCAACCCAGTTTTATTAAGCCCGCGCAGCGGGCGGCATAATTTGCGATTTACCCTTTTGTGTCGTCCTCTGCGAGGACTCTTTCGGTAAAGGGGACGATTCTGCAGTCCACGCCCTGGCGGGCGAGGCTTTATTATGTCGCCCTGTCGGGCTTAAAACAGAGTTGACGAAATAATAATATGAAAGATTTGTGTTTGAAATTTATTGCGGCCTGAAAGGCCAGAATACCATAGCCCAGCCCAAGCGCAGCGACAGGCTGGGTAGAGATTATCGAAAATGCCGCCCTGTCAGGGCAGCATAAAAAGCAGCCATTAAAACAGATGTTGATTTGCAGTAAAATAATAATATATTTTCCAGAAAGGCATTGGATATGAGTTTGCAACCAAAAGATATTTCAGAAAGCAAGGGAAAGAAGATTGTGTATTTAGCTTATTTTTTATTTGTAGTGGCAGTAGCTTGTTGCCTAATATTAGTTATTATCGGGTGCGTAGGTGTTTTTCGAGGCTACTCAGTTCAATCGCTAATACCTGCTTTCTTTCCACTTGTGTTAGTGCTTGCTTGTGTTGGAGTGAATCGTATCTCGATGATAAATCCAAATCGTATCTCGCTAAGTGTTTTTAATAACGTTGTTTTTCTAATTATAATTTGTTATTCTCTTTTTACCTGCTTTCAGGGTTGGCATTATCGCAAAGGACTAAAATCTTATCAAGAGGGAAATTACGCAGAAGCTGCGATCGAATTTGAGAAGGAAAATCAGTTTTGGTATCACAAAGTAACCCCTAATCTTAGCGAGCCTTCTTCGATGCAATACCTTGCTCAGTCATATTCCCAATTGGAAGAATTTGACAAGGCTCGTAACTTATACGAACTGAGTTTAAACCGGTATAGAGGGACGGTGACTGGCGACTTGGCAAAGATAAGTCTTGTTAGTCTGAACTCCGGGCTAAAAGCAATATCGGAGTATTCAGACCAGAACCTAAAGGGATACGACGAAAAGGACAGGTTGTATATGCTTGCATCTAAATATGCATCGTTGCCTTGTAATAATAAGGCTATCGAAATATACAAAAAAATCACTGAAATGGATATACCTGACGAGTATAAAAGAAGAGCTTATGAAGAGATACAAAAATTGACACCGTCAAAACCAGCGCATTAAGTTGACTCAGATAACCAAAAGCTTACTTTTCAAGTCCCGAAGGGACGGCATAAAATAGCCGGCGGTGGAAACCGCCGGAACGCGATAACTCAAAACGAATTCAAGCCCCAGCGGGGCGACACATAAAAATGAGAAAGGAACTCAATGGAAGATTCGAATAAACAATCATCGGAGCCGAAGTGGGAATCCCCGCTCAAAAAACTGTGGGATATATTGATGTTTCGGAAGTTGGTTTTGCCCACACTTTTGAAAATGCTGAATCTGCTTGCTCTGCTTTCTGCCTTATATATGACCGTCATATATATCCCATGTAAATTATTCGCAGCTATGCCAATAATATGGATGTATGTCATTGCAATCCGGATTGCATCCGAGCTGGTCTTGCTGGGCTACGACTTTCTCATCCAGCGAACGCTAAATAAATGAAACCTTTTTGAAAGGAAAAATCTCCATGAGTATCTTGAGTTTTAGAAAACATGAGCGATTGTATCTGTTATTAATATTTTTCTTTGCCCTCTTGCTAATTCTTGTGTATAGGATTTGCTTCGCTCCTATCCCGGGGTTTGACCCAGAAAAGTTAGAAGAGTTACAGAAAGTTTTGAATCATTGAAGTTAAGAAACCGGAACCAGTCATAATCGGTATTCCGGCGGCAGAAGAGAAAAAAGAAAAATCAAAATAAAATTTTACCCGGTTGCGGATGAAGTGTTGGGCGTTCAAGCTTTAACTTGTTTTGATTGCTGCACACTAAAGTGTGAACTGTATTAAATTAAAAAAAAGGAAATACTTTATAATTTGTTTTGTTCTACTAATTTGTATTGGCTGTGACTCAGGATTAAAGTACAGAATGGGTGATAGACGAATATCTATTGACACAACACCATCCAAAGCCAACGTTTATCAGGCTGATATTTTTAACAACAATCAAAAGATATGGCTTGGGACAACACCGCTCGAGAATCAAACAGTATATGTTCTCACTGGGGTAAAAGGAAAAACGAGTCGAGTGAATGCATATTCATCCGCGGCTGCAATGAATATGGTTCTCGTGTTTATCGAAAAAGAAGGGTATAAGCCGTGCTGGAAGAGGTTGGCGGTCGAGGAAAATAAAACTTTAGAGTATAAGATTGAATTAGAACCACTTCAATAATCGAATTGTACGGCAGATAAGGAACTTGAATTATGTTATGGGAATACAAGGCCATTAAATTGGCGACCACGCATGCCCTGCCCATGCCATTTTGCTTGGGCAAGATAGATGCTTAAAAAGCAGAAAACTTCTACTTCCGAATTCTGACTTCTGGCTTCTTTTCTATTCTCTCACCAATTCAATATGCTTTGCAAAATTAGCATCATCTTTTTCGGGAAAGTCGCTGCGGAAGTGAACGCCGCGGGATTCGGTTCGCATCATCGCCGCCTGCGCCATCAAGAGCGATATCGTCAGCATATTTTGCGTTTCCCAGCCGAATGGTTTTTCAAGCACCTTATCCATCACATACCGCTGCCAGAAACGAATGATCTCCTGTGCCTCATCGAGCGGTTTTGCCAGACGCGTAATGCCGACATTGCGCCACATCAGGGCGCGCAGCGAATTGCGTACATCTTCGGTATCCAGTCGGCTGCGGTCGGACGGCGGAATCTCAACAATCATCTTGCGATATTCCGGCCCGGCCATCTTATTGAGCCACAGGATCGCCGATTGTCCCGCCAGCTTGCCGAAAACCAGCCCTTCCAGCAGCGAATTGCTGCCAAGCCGGTTGGCCCCATGCAGGCCGGTTGACGCCACCTCGCCGCAGGCAAACAGCCCCGGCACATTCGTCTTAGACTCAAGGTCCACCTTCACTCCGCCTACCATATAGTGAGCGCTGGGGCGAACGGGAATCATATCCGTCTTAATATCAATATCAAAACTGTCGCAGATTTCATTGATCAGCGGGAAACGCCTGGCAAAATGCTCTTTATCAAAATGCCGCAGGTCGAGATAGACATGCGTCGAGCCGGTCTTGAGCATGTGAGCCAAAATCGCCCGGCTGACCACATCGCGCGGAGCCAGCTCGCAATCTGGATGATACTTTTTCATAAACGCCTTGCCGGCGCTGTCGCGGAGAATTGCGCCTTCGCCGCGGAGCGCTTCGGTAATCAGCGCACGGGATGCTCCCGCGATATACAGCGTGGTCGGATGAAACTGCATCATCTCCATATCGCGCAGCACCGCCCCGGCTCGATACGCCATCGCCAGCCCATCCGCCGTTGCGCTTTCCGGGTTGGTCGTTTCGCGATAGAGTCGGCCAGCTCCCCCGGTTGCCAGAATCGTCGCCGCCGCCCAGACAATCTCAAACCGCTTTTCATCCCGATAACCGATAACGCCTAAGCACCGCCCATCCGGGCTGGTCAGCAGGTCGATGGAGAAAAAATTCTCGATAATATTGATATTTTGCCGCAGCCGGACTTTTTCGATCAGCGCTTCGGCAATGCCGCGCCCGGTGCTGTCGCCGTGGGCATGGGCAACTCGGGCGTAACTATGGCCGCCTTCGCGCGTTACATCAATAATCCCTGCAACACGGTCAAACTCCGTCCCCCAGTCGGCCAATTGACGAATCAACCCCGGCCCGGCCTTGATGACGCGTTCGACCACCGTCGGATCACATAATCCGCAGCCGGCCTTAAGCGTATCTTCGATATGCGATTCAAAACTATCCTCAATAGCCAGCACCGAAGCGATGCCGCCCTGCGCATTCCAGGTATTGCTGTCGGTCAGCTTGCCTTTGCAGATAATCGTTACGTCGCACTGCTCGGCCGCTTCCAACGCCGCCCGCAAGCCCGCAATACCGGCGCCAATAACCAGACAATCCGTAAAAAGCTGCTGGGTTGAACCGGTATTGATGGGTGCCAGATACCGTCGAAATTCGACCTGTTTTGTTGCCATACTTCGGTTTCCTTGCAATCAAAACCAATATCATACCGATGTCGACAGCAAGAAGCAATTGCTTATTGGCCGCATACAAATCCTACAACCTTTCCCCAGATTTCCAAAGAAGATATATTCGGCCTGAAATACAACAAAGATTTAACGCCGTTCAAACAATCCACAAATCGTTTATCTGTAGATAGATAAAATCTAAGGTCTGGCGTTACCGAGAGTATCTGTTTTGATATTCTTGAAAAAGCTGTTGACTTATATTCTTGGCTTAGGCGCCATCGCATTACTGCGTAAACGCAAATAGACCGTAAAAACAAGACCCAATAGGAAACCATCTTATTGGGTTTTTCTATATTTTAACAGGAGATGTTTCCTCTCTATTATATGTAAATTTACATCAATTCGGCGTGATGTCTTTCTATAATTATTACGGCAACTATCGGACGTCAAAAGAGATTTGGCAAATTATTTAGACCGTAACCCCTTATTGTAAAAGGAAATACAACAACCCTCCTGCGCCACCCAAAAAACTCTTTAAAAAAATTGACAAGCGACAGGCATTTGTGCTATGATAACAGGTTGAGAGAGTCTATGCTGAAGTGGCATTGACACTAATGTCGCTCCGAAATAGAAAATAGAGAAGAAGAAAGAGAGATTCGAAAGGGTTTTCATTCGGATAAAAATGAAGCCGGGAAAAATTCTTTTGAAACAATGTAGGCCGACGGGCCGAGGATTGGAGAAAGAGCGATGGAAAGTAAGAGGAGTTGGAGACTTGCTGTTTTGGCAATATGTGCGGTGTCAGTTGCCCAGGCGTCTGTTGATTGGAGTAATCCAAGCGGTTCAACGACGTATTTTGACTGGAGTAACGGCCATAATGAGACAGGTTTGTTCGGCAGCCCGATAGTCATCAGTGATAACACCTTTTTGTTTTTCCCAAGCTTGTTTCGTGCCGAAGCTTCCAATGGAGCAACAAATACAAAAACCGATACCCTGACGTTTGACCTACAGGTGAAAGACAACTTCTGCTTAAGCGGTATCAAAGTAACAGAATACGGCGATTATGGCGTATTAGGTCAAAACAGTTCGGTTTCGGCCTCGGGCGAACTGAAATTGGAAAGTTTGGTCAACAGCAGCTCACTGACAACAGCAATTATAATGAATCCGACCTTTCCGGTATATTCCGGAGCGGCCATGTGGTCGGGGCAGGCACAATTAACGGGAACTTTCTGCAACAGTGTTCGCATCAGTGTATCCAATGAACTGGTGGCGATAAGCTCGGCTAACACAACAACCTATATTGAGAAGAAATATCTTGGCTCTGCAATTGAAATAACGTTTATTCCGGAACCGGCAACTCTGGCAATTTTGGGACTCGGGATGTGGTTTGTCGGACGAAAAAAGTAAATAATGTTCGATTGTATAATTACGGAGGTAGTATGAGTAGGATGATGATGAAGATTTTAGTTTGTGCAGCAGTATGTGGGATGGCGTCCAATGCGTGGGCGTTGATCTCATGGAGCAACCCAAGTGGTACGGCAATATCGTTTAGCTGGTCGGGCGGCGGCAGCGATACCGCGCTTTTCGGCAGCCCCACAATCATTGGTGATTCATTCGTTTTCTTTCCCAGCCAGTTCCGCGCGGAAAGCACCAATGGCGTTGCAGACAGCACCTATGACCGGCTTGAAGTTGATTTAACCGCATTGGCAGGCAAGAATATTACCGGTATCCGAATCACTGAATATGGCGATTATGGGATTTTATCATCCGGCAGTGTTCAGGTTTCAGGCGGTCTGTTTTTCACCAATATAGGAAACACAGGAACAGGCATCATAGCCACGGCTTCATTGGCCAGCAACCCGGTTTCGCCCATCACCAGCGGATCTGGTAACTGGACAGCCACTGCCACAATTAGCGGACTGGATTGGACAAAAGCCAAGTTCATTATGAACAATAATCTTCAGGCAACATCCGCCGCAGGATCAACTTCATTTATCGAGAAAAAAGTCGGTCAGGCCGCGGTAGTCATTACCATCATCCCGGAACCGGCAACCATAGCTCTGCTGGCTTTGGGCGGCATCCTGTTTATTCGAAAGAAATAACCGTTCAGTTTTTTGCTGAATTCTGAATTTAAGAGACCTTTTTTTCACTTTCTGGAAGAAGGAGAAAGAGGCCTCTTTTTTTGCGCCTTTTTTAACCACCTTTTTAAAGCAGCGATTTCCAGTCACACTCACTCAGCCCGGCAAGAACCATTTTTCCAAGCCGGAGTTCTTCCACGCTGGATTCATCATCTTTGCCGATCACGGCAAGAATAGCAGTTTTACCAATCTCGGCAATCACTTTCGGCGCTGTTTCCTCCGCCAGGTCGGCGGTCGCGGCGCAATAACCATTGATGACCACACCCGCCAGCGGCAGACCTGCATCCCGCACCGCGCGCAGAGTCAGCAAGGTATGGTTAATCGTCCCCAGCCGTGAACGGGCGACCACAACCGTCGGCAGTCCCATTGCCGCCGCCATATCCAGAACACTCGTCTCTTCATCCAGCGGCACCAGCGCCCCGCCGATGCCTTCGACCAAAATCACATCATAATTCCTGCACAGATAGTTGTACATCGCGGCGATCTGTTCAAAGTCAATTGGACGTTTTTCCGCCCGTGCCGAAACCAGCGGCGCAGCAGGAATTTCATAGCAAACCGGAACGGTTACCGTACGAGGCTCATGGGTCCCGGCACACATTGCCAAAAACTCCGCATCCTCACTGACCCAGTCGTTCATCTCTGTGCGGCAGCCTGTGGCAACCGGCTTAAACACTCCGACCCGCATCCCCTGTCGGGTCAGCAGGTGTGCGATCCCGCCGGTAATCAGCGTCTTGCCGACGCCGGTATCCGTGCCGGTAATAAATAGTCCTTTGGCTTTATTAAAGTGGAATCGTCGGTCCATTATTTCAATCCCTTGATGATTTTTTGCAGATCGGTCAGCAGTGTTTCACGGACAATCGATAACAATATCTGCAATGTCGCTTCGTCCATACCAACCGCGGGCATCAGCACAATCACATCGCCCAACGGGCGCATCATGGCACCGCGCGGCCGCATCGCGGCGCAAATCTTAGCACCAATCAGTTCTTTGTACTCAAACGGCATCTTTGTCTTTTTGTCTCGAACTAACTCAATGCCCGCCATCATGCCGCACTGACGTACATCGCCCACATAAGGCATTTCACGAATCGCCGACAGAGCTTTGGACAATATTTCTATTTTAGCAGGCAGCGATTCAAGAATATGGTTTTTGTCAAACAAATCCAGGCTTGCAACTCCCGCAGCGCAGGCCAGTGCGTTGCCGGTATACGTATGGCCATGATAGAACGTCTTAAAATCTTCGGGCCGTCCCAGAAAGGCGTCAAATATTTTCTGCGTGGCCAGGGTTGCCGCCAGCGGCAGATAGCCGGCACTGATGCCTTTGGCCAGGCACATCAAATCCGGATGGACATCCTCGTGTTCACAGGCAAACATCCTGCCCGTTCGGCCAAAGCCTGTGGCCACTTCGTCGGCAATCAGCAGGACATCGTATTTTCGCGCCAGCCGCTCGACACCTTTGAGAAATCCCGCAGGGTGAACAATCATTCCCGCCGCTCCCTGCACACACGGCTCCAGAATAATTCCGACGATCTGTCCGGCGTGCTGCTTGAGCAGAGATTCCATTGCCTCAAGGTTGACCTTGGCACACTGTTCGGGAGAACCATCAAAACGATATGGATGCGGCGACGGGGTAAACAGTGTTTCAAACAGCAGCGGCTTGTAAATCCCGTGGAACAGTTCCATGCCGCCGACACTAACGGAACCGACGGTGTCGCCGTGGTAGGATTCACGCAGAGCAATAAAACGCGTTCGCTGTTTTTGGCCGATATTGTACCAATACTGATACGCAATCTTCAGGGCGATTTCGACCGCGGTTGCGCCGCTGTCGGAATAGAATACCCTGGCCAGCCCCGATGGGGCAATCCGAATCAGGCGTTCGGCTAATTCAATAGATCGGGTTTGTCCCAGCCCTAATAGCGTGCTATGGGCAATCGAGTTTAATTGCGAGCGGATCGCATCATCCACGGCAGCAACCCGATGGCCGTGAACATTGCACCACAGAGAGCTTACGCCATCAATATAACGCCGACCTTCGGTGTCGATGAGCGTAAATCCTTCGCCGGATTCAATCACCACCGACTCGCCGGCCAGCCAATCGGCCATTTGTGTAAAGGGATGCCAAAGATACGTTTTATCAAGTTCAATCAGTCGCTGTGTCGTCGGATTCATCTGTTTCCATTTTAATAATCTTGGGTTTCAATTCTATGGGCTTGCCGAAAAAGCCTTCGGCGCCGCCGTATTTTTTCATAAATGCCTGAAGTTCTCTCGGCGAGGCGGTCAGGACGATGGTATCTTCCGTCTTTTCATGCTTAACAATGTCCGGCTTTTGCTCGACCATTTTCTTAAACGCATCCGGGTCCATCACGGAAAGCAGCATCGTACCGTCTTTAAATTCCTGCTTGAAAAACAGATGCGCCCGCAGCAAGCCTGCCTGGAACCAGTTGCCAACATTGAGCGCAACATCCTTATCAGGAAACACATCGAGATAGCGTTTGCCATCCAATTCAACGAGCCGCCCATCGAGTTTGCTTTCGAGCTTGCCGCGTTTTTCATCCCGTTCGATAATCACAATTCTGTAGCTTTTGGCATTCGGGTCACCGGAGATGGACCACGTTGCATCGTCTTGCTGCCAATCGCCAAGGATGGCCGGGTCATAGACAACCGTATCATCGGTATAAAGTTCATGCAGACTCGGTACACACCCAACAAAACAAAGCAATCCGGTGATTATCCATCCTGTTACTTGTTTTTTCATTGGTATTGTCCTTTCAAATCTTATTATTGTCCACATTGTCACACCCCGTAATTATCGCTTTGAAATTTTAAATTGTAAAGTGTAAATTGTAGATTCACGGAATCGGGAAATTGGGTTTGTTTTGTAAAAGCAGGTATGCAAGAATGCAAGAATACAAGTATACAGGAATACAGGTATACATTTTTGGCAAAGCCTGTTTTTGAGTTGAAAATGCGGTTCATTGGGTTCGTTTTTTCGATTGTAGATTGGAAATTGCATATTGTAGATTGGTCGAA
>CAYTHV010000009.1:0-8905 GCA_964437685.1 uncultured Pirellulales bacterium
GGCTGCCAACCTTAAAGCGTAATCTGTATTTCGCCTGATTAAATCCACTTGTATTCTCCTGCAGTATTGTATATGACTAATATAGTCCTATATAATCCAGTTGTCAAACTTTTTTTCTAAATTTTTTTATTATACATCTAAATGTGAACATACTATATTAACTTTATTTGAAACGTCGGTATAACCATTAATATATATGAAGAATTAGTTGATTTCTTTTAAAAAAATGTTATACTAATTGTACTTTGAATTATTCTGTATAGAGTGAATCATAATTTTAGAGTAGAAAAAGAGATATAAACGCGAGTAGCGGTCGAGAAAGGAAGAAAACGTGATTATCTTCAAATGCTCGAAGTGTAACCATGAGTATAAAGTCGCAGATGAATACGCTGGTAAAAAGGCGAGATGCAAGAGTTGTGAAAATGTAAATACCATTCCATTGACCGCCGTCAAATCAAAAGGACCTCAAAATCCTTTTATTAAGAATGGTGACAGTGTTGCGGCATATAATAATTTGCTTCAGGAATTGCTTCAGCAGGAAAAGACTGCTCCGGCATTTGATGTTGAAATGAAATAAGTGTTTTCTTGTGTTGCTTTGGTGCTGACGAACCGACGGAATGTTAGTTTTTTGTTATAAAACCGACTAAGTATTGCAAAAAACCGATTTGAAAGGTAAACTTTCAGTCGGTTTTTTTATGGGGATTGCCCGTAATTTATGGAAATGTTGCGATTTTATCATCATCCTCTTGCTGTCGGCAGGGTTCAACTGAGCCTGTCGGAGGCACATCATTTTGTCAGTGTCTTGCGGGGTAAAGTCGGCGATAGCGTTGAGCTTTTCGATGGTCACGGCGTATCCACTTCTGGTATTGTAACCCATATTCGCAAGAATGAAGTTTTTGTCGAAATCAAAACGATAACCTCTGCGCCTTCGCGACTTACACAGCGGGTCATTCTTGCTGCGGCTATCGCAAAAGGGCAGCGTTTTGATTGGATGCTGGCCAAATGTACCGAATTGGGCGTTGACCATATTGCTCTGGTTCAGTTTGAACGCAGTGTCCGTCTTGGCCGCGATTCTGCGGTCGAACGCTACCAAACCCTTACCATCTCGGCGTGTAAGCAATGTGGACGAAATTTTTTACCGGAACTTGCCGCCCCTAAACGACTTATCGAAGTGATTGCCGACCTTAAAACACGGTTTCCCCAATCCCGCCTGTATTTTGGCTCTCCTGAGTCTGAGGCAAAAACATTACGTCAGGTTGACGATTCTGAATCGGACAATATTCTTATTGTTGGTCCCGAAGGAGGACTGACGGAAATGGAAGATCGCCTGCTTTTACATCATGGAGCGATCCCGATTCGGATTGCCGAACAAGTTCTCCGTACAGAAACAGCCGCCGTCGCTCTTGTAGCGGTCTTTGAAGCCTTGCGTACGGGTGTCCGGTAATTTGGGATGTCTTTAATTCCTGCCGATTTTTTCTATTTTATCTCTTTTTTTTGAACTTTTTTCGATCCATATCGGTAAATATACTTAGATAACTCAAGCGTCTGCATATACGGTTTAAATGCGACGGGGGAATCAAGATGATGAATAGACAAACCAAAAAAAGTCTTGCCGAGGAACTTGAAGGATTGCTGCTGAAGATTAATTGCGGGCAAGATGTAAGCGGCCTGAAAAGGCAGGCAAATCGATTAATTACATCAATTACGCCCCGTGATATTGCGGATGCGGAAGACAAACTGGTCCAGGGCGGTCTTTCATCCCGCCGCGTGCAGCAGCTTTCTGCGTCATTCATTCTAATGGGATTAATGGATGGCAATCAATCAAATTTGAGAGAGCGTCTTAACGAGCGGCATATTCTCAAAAAGGTGTTGGCCGAACACGATATGACGCTGTGTTTTATTGCCGACCTTGAAGATGTTGCTTTGCGGATCAGCCAGTCGGAGTTCTTAAACGATATGAGCGGCGAGATTCGTCGGCTGGCTCACATTACCGACCATATTTCTGCGATAGAGGAACATATCGAACGTGAAGATGATGTCATTTTGCCTGCGCTGCGTTTACAGGGGTGGGAAAGCCTTTGCAAAGCGGTCGAGAGCGATCATGTTCATATTCGTTCTGCAATTCGTCAACTGTCTGCCCTGGTTGATAGTTTTGGACAAATATCTTTCGGCGTGTTTAAAGCACGGCTGATGTCTGCCGTCAAAAATTTGTGTCCAATTTTGAAAGAGCATATTTTTCACGAAGACCGTATTCTTTACCCGGTTGTCGTGGCGATGATTGATAAGCCTGAATTCTGGGAAAAGATCAGAACCGTCTGCGACGAAATCGATTATTGCGGAATCCATTTATAAGCGAATCTTTTACCACTGTGCTTCGGCATACGGACCGGTGGGCCCATCGGGCTTTGGCTTCGGACGCGAGTCTATGATTGCCTCGGCAATCGGGACATCGCTTTTACGGGTGATTTTGAGGTTGGTGAAGTCCGCTTCTACAATGGACACAGGATGGCCGAGCGCCTCAACCAGCATGGCGTCATCTGTGATCTTGGATGCGTCCAGATTCTTTAGATTGGCGTAGGCTTTTTTCAGCAGGGCAGTGTCAAAGACCTGCGGCGTTTGAGCCTCCCACAAGTTTGTCCGGTCGATGGTTTGGTCGATAATTCCGTTTTGTGCCCGTTTGACCGTGCCGTTGACCGGACAGGCGAGGATGGCTGCTCCGGTTTGTCCCGCTTTTTCAAAGACTTTGTTGATCCATTCTTCGGTGATGCAGCAGCGGACTGAATCGTGGACAGCAACCAGTTCTGCTTCCGGCTTGACCTTGTCCAGGGCATTGGCGACGGTTTCGAAACGCTCTTTGCCGCCGTGGATGATTTTCACGCCGTAAAAACCCATCGTTGGCCCCCATTTGAGCCGTACCAGCTCATCGTCCTCGGGGGATATCGACAGCAGAATCTGCGCAACGTCGCTGCGGCCTGAAAATGCCTCAATACTTCGCAAAAATGCCGCTCGTCCGCCAAGTTCTACAAAAGGCTTTTTCTTATCCCCGCCGAATCGGGCGCTGGCCCCGGCGGCACAAATAATCACTGCTGTCTTTTTCATAGCCAGCTATTTTGCCCAAATTCCTCTGACTGTCAAGAATTGTTTTTGATTGCTGATACTTTTAGTCTGTTAATGGCCAACCGTTGCCAGAAACAATATCATCCTTCGTAGCATATATCCCATCAGGGCCTTTTGAGATAACAGTGAAAATTAAAGTTGAATTAGTTGTTTTTTTATACCAAATCATGAAACTCTGTCCCCAGGAATCTGAAATGATTTCTAGTCCTGTTGTACTACTAAGAAGGTCAAGATTATATGACTTGTTAAGTGTATTTAACAGGGAATTAGATTCAGTATTGCTTAATAAAATCCATTCTTCGCTTTCTGAAATCAATAACCCGTCCAGTAAATTCTCTGGCTTACTACTTTCTTCTGTCAATGCGGCATGTATGGCTGATACCGTTCCATATAAGGAGGAACGTTTACTATCGGAAACGACCTTACGAAAAAGAAAAAAGGCAATCGTTGAACAGAGTGCTATACATAGCATGATGGAAATAAATTTTTTCTTCATCTTTTTTCTCCTTCAATTATCGTCTCGGTGCGGAGATGGTGTCCGGCGTAATCAAGACTTCGAAGATTTTTCCACGTCGGATACGGCGGATATTGAACTCCAGCCCATCCGTTCGAATTCGGTCGTCAATGGCGGGAGTATGGCCGAGCCGCTGGAGCATCCATACCGAGAGGGTTTCGCCTGAAGCGATGGCTGGAACATTGAGTTTATTGGCAAGGGTCTGCATCGATAAGCCGCCGCCGACAATCCAGACGCCCTTACTGAGCGGGTGAAGCATTTTGGGCAGAGTATCAAATTCGTCGCCAAGCTCGCCAACCAGTTCCTCGACGAGATCTTCCAGTGTAATTAAGCCGACGGTTTGCCCTGCTGGATTCTGCACCAGCGACATATGTTCATGTTCATCGACAAAGGCCTTCATCAATTGGTGACAGGAGGTGTCTTCGCGGACAAATCGCAACTGGCGGATGATGCCCTTGAGTGTCGGGTCTGCCGGGTTGGTGCGCATCCGGTAAACCAGCTCCTTGAAATTGACATAGCCTAAAATTTTGTTGCGGTCGTTGCCTTCCATCACCGGAAAGCGAGTGTGCGGGTCTAAATGAGCCGTGATAATCGCATCCGTCAGGGTGTGCGATGCGGATAAAAACGTGATCTGCTCAACCGGGATCATCAGGTCTTTGGCGGTTTTGCGGTTTAGCAGTGTTGCTCCCGTGATGATGTCGGCCTGCTTGGTGGAAATCTGATTGGCCAGCCGCGCGTAGCCAGCCAGTGCGACGATTTCATCCAGGGCTGCTCCGTGAGCAGGAGTGCCTTTTTTCTCGAACGGCTTGTTGATGAACCGCAGCAGGGTGATGACCGGACGCAGCACAACAATAAAGAATTGCAGCGGCAGGGCGGATAGTTCCATAATCCGGATGTTGAAATGCACGCCGAGAGATTTGGGCAATATCTCGGTAAATTGCAGCATCAGATAGGTAAAAATACCGGATGCAACGCCGATGAGTTTTTCGCCAAAAAGCAGGGCGACTTCCGCTCCGACAATCGTTGCACCTACGGTATGGGCGATGGTGTTCAGTGTCAGAATGACCGTTACGGGAAGTTCGATTTGTTCTTTGAAGCCGCGGGTAATTCGTCCGATGCGCGGCATACGTTTTTCCAGCCCTGCCAGTTCTCCGGGTGATAAGCTTAATAATGCTGCTTCCATCAGCGAACAGAAAAATGATACGCTGAACGCCAGTAGCGCGCCGCTGATAAGTCCTAAAATACTGCCTTCTGAATCCATATTTGCCGCCGGTCAATAGTTCGATAAGAGTGTTTCGATCAGATAAATTAAAACACGAATCAAGACCGTTTGCAAGTTCTTTATTGATTTGCAGTGGCGGGAATACGATACAGATCGTACTTAATCAGCGTACAGCCGCAGCGTACTCATCTTTCAATTTTTGAACCAGTTATTTGACCGTAATAATTTCGGTGCATTTGTAGGCATTGCTTCCGGCGAAGGCAAACGACTCATCCATTTTCCCTTCGGCGGCCAGAGCCAGCACTTTGGCGATGCAATAGGGCGCCGTGCGGGGGTCGCAGGATTTGAGACATCGATAATTGCATTTAAACGGGACGGTTTGACCGGCCAGTATTTTTTCCACAAAAGCGTTTTTGATGACCTTGCCCGGCAAACCTACAGGGCTTTTGATAATGACGATATCGTCTTCAGTCGCATCCAGGTAGGTTTGTTTGAAGTTGTCATGAACGTCGCATTCGGTGGTGCAGACGAACCGCGTAGCCATCTGTACGCCCGCGGCGCCTTTGGCCAGGTAATATGCGATATCCGCGCCATCAAAAATCCCACCTGCGGCAATCACCGGAATCTTTGGCGTGAACGTGTTGGCGCAGTCGATGACTTCGGTCAGGATATCGACCAGTTCTGGCGCGGTATGCTGCTCCAGTTCTTCATATGAATAGCCCAGATGCCCGCCGGCCTGAGGACCTTCGACAACGACCGCATCCGGCAGACGGTTATAGTGATGTTGCCAGCGTTTGCAGATAATTTTCAGTGTTCTTGCCGAAGACACAATCGGAATCAATTTGGTATCTTTGCCTTGGACAAATTGCGGCAAATTCAGCGGCAGGCCTGCGCCGGAAATGATGACATCGATGTTTTCTTCGACGGCAGTCTGAACCAGATTGTCATAGTCCGACAGAGCGACCATAATATTGACGCCCAGGATACCGGATGTTTGACGTCGGGCTTTGCGGATTTCCTCACGCAGCGCCGTCTCGTTAATGCCGGTAAATTCAGTCCGCGGGGCATCGATAAAATCACCGACTCCAGCGGTAGCGATAACGCCGATGCCGCCCTCATTGGCGACCGCCGAAGCAAGATTAGCTCGTGAAACCCGTACTCCCATTCCGCCCTGGATAATTGGCAGACTGACGTTCAAATTTCCAATTTTCAAAGAAGGCAACTTTATATCTGGCACAAGATTGTCTCGAAAAATATATTTATTTTAGTTTAACCCGTATTGAAATAAAGACTTATAAAAAGCTGTTGCAATCCGTCGCAACCTTCTGGACACATTCGCGTACATTACAGTCGTTATTTCAGGCATCTATTGTGCCAGTTTTCCGAAAGAATGCAATCTTTTTATATACAACTAAAGAAGTTATCTGCCATCCCAGAGATAAAGCAGTTGCGGGGTAGTCAGTTTTTCAAGAGCGTTTGTATTCAGTATCGGCAGTTTACTTTGTGCGCCAAGTGCTGAAAGCCACGATAGTGGACGTTCATATTCTACAACTTTGGCATTGCTGATGCCGGCCAGTTCCTCGGTGGCGGTCACCACATCATCAAAATAGCCAATATCGTCAATTAACCCATTTTGCAATGCTTCGTCGGCATTATAGATACTGCCGTCGGCCAGGGTTCGAGCCTGTTCGGGGGTCAGCGAATTCTTACGGCCTTCACTGACGAGTTTGAGAAACCGCTCGTATGCCGGGCCAATGAGCTTGCTGTTGAGGTATGCTTTTTGTTCATCGGTCATCTGTGAAAACATGCTGGGCCAGTCTTTTTTCTCGCCGCTTTTGAGAACTTCCGACTGGACGCCGAGTTTTTGTTCCAGCAGGTCTTTAATGACGATATGGTTCATGATGACCCCGATTGAGCCGGTGATTACGGTCGGCTCGGCGATGATTTTGTCGCAGGCTACGGCGCTGTAATAGCCTCCGGAAGCGGCGAGTGACTGCATAAACGCGACGACCGGTTTCCCGGTTTCACTTCGCAGCTTGTTGATATAATGATGGATTTGGTCGCTGGCCGAGACGGTTCCGCCGGGGCTGTCAATGCGAAGAATAACGGCCTTGACGGCGGAATCCTCCGCGGCGTTTTCAGTCTGGATGCGGATTTGGTCGCCTATATTGCCTTCAATCACGCCGCACAAGTTAATTACGGCAATTTTGCTGTTGCTTGAGCCGTCCACAAGGACATTTTCGACGTACTGGTCTTTGATCGAGCCGCCAGTGCCGAGGACCATCGCAAAGCTCATCCCGATGACGGCCAGAAATAACAGGACATTTCCGATAATGGATAACGCCAGCAGAATATTAAGGAAAATTCTCCAGCCGGAGGTTTTCTTCGGCTTTTCCGGCGGCAGCGCGACGTATTGAATGGTCGGCGCAGGGGTTGGGCTGCCGACATTGCCCGGCGTTGCCGACGGGGCAGGGTCGGGGTTGCAATTCTGAAAATTTGACGAATTATTTTCAAATTCCATAAACACTCCATTTTGTATCGGTTTAAGTTTTAATAAATTATAGGAGCAGCTTCCCCAAATGTCAAACAGGAGTTTACGTATCTCTCTTGAAAACAGCGAACATAAGGCGATAACACTGAAAACGAGGGGAGTTCGGTTTCTCATAAATACACATTGGGCTCAAATGTTTGTCATATTGAGCATTCCCGACATCGCAATCCTGTTAATTTTCTGGCGCATTTGATTGCCGGATTGATTGCTTATACCAGATTGCCAAAGAAGCCTTCACGGAAAATAGAAGGTTTCCAACCGGTATCTGAAATGCTATATTTTACGGCTTAAACAAAGCTCTGATTGTAAAATCAAGATATTCACAAGTCTTTTAAGTTAATTAACTTGTGATGTTTTTGATATTTCTTAGATATTTTCTAATAAACTGCTTGACAATAAAACATGCGAAATAGATACAATTCACAATGTAGAAAGATGCTGATTACGGTGTAGTAATTGGTGAAAAAAGGGTGGTAACATTGATTACAGGAGAGGTAGAGTATGAAAAAGGCATTCACAGTGTGTTTGGCAATTCTTGTGACAACGTCTTTGGTTCGGGCGGTCAGCGCAGCTTATGATTTTACAGATGGTTCTTATGCTTATTTGAATCATTCATATTATGACCAGCCTGCCAAGAATCTATTCGCAGTCTATATCTATGACCTTGAGGCGATACTCCCGGCGCAAGAGAAATGCTTGAGATATCTTATCCGAAGACGATTGCCCATGAATTTATTATGCTTGGTGTGATACCAGATGATGATGAAGGATATGTCAAGATGAAGTATCGATTTCAATGGGGCGATGGTCTTGTCATTGCCAACCGTCGTGCAGCCGAGATGGTTCATCGATAACAGTCAAATGATATTAACACAGACTTACAAACCCCAAAAGTCTATTTTCCAAACAATTTTAGATATTTTAAAGTATATTGATATATACGTCGATTTTGTTCATAAAACAATCCTCTATCAAATTGATATTGAAGGTATTTGCCAATACAATTAATATTGACAAGATAAGGATTGCTTTTTATTTATTCGTTTATACATTTGCAGAAAGGGAGCATTATGAAAAGGGTTTGTTACAATATAATTTCCATTTATCTCTGGACATTCTTACCCTTAAATGTCTATGGTGCAAACCAAAAGCCGGAATGGATAGAAAAAGAGAAGATGCGAGGGTATTGGAGTCCTCCCTTTGAACTTATTCAGCCTCTGCATGATGCCGGATTCAACGCAGTTATCCAACGATGGGAAATAGCCGTAAATCAAGAACAATTTGAAACGGATACTTCACCAAATCCTGAAGGGTACACGTTCCAGCAGGCTGAAATGGAATTTAAAAGAGGAAGCGCATTATGCAAAAAAATCGGTATGCATTATTTTGCCTGTCTTGACACCGGTGCAAATGCCCAGATTGCTAACGCAGGATTCAAGAATAATTCCCGGCGTTTTCATGATGGTAACCGATTTTGTCCGCTGGATGAAGTGTATTGGAA
>CAYTHV010000009.1:8915-14715 GCA_964437685.1 uncultured Pirellulales bacterium
AACCGTGTCATGATTGATAGATTCAATAGGATATTGACTTTACTTTCAGGTCCAGAATATCGTCTTGACGGCTTAATTATAGACCCTGAAACCTATAACTTCAACTTTGGATATGCAGAATTGCCATGTTATTGCAACTGGTGCTGTGAGGATTTCGTGAAAATACATGCCGAGGCAAAACCGTTAATCGCTATGGATACTGAAGCCAGGTCACAATGGCTCAAAGCGCATAGTTTTGTAAATGAATATAATCAATGGCAATTTAGAAAAGTGCGTACTTTGGCAAGGAATCTTGAGCAGGCAATTCATTCAAAAAGACCCGAATTGATATTAGGACATTATATGTCTTATCCTTTGCCATGGTTTAATGCGCTTAATGAGGGATTGTACAATAATAAAATGCCTATATGGATTGGCACAGAGACAGAAACATTCAGTGGCTCTTATGATGACTCATATAAATCCTATCAACAGGAACTTGCCAAACAAGTATCTGTGCCATTTATCAATTGCCCCGGCGTGTGGATTGGTACTGACAAGGTAGGCGCTACGCCAAACCGGCTTTTTAAGGCTATTATCGGTAATTTGTATATTAGAACATTGGAGAATGACGGTTACTATATTTGGGCTGGAGATCGCTGGGGAGGAACACCAGAAAAAGCAAAACCTTTTACAGATGTATTTAGTGAAATAAATCGTGAGCTTGATAAATATGCTGAATCAAATGGCACTTATAAAAGTTCCTTTCATGCCCAATTGCTTCCTGTTGATCCGCCTGACAATTTAAAAAGTTTTCTTTCAGAAGCACAAAATTGGAATGTGCCGAAAAATATAGTTTCAACGATGAAGCCGCTTTCTACAATTCCCCAATTGCGTGAAATGGAAGGACGCTGGCATGTCGTAATTTTTAAGGCTAAAAAGGGTGATCATGTTAAAATTACTTTAAATACGATATACCGTGATTATATTGATAAAGGTGCTATGTCAATATATGGCCCTGATGCAAATTGCTTAGCCGATGTATCCTGCAACTACAATGAAAGTCAATCATACAATCTGACTGCACCGCAAACCGGACCCTATGCCGTTGTTGCGACAGCAAATGGCAATGATTATACGATTGATATCTATGGAGCACCCTGGGTAATCGTCACAAAATCAGTAAGGCTTAATAAAGTCGGCGGTCGTTTATTTTTCTATGTACCAAGGGAAATGAAAGAGGTGAAAATAAAAATGGGAGCCAATGGAATAGAGCCGGCTGATTATACCTTATATACACCAGATGGCAAAGCTGCATTTTCAGAAAAACGAATCAGACCTGAAAAAATTGTGACAATCAGCAATATTTACGGCTCGGGATTATGGTGCATGGAGGTCAGCAACCTTGACGATGATACATGGTTTAATGTCGAAGGAATAACGATGTATTCCGTGCAGCCGGAAACCATGTTGATAAATGAATCAAAATAATTTCATGTTCAATTCCAAAAGGCTGGTAAATTTAAGCGGCACTTGTCTGTTTAACCTTTAAGATAACGTGTATAACTGAACGTCTTCGCGTATATTTTTACAGAAATTATTGAGGGTGTCAACTTTTTGAAAAAGCCAATTTGGGCAACCACAGGGGAGAAGCAGTTTTAAGTGTTAAGTGGTGGAATTTCCTATTGTGGTGACTGAATGTCTTGTTTTGTGGTGATGGCTTTATTTTTTTCTTTATACTTTTCAGATAATCTTTGTATAATTTCCCTTGTAATTGGGCTTTAACATGGGAACGTTCTTGTGTGCGAAAAAGAGTTATCTTTCTATTTACAAAACAGAGGATTTTACTTTGCCGCGCACAAGCATTTTCATGCTCGCTCTCTATCACATCCAAATACTGAATCCATATTTATAGAAAGGGGATTTCTATGATGAAAACGAATACCCGGAAATTTTATATTTATCTTCCCATTTTGCTATGCATGTTTTTAGCATTGGGGGTTTGTGACGATTTGAGGGCGGCCGGTTCGGTTTTCAAGCAGGAAGAGCTTGAACAAATCGTTGCGCCGGTTGCGCTTTATCCGGACTCGCTACTCAGCCAGATATTGATGGCTTCGACCTATCCATTCGAGGTGGTTCAGGCGCAGCGGTGGGTTGAGCAGAATAAGTCAATTACCGGCGACGCCCTGGCTATTGCGCTCGAAAAGCAGAGCTGGGATCCGAGCGTCAAGTCGCTTGTTAATTTTCCCCAGGTTCTGACGATGATGAATGAAAAGCTCGGCTGGACACAAAAACTCGGCGACGCTTTCCTTGCCCAGCAGAAAGATGTTATGCATGCCGTTCAGAAACTTCGCGAAAAAGCGATCGAGCAGGGCAACCTGGAATCGACCGAACAGCAAGCTGTCAGTACAGAAAACGGGCAGATTGTTATCGAATGGACAGACCCGGAGACGGCTTATATCCCTGTTTATGATCCCGTTGAAATTTACGGCGACTGGCCATATTCGGATTATCCGCCGTATTATTACTATCCGCCGGGATATGTTTATGTTGACGATGACCCGCTGCTGGGTTTTGGAGCCGGGGTTATAATCGGAGCCGGCTGGGGGTATGCGTGGGGCGATTGCGACTGGCACGACGGCTGTGTTGACATCGATATTGACCGCAATTTCGATCTTAATCACAGGATTGACCGCGGCAAATACGTCGAACATTATCAAAAAAACGGACGATTGGACCAGAACGGCAAAGGGATATGGCAGCATAATCCTGAAAACCGCAAAGGGGTTGCCTATCGAGACCCGGAAACCGCTCAAAAGTACAATCGGGCGTCCGCCGCTGATGCGGTCAAATCCCGTGAAGAATATCGCGGCCGCGCCGAGCAGGGACGTCAGGACATTGCCCGCGGCGACGCCGACCGATACAAAGGTACATCGGGCGACAACCTGAACCGAAATTTGCAGCCGGCAACTCCGGCCAGACCACGCGATGTGAGCGGCGGTGTTTCCAACCGAGGCGGCGCCCTTGATGGCATTGATCGCAGCAGTCCGGCCAGAGTTCCCAGCACCCGTCCTGCTCCCAGGCAAAGCGGTACCGTGGGAGGGGTGAATCGAAGCACTGTTCCAGCAAGCTATAACAGGCCTCCATCTTCCAACCGGGGCGGCGCTTTTGACAGCATGGACCGCGGCAGTTCCACGAGAAACTACAGCAGCAGAGGAAGCTCAAGCCTTCAGAGTGTTCCGCGATCATCGGGCGCTCGTCCGAGCGGCGGCGGCAGCAGAGGCGGCGGAGGAAGAAGGTAGCCTTGTTCCCTTTTTACTTATTACGATAAAAATCATGGAGATAAGACGATGGATTCAAAGATAAATAACAAAAGAACACAACTCATAAATCGTTTAATCGTTATTGCCGCAATGGCTTTTACGGGAAGCTTTGGTTTTGCCGAAACGCCCGTTGAGGATTCTCAGCAAAAGACCTTTGCCGCCGGCGAGGAAGCGGTCGATGCATTTATCACGGCACTGAAAGCGGATAACAACTCGGAATTACTGGCTATTTTCGGCGACGACGCGAACGAACTGATTTTCTCGGGGGACCCGGTTCTAGATCGGTTTCGACGAAAAATATTTGTGGAAGCGTACGAAGAACAGCATCGATTGGACACGGACGCCAACTCGCTGATCCTTGTTATCGGGCAGAATGACTGGCCATTTCCCATCCCGCTGATCAAACAGCAGCAGCGGTGGATTTTTGACGTCGCTACAGGCAAGGAAGAAATTTTACGGCGCCGCGTCGGCCGCAATGAACTGCATACGATTCAAACGCTGCTTGCCGCTGTGGATGCGCAGCGTGAATATGCGACGAAAGATCGTGACGGCGACGGCCTGCTCGAATACGCTCAAAAATTCAGAAGCGATCCCAATAGTCAAAACGGCCTGTATTGGGAAACCGGCGAAGGCGAAGAAGTCAGTCCGCTGGGCGTGCTTGTCGCGAGAGCAAAAAGGGGCGGCTACCAGGAGAAAGATCCGAATGAAGCGCCTCAGCCGTATTTAGGGTATTACTACAGGATGCTTACCGGCCAGGGAGAAAACGCGGCCGGCGGGGGATTCGATTATCTTGTCAAAGATAATATGATTGGGGGATTTGCGGTTATCGCCTATCCAGCGGAATATGCAAACTCGGGCGTTATGACTTTTATTGTGAACCATGACGGGGTCGTCTATCAAAAAAATCTTGGAGAAAATACCGAAGAGGAAGCCGCCAAAATCATGCTTTTTGATCCGGATAAAACGTGGACGAAAGCGGAGCAGGAATAGGGCGGCTTCAAGTTCTTAGTTCGCAGACGAATGGAATGGATTTTTAAGTTTTGATTTCAATTTTACTATTGGCCATGGTAATTGGCCGATAGAATTGTCCAGTCATTCAGATCGACTTTGCCGTCGCCGGTATAGTCGCCTTCTTCCCACGTCGCGGATTTGGATAGCCAATGGCTAAAAAAAAACATCGCGTTATCCCAACTGAAAACAGTTGTTTCCCGAAGCCAGTTTTGTGATAGAATGAGCCAGTCGGCGAGGTCTATTTTGCTGTCGCCATTGGTGTCGCAGGCCTCATTTACCGCCTCCAGTTCTCCCGAAACCTCAAGCCAGTGAACGGCAATTGCTTCTAAATCATCAAGATTCGTCCCATTCGGACAGGCAAAATCTCCCATCTCCCCCGACAGCCAGCTTAGTGACGGAAATCGTACCCCATCCGTACAGAGCCGCCAGTGGTCGCTCAGACCGTCGGTGGTTTGGCCGAGAAAATCGAAGCCGACAAAGCTGGCTTTCTGTTTCATCTGTGTCGCGGTCAAGACGATGCCAATACCATTATTCGGCCCGCCGCCATCGGCTTGTGCAAGGAAGTAGCAATTCGCAGGCGCCAATCCTCCGGAATGGCCGATCAGTCCGCCAATCGTATTGCTGCCGTTGCCGCCGGTAACAGAGCAGGCAGAGTAGGAATTTTGTACATACAGTTGCGAGTTGACGATATTGCCGATCAACCCTCCGATGTTATCTGTCAATAACGTGGCGCGAATACTCCCAAGCGAATAACAATTTCGGATATCACAAAAAAGATCAAAGGTTCCAATCAATCCGCCCAACTGTGACGAATTATCTCCACAGCTAATGTCCATATCAGCAGCGCAGGAATAGACGGTTGTCCCATTTATATATCCGATTAATCCGCCAATACTCGATGATAAATTACCCGCAATAACGCCGCCGGAGGCAAGGCAGCGTCGTATTGTGCCTGCATTGCTCGCGCCAATTAATCCGCCGATTGAAAATGTCCCTACTGAGCCGGTAACGGTTCCGTCAAAAGAGCATCTGGAAACTTCGGCGCTATTTAGATAAGCGATCAATCCGGCCAGATAATTTTTTCCGGTTATAGAACCATTAACATGGCAGTTGCTCAGTAGAGTCGCGGACGAGGCCTGACCAACCATCGCCGCGACATAGTTGGACTGTGTCGCCTGAATCGAAACATCCGTTAGTATCAGATTTTGAATGTTTGCGTGCTCAATTTTGCCAAACAGGCCGATAATGTCGCGCCCGGATTGGGCGACAATAGTCAAATTTTCGATGCTGTGGTTTTGTCCATCAAAAAATCCGCTAAAAGCCGTTCCCTGAAAATCCGGTGTGATTATATCCGCATCCGGTGCAATCAGGGGGGCCGAATAGGTTGTTCCGAGTAAATCAATATCCTCGGTCAGAACAAAGTACTTGCTCAATACTACGCTATCCGAGCCGATAGCTGTTAATTGTTCCACATTGCTGATTTGATA
>CAYTHV010000009.1:14725-32465 GCA_964437685.1 uncultured Pirellulales bacterium
TTGCCCGGATTGGTACTCCAGTCATAAGCAAATACTGACGAACCGAAAGCAGTCAGTACAGACCCCACAATAAGATAGAAGAAGTTTTTCTGCATTTTTGTCCCACCCATATACCGATAACATAAAATGTGCTTTATTATAGGACATTATACAAAAAAACAGTTGTAATGTCAATAAAACTTATTGGGGGGGTATTGCAGGTCGTTAAATACCGAAAATAATGACGGTATTGACCTAAAAACGGCGGTTTCAACACAAGTGTAAATAATAGTGGGTATGAATTTGGCAGGCTTAATCCAGCAAATAAAAAAGGCCCGTCGCTGACGAGCCTTTCAGTTTAAGGCCAAACCTCCGGTGATGCCGTTTGAGTCCAATTAGAAGTACCCCATAATTTAAGGTGGGTAGCTGTTGCGTTTTTCCGAAAATCCTGTCAAGCAGGCTTGTTCGGTTCTAACGACCTGGCTTCCCGGGGTGCTCTCATCGGGTCTTCCAATGCGAGAACTCATCTTCGCACATCCCAGGGGTAAAACCCATGTAACTAAGTATAACAGTTCATCGGCAAAAATGCAAGTTTTAATCAGTTAAAACTGAATTCGAATCATAATCCGACGACTGGAAAAACAGGGCTTTGAATGTCTTCAAAACCTGCTTTTGTTACTCATTTTAGGGCAAGGTGTTACAGCATACCTTGTCGTTTTTTATGCGGTTCGAATTTGCGCGTCAAGTTTCTGGTTGAGCGCATCGAAGATGGTTTTCTCAAAGGCGTCAACCTGTTCATGCCGCAGGGTGCCGTCGTCGTCGCGGAAAACCATCGACACGGTCACGCTTTTTTGTCCGGCGGGGATCGGTTTGCCGCGATAAAGCGAAACAAATTCGATTTTTTCTAATTTTGCAGGTTTGACCGGCTCGATGGCATTGAGGATATCAGTCCATTGTACTTGTTCTGCCAGAATCAGCGATAAATCCCTGCCGACAGCGGGGAATTTGGGAATGGGTTTAACCGCGACAACGCCGCCGAGTTTTTCCATTATCGCATCGAAGTCCAGTTCCGCCAGACAAATCTGGGCGGCGCGGTCTAAGTCGAACTTTTTGGCGATGTCGTTCTTGACTACGCCTGCATAGCCGATAGGGGAACCGTCCATCGTAATTTCAGCTCCGGCCAAAGCCCACTTGAAATTGGCGGGCTTAAAGTCCAGCTTTGCTGTGGAATTAACGGATTCAATCAGACCTTCGATGGCTCCGCGCAGCGAACGGAAATCGCCGTCTGTGGTAAGCGCTAATTTTGTATGTTCGGTCGGCAATTTTTGTATATCGTTCGAATTGGGCACATAGGTATCAGCCAGCTCAAACAGCCGACAGGGAATGTTGCCCGCATTATAATTGGCACGCATCACGCCGACCAGCGAGCCGAGCAGATTGGAGCGAAGCAGACGCGATGATTTTTGATTGACATCCTGAACGGCCAAATGCTGTTCGGCGGCGACGCTGCCGAATACAGATGCCAGTTCCGGCTCGACGAACGAAACCGTAACCGTTTCAAAGTAGCCGCAACCGGTCAGAATGGATCGCAGGGTTGCCGCAGTCGCCTGACGCCTATCTTTGGGAGCCGCTTCAATATGAATCTTGCGTTCGGTGGGGATTTTGTCATAGCCCCAGCAGCGAGCGGCTTCTTCGATTAAATCCACCTCGCGATAAATGTCATGCCGCCACGTGGGAATCGTGCAAACGATCAGGTCATCCGCTTTGCATTCGGGATCAAAGCCCAGTGCTTTGAAGATCGCAACGACGTTATCTTTGGGAATATTGATGCCCAGCAGGGTGTTCATTCGTGACAGACGCATTCCAACGGTGGGCGTCTCGACCTTGCCTGGAAATACATCGACGATGCCTTGTGCGAGTGTTCCGCCGGCCAACTGGATAATCAATTGGGCACAGCGGAGTGATGCCCATTCGATGTTATCAGCATCCACTTGCCGTTCAAAACGGTATGAAGCATCCGACGGCAGAGCGAGTTTGCGCGATGTTCGGCGGATACACAGGGGGTCAAAGTGCGCCTCTTCCAAAAGAATATTGACGGTGCTGTCCGAAACTTCGGTTTCCAGCCCGCCCATGACGCCGGCAATCGCTACCGGTTTGTTCGCGTCCGCAATGACCAGCATTGCATCATTCAGGTCGCATTTGGAACCATCGATGCTGACGATGCGTTCGCCGAGTTTGGCTTTGCGGACGATAATGGCTTTACCGCCGATTTTGTCGTAGTCGAAAGCATGAGGGGGCTGGCCGTGTTCCATCATTGCGTAATTGGTCGCATCCACGACATTGTTGACGCTTCGCAGCCCGATGGCTTCCAGCCGTTTGCGAATCCATGCCGGCGAGGGGCCGACTTTGACATTCTGAATTACCCTTGCGGTGTAACGGCCGCAGGAGGCGGGGTCTTCGATTTTAACGTTGATAAACTGGCTGGCTTGTGTTTCGCTTTGTGCGACATTGACTTGCGGGATTGTCAGCGGTCGTCCCCACGCGGCGGACAACTCCCGGGCGATGCCGATATGGCCAAGGCAATCGCCGCGATTGCTGGTAATTTCAACATCAATGACGGTGTCGTCTTCGAATTTTTCGATGGATTCAATGGGGAGCCCGCGATTGCTGAGTGTTTCGCCGATCTGCTCGGCGGTGTATCCGGAAACATCAATATAATCCTGCAACCACTGTAACGAAATTTTCATACGTCAGCCAAACCTTCCCTAAATCCAAAAGCGATACTTAAGTTTATATCATAAAAGGAATAAAATACTCCTGAATCCGGATTCTGTCAACGTTTTCGTTGCGGGAAAAGTGAGAACTTTTGCGGGTTAGTTTTGGATAAATAATAGTTTTATATAGGGTATCATTTGTGCCTTTTTCAGCTCTGGAGCTGCTGGATTACGGCATTTGAAAACTGCTCGAGGTCATCATCAAATTTATGGTGGGCGATGCGGTCGTAGAGTGTGCGGCCTTTGGTTACGATAATCACTTTTGCCCCATTATTGCTGGCAATCTGCGTCAGGTCCGCCGCGGGGTTGACATTTAACGATGTCCCCATCGCGATGAACAGGTCGCATTTGCAGCACAGTTCCTGCGAAGTTCGGATTGCATATTCCGGGATCATATCCCCATAGAATACGATATCCGGGCGGATAAGGGCATCGCAGGAATCGCATTTTGGTATTCCGCTGTCGTTTATTTTTTCATCAACCTGTGTTTTGTTGTATTCGCGCTGGCATTGGGTGCAGTGAAACGCCACCACATTGCCGTGAAATTCGATGACGTTTTCCGAACCCGCTTTTTGATGCAGCCGGTCGATATTTTGGGTGATAACGGTCTTTAAGAGTCCCCCTCTCTCCAGTTCCGCAAGCATCCGATGTGTAACATTCGGCTCTTTGTCGGCCAGCGGATGGATGTATTTTTGAGCAATCTTATAATACTCCGCGGGCTGACTCATCAAAAAGCCAATCTCGAATGTCTCCTGCGATATTTTGCTGAAAAGACCGTTGTTGCTTCGAAAATCCGGTATGCCGGATGCGACCGACACTCCTGCCCCGGTCAAAACGACTGCGAAACGCGCGTTTTTCAAGCTTTCGACGAATAGTTTACTGCTGTTATCCATAATTTTGTCTTCTTTCCCGTGTATTATAATGTGAAGTATGCCCTGTGCAAAGAGAAAGCGGTAATACCGATGTTCTCCTTGCCCTTGGTGGCCGGCGTGGTATAATCAATATTTTAATGACATTATTCGGATAGAAGCCATCTTAAATGACAAAAACAGGTAAACAGAACATTCCGGCCACGCTCCCAGCGACCGCCGCAGAAATGCAAGCCCTCGGCTGGGATCGCCCGGACATCATCCTCGTTACCGGCGATGCTTACGTCGATCATCCCGCTTTTGGCGTTGCCCTGATGGGACGATATCTCCAGAATCTTGGTTATCAGGTCGCAATTTTGGCTCAACCGGACTGGCGCAGTGTTGAGTCGTTCCGAATTTTCGGCGCACCGAAATTGTTCTGGGGCATTACCTCCGGCTGCATCGACTCACGCCTCAATAACTATGCTTCAATGGGTCACAAACGCAGCGAAGATGTCTATAGTCCCGGCGGCCAGCTTGGCCTTCGTCCTGACCGTCCGCTGCTGGTTTATTCCGCGCGTGCCAGAGAAGCTTACAAGAATATCCCGATTATCCTTGGCGGTCTGGAAGCGAGTCTCCGCCGACTTGCTCACTATGACTTTATCGAAGACAAGCTTAAGCGTTCCATCCTCATCGACGCCAAGGCTGATATCCTCGTGCATGGCATGGGCGAACGCGCGATTGGCGAAATTGCCGTCCGATTGGCCGCGGGCAAAGGCATCGCCGAGCTAACCGACATCGCCGGCATCGCGTACCGGGTTCTTCGCGATACGCCAGCACCCGCCGATGCGGTAACGCTGCCGTCGCTGGAGGCAATTGAGCAAAATCCGAAGTTGTTTATGGATGCCCAGCTTACCTATCAAAGTCTTGCCCATCCCGGCGAAAAGCCCGTCACGCAAGACCAGGGCGCAGGGGCGATTGTCGTTAATTCTCCCGCCGAGCCGCTGGATGAACAATCGCTCGATGCCGTGTATGCCTTGCCGTTTACACGGCAGGCTCATCCGATGTATGCCAAGCAGGGCGGCGTACCCGCATTGCAGCCGGTGGAGTTCAGCATCACGACCCACCGCGGCTGTTTCGGCGGTTGCAACTTCTGCTCGATCTTTTTTCATCAGGGCAAAACCATCCGCAGCCGTTCCATCGAATCCATTCTCAACGAAGCGGAAATCCTGACGCGCCAGAAAAACTTCGCCGGCACCATCAGTGACCTCGGCGGGCCGACAGCTAATATGTATGGTATGACCTGCAGCAAATCCAAACCCTGCGCCCGCACAAGCTGCCTGTTTCCGGCGATCTGTCCGAACCTCAAAGCCGACCACACCAAACTTGTCGGCCTGATGAGAGCCGTATTAAAATGGCAATCCGGCAAACCTCGCAAAATTCGCACCTTTGTTGCTTCCGGCATTCGGCATGACCTTGCGCTGCAATCGCCGGAGTATATGGAGTTGCTCGCCCGGCATTTTACCGGCGGCCATCTGAAAGTCGCCCCTGAACATACCTGTCCGCACGTGCTGGAGATGATGGGCAAGCCCTCGCTGAAAGCCTTTGAAGAGTTTGAAGCCAAGTTTACGGCCATCTCCCGCAAGGCCGGTCTTGAGCAATATCTGGTTCCCTATTTCATCAGTTCCCATCCCGGCTGTTCGCCCGAAGATGCGATCAAACTGACCGAGTATCTCGTCAATCGCAATTGGCGTGTCCGGCAGGTACAGGATTTTGTTCCCGTGCCGCTGACGATGTCGGCAGCGATGTATGTCGCGGGCTTATCTCCGAAGAAAAAGACAATTCACATTCCCAAAGGCCAGAGCGAAAAGAAGCTCCAGCTTGCCTTGCTGCAATACCACGACCGTCGTCACGCAAAGATGCTGACCAACTACCTCTCTACCCGCAATCTGCATAAACTTCTATCCCGTATTCGCCACGCCCAAGCCATTTCCGAACAAAGAAAAGGGCGGTAATTTTAAAAGCATTTCAAAAATTAAAGAGCAAAATCAAAAATAAGGAACCGCCGGAGGCGATGGTTGTTTATACGAAGCCGGAAGCTTCGTCTACTTTGAGAATGAGTTCTTATCAATGTTTGGACTTCATTGAAAACAGGCAACTTAGGAGAGGGGTTGTCAGGCTGCCGATGACGATAAGCCAGCTCCAGGCCAGACCGATGACATCGAAATGTTTGAGCAAGAGCAGGGTGGTCATGGCGATGGCGGTGATGATCATCGCGGCGACATTGGCATAGTTGGCAGTTTTTCTGGTAAGGATGCCGAGCAGAAAGACTCCCAATACAGAGCCACCGGTAACGGAGAATATCTGGAAGGCGAACCAGAGGATGTTTTCTACCGGTGCGCAGGCAAACGCAATAGTTGCCAAAATCAACCCGAATACGATAATCCCAATTCGTGAGATTATGAGGTAGTGCTTTTCGTCGGCATTTTTGCGGATGACGGTTCGGTAGATGTCTGAAACAAAAGAAGAGGTTAGCGAACTGAGCGGCGAGTCGATGCTGGCCAGAATGATGGCGGACAAGAGCAATCCCTTGAGGCCGACAGGCAGCGAATTCCGGATAAAATGCGACAGCACTTCTTTGGCTTGTTCCGGGGCGGCGATGGTTGGATGCTGCTGGTAGAAAATGTACAGGCCGGTGCCGATGGCAAGATAAAGGAGCAAAACCGGCAGTGCGCCGGCGATGGTCATAAAGATGGTATTCTGACTTTTTCGGCGGGTTTCTACGGTAAGCAGCCGCTGCACCATTTCCTGATCGGTTCCGAAGACGGCCAGCCCGATGAAAAAGGCATTCGCCGTACCTGCCCAAAACGTTGTCGGGCGATTGAGGTCGAAACTGAAATCGAAAACGCTTAAACGTCCCGCGGCGGTGGCCATTTGTATTGCGGAACTAATCGGGCCTTCGATTTGCTGAATCAGGAATGCCAGCAGGGCGCCGCCGGCAATGAAGAAGATAATTGCCTGATACGCACCGGCCCAGACGACGGCTTTGACGCCGCCGAATGCGATAAAGAGGATGCTGACGATGGAAAACAAAAGGATGGTCTGTGCAAGTGGCCAGCCAAGAATGATGCCGACTCCCATGCAGGCGGCATACAGGCGGACGCCGGAGGCGATGAGGCGTGTGATGAAGAAAAAGATCGACGCGGTGTATTGGGTCTGGGGGCCGAAACGATGGCGG
The DNA here is from genome assembly GCA_964437685.1 of uncultured Pirellulales bacterium. Taxonomy (GTDB): domain Bacteria; phylum Planctomycetota; class Phycisphaerae; order Sedimentisphaerales; family Anaerohalosphaeraceae; genus Anaeroglomus. Next base: position 21,565 of record CAYTHV010000009.1, read on the forward strand.
AGGTATTCGTAGATGCTGGTGCAGTTGCAGTCGTAGAAAACGGGAATAAAAAGGAAACAAACGACGATGCGGGCGGCGGCGGAACCAAAGAAAAACTGAAGATATTGCCAGTTTTCACTGTAGGCGGTCGCGGGGACTCCGATGATGGTTAGGGCGCTGACTTCGGTGGCAACCGAGGACAGGCACACAACGATCGGCGGAATTTTACGTGAGCCGAGAAAAAAATCGCGGGTGTCTTTTTCTTTGCGGCCAAAGATATAGGAAATCACGAAAAGCATAGCTGTCGCAAACGCAACAATCAGCATATCCGGTTGGATAGCCGCAAGAATTCCGCATATCGGACCGGTAGCCATTAGTGTTTATCCTTGATGGCATTTCGCAGGGAACCATTGTGCTGTTTGAGGATTTTTTGTGCGGCGGGTAAGTCGGTCTTGCGAAAATACATCACAATGGCGGGTTTGACTTTGCCTTTGGCACGGGTCAGCAGCGATTGGGCTTTGGAATTCGATAGCCCGGTAAGCTCTGTTACGATACGGATAGAACGATTGCGCAGTTTGTCGTTGACGGCATTCAGGTCAACCATCAGGTTGCCGTAAACTTTGCCGAGCTGAATCATCGCGGCGGTGGTCAGGGTATTAAGTACCAGCTTGGTTGCCGTTCCGGCTTTCATTCGGGTTGAGCCGGTAACTACTTCCGGGCCAACGACGGGATTGATGATGATTTCAGCGTCGATGTATTTAACGGCCTGCGGGGCACAGGTGATAAAGCCTGTGCCGGCGCCGATCTTTTTGGCGTAGAGAATTGCTCCGCGGACATACGGGGTCATCCCGCAGGCGGCGATACCAATGACGATGTCGCCGGAGGTGAGTTTTTTTCTGCGGAGGGCGTCCGCACCGTTGGCGATGTTATCTTCGGCTCCTTCAATGGAGCGGGTCAAAGCTTTTTTTCCGCCGGCGATAATGCCCTGCACAAGGCTTCGTTTTACGCCATAGGTCGGCGGGCATTCCGAGGCATCCAGTACGCCGAGCCTTCCGCTGGTGCCGGCGCCGACATAGAAAAGACGGCCGCCATCACGCAGACGAGCGACGATCATATCCACCAATGCGGCGATGTGTTGGCGTTCTTTGGCGACGGCGGGAGCGACACGGAGGTCTTCTTCGCTGATGATTTGGACAATCTGTTCGGTAGTCATCTGATCGATGTTTTGACTATTTTTATTCCGCTGTTCGGTTGTCAAATTGACTCTGTTTTTTTTCATCATACGGGTATAATTTTTCCTAATATGACTGGTTTTGTCGCACCGGTCGCGGAAGGGATGTTATTGGCGATTCCCTTTAGCGTTGACCATGCCAGAATCGCGAAAGAGACAGCTTCCTTGGCGTCTGAATCAATCCCAAAATCGCTGGTGGTGAAAAATCCGGCGGTTGGGAGCTGCTTTTGCAATAGGTTTATGAGTGTGTGATTTTGTGCTCCGCCGCCGCAAAGAATAACCTGATTGGGGATGGTGGGGAGGAAATGCCGGTAGGCATCGGCGATGGTCACGGCGGTAAAAGCTGTTGCCGTTGCGAGAATGTCTTCCGGGCGTAAGTTTAAAATGGCTTTTTGATAAAGTTCCCGGCTATAAGCAAGGCCGAAATTTTCACGCCCCGCGGTTTTAGGCGGACGACGGCGAAAATAAGGGTGCTTTAGCATCGCTTTCAGAAGCGGCGGGTTAATAGTCCCTTTTGCCGCCATGGCTCCATTGCGGTCATACGTTTTTTTACCATTGGTTATAATGGTCATCAGGCCATCGAGAATCATATTTCCCGGGCCGGTGTCAAAAGCAATGATGTCGGCGGAGGTTGAGGCGGCGGGCAGGTAGGTTACATTTGCGATGCCGCCGATATTCTGCACAGCGCGACTGAGCCGCCGGTGTGCAAACAAGCGGTAATCGGCGAACGGTACCAGCGGAGCGCCCTGACCGCCGCAGGCGATATCTGTGGGGCGAAAATCCGCAATCGTTGTAATGCCGGTTTGCTGTGCAATGATACAGGGTTCGGCGATTTGCAGCGTGGAACGGATGAGTTCTTTTCCGAATCGAGTGCCGGAAGGGTTATGGTAGATAGTCTGGCCATGCGAACCAATCAAGTCGATGGAGCTTAGTGCGACTTTGTGCTTTTTGCATTGCTCGATGAGTGATTTTGCAAAAAGATGTCCCAAAAGAAAATTATAATGGCAGATGTCCTGAACGGAGGATGTTTTGGGGTCGCAGAGGCGAAGGACGGCTTGGCGAATCTCAGCAGGGTAGGGCATCATTCCGAAAGCGATAACCTGCTGCGTGCGGCTGCTGATATCGACGATTGCGACATCGACACCGTCGGCGCTGGTGCCGGACATCAGGCCCGCAATACGAAGTTGTTTTTGTTTTGCCAGTTCGGCGATAGTTTTATGTTCAGCCATAGTGTTTACTTTGTTTTTACCAGGTGCAGCATTTGCCGCTGTGTTTTTTTAAGCAGGCGAAGGTTATCGTTTAGACGCGAAGGTTTATTTCGTTTGAGCCAGAGCTTTCGGAAATTTTCGATGACGAATTCCATGTGATCAACCAAATGATTCATGCAGAATTGCGGGATTTTACCTTGTTTGCGGAAAACTTTGGCGGCTAAAGCACGCTCGGCGGACAGGCAATCCATCTGTGCGGCCAGTTTGAATTCGCTGATAGCAATGGATTCAAAATCGGGAAGGCGGCCGGATAGCTTTGGCCAGAAATTGTCTGCGGAAAGCTGCGTAATGAATTTGTCAAGCCCTGCGACGGTCATTTTTTCAATAGGGCTATGCTCCGGCGAAGCGGGGGTTTGCATTGGTTCAATCAGGGCATCAAACAGAAGTGAACCATTTTTGCGGAGTGCCCCGCAGGTCTGGTACGTCGAGCCAAGTGTTTTCAATGCTTTTGCAAGTTGTTTTGCGGGCTGGCCGAAAGTCAATCGGCAGAAATTTTCGGTGAAATTTTCATCGTCAACCGCTTTAGAATTCCATGCATGGGCGGCGCCGTGCGCGAAGCTGTGAAGGCTGATGCCGAGGAAGTTACGGTGGCCATTGTCTCCCCAGTCGGTATTGAGCAGACCCTGTGCATGATAGCGTTGTCCCTGTTCGGCGAAAGCTTTGACGTTCTGCATGGAGTTGGGCATACGTGAGCCATGGGTCAGCCAACTGCTTGTTCCGGGGCAGACCATACAGTCCATTCCGGTGCGGGCGATATCCCGGGTTCGTTTGATATTGAGGCCATCGGATTCGTATTCCCAATTGAGCAAAACGATGTCACGCGGAAGTTTTTTGAGCAATTCAGGGTATTTGAGCACAATATCCGCCCAAGCATTCATTCGTTTGCCATGTTTTTCACACAAGTGGTGAATTTTGAGGAGAAAATCGAGATAGAGTTGTCCGGTTCCAATTTTTTGTGCCAGTTTTTGGCTGCGGCCCTTGCCCAATTCCCATGTTTCATCGCAACAGACATTGAAATCTGTCGCTTCAAACAGCGGGATAAATTCTTCATATAATTCGCTGACTAATCGAATCGAACCGGGATCCGTCGGGCATAGGGTTGTTCCGCCGGGAAGATTGCGGAAGCCGGGCATTTCGCCGAGATGCTGATAGGTGGGCAGGGAGAGAATTCTTTCCATGTGGCCGAAACTGGCTAATGAGCCAACAAGCCGAATATGGTGTTTTTTGCAATGTTCCTGCAAGGCAAGTATCTCGTCGGGAGTCAGGGGGCTAAATCCCTTGCCAATGTCGGGGTGGCGAACGAATGTAAAGACATTTTCGATATAAAGCTGGAGTTCGTTGATTTTCCAGTGCGCCAAACGTTCGACAAGTTGCTTAAGCGTTTCCAATGTCGGTACTTTGCCGCGTGAACAGTCGTGATAGACGCCCCGACGCTTGAAAACAGGCTCGTCGTCAATCCGGCAAGCGGGCAGCTTTGCTCCATACAGGCAAATCAAATTGCGAAGCGTCTGAATGGCGTAATAACTACCGGCATCTGTCGCGGCGGCAACTTCAATTCCGTCGGTGCGGATTATAATACGATAAGCCTCATCGTGTTTGATGGCGGCATCCCGATGGATTCGTACCGTTGCCGGGCCAAATGCATTTAGCGCGATGTCGGCACGACGATTGAGGCGGTGGTGGAGGTCATTCTGTAATTGTGCTAAAATGAGTATGTCGGCGGCTCGGCTACTTGCCAGAATAGACCTGGCTGGCCAGGCAAAGGCGCCTTCCATGAAAACGACTTTCTTGACCGGTATTAGCAGTTGATTAAACATCATTTGTCCTTTAACATTCATGGCGGCAATATATCACATCCCAGTCTGTTTTGTGTATTGAAAATTTGGGATAGAGGACAGTTTTTCGAGGGGAATATAACTCTATTTTGAATCAAAGTTTATGAGGATTAAACAGAATAAATCAAGAGGATTGTGGTCGTAAATATGGATACCCTTGTTTTTTTTTGTTAAGCAGGTACAATAGGGAAATGTATACAGTCATGGTCGAATCTGAGTTTTTTGCTGAGCATCAGGTTGTGATGCCGGACGGCTTTCAGGAGCCGCAGCATGGCCATTTGTGGAAAGTTATCGCCGCAGTTGCGTCTGAAAAACTGGACTCAGCGGGTCTGGCTTTTGATTTTTGTCGGTTACAGCAGTTTTTAAATCAGATTCTCGGACCGTTTAATGATACTAAACTTGAAGAATGTGAAGCATTCGGCCTGATGAATGCTTCGGCGGAAAATCTGGCAAGGTATGTCTACGACTATCTGGCAGCAATGATAATGCCTCCGGTACAACTTTGTTGGGTTGAAGTTACTGAGGCACCAGGTTGCCGGGTGCGGTATGAACCTTAGATTGAGGTTGAGACGCCTCCAAAATTAGCCGAAAAAGAGGGTGGCAACAAATTTTTAAATTATAACCAGTCATCAATGAGGAATCGCCTTGTGCGATGGTAACGATATGCTTTGTCAAATATGTAAAGAAAGTGCGGCGACGATTCACTTGACCGAAATTTCACACGGTCAGCGAAGTGAAACCCATCTTTGCCAGCATTGTGCCCAGCAGCAGGGGCTTGGGGCACAGGCTCAAATTCCGCTCAATGAGCTGTTGAGTAATTTGCTGGCAGCGGCCAAAGCCGCGTCAGATTCTTCCGGAAAACAACTCCCATTTACAAACCCCGATAAGGCTTGTCCGGGTTGCGGAATGACACTGCGGAGGTTCAGCGATACGAGTCTGCTGGGATGTCCGCAGGACTATGAGATTTTTAAGCAAGAGCTGATGCCGTTAATTGAGCGGACCCATTCGGGGCAGTTACAGCATTGCGGCAAGGTTCCATCACACGCCGGCCGAGAGCAGCAAAATGAGATTGCGTTGCTGAATTTCCGCCGACAATTGGAGCTGGCGGTAAAAAATGAAGATTATGAAGTCGCCGCGAAGCTGCGCGATCAAATCAGGCAATTACAATGAAACCGGTACAGCTTGCCAATCAATCCAGTTCGTGGTTCGGAGCCGAAGGTCCCGGGTGGGAAATTGTTGTCTCTTCGCGGGTTCGTTTGGCGCGGAATCTGGCCGGATATGAATTTTTGTCCTGTTTGACTCCACAACGTCAGCAGGAAATCCTTGATAAACTGCGGGAAGCAATTTTAGCGGCAGACTTGGGCAATGCCGTGGGTTTTATTGATGTGGATCGTGCTGCCAATCTTGAACGTCAATTGCTGATGGAGCGGCATCTGATCAGTCGGCAGCATGTCGCCGGCAAAGGTCCTCGCGGTGTTGTGATCGCGTTTGGCGAAGATTTTACCGCGATGATTAACGAGGAAGATCATCTCCGAATGCAGGTCTATGCGTCCGGATTCAATCTTGGTAAGTGCTGGCAGCAGATCAATCGTATTGACGATATGATTGAACAAAAACTTGAGTATGCGTTTGATTCGCGTCTGGGTTTTCTGACGGCTTGTCCGACCAATCTCGGTACGGGCATTCGTGTTTCCGTGATGCTGCATTTGCCCGCCATGAAACTGACCGGGCAGATCGAAAAATTTCTTAACGCCGCCAAGGACGCCGATCTGGCGGTACGTGGTTTATTCGGCGAAGGGACGGATGCGGTCGGGGATTTATTTCAATTGTCCAACCAGGTTACGCTTGGCGTTAATGAACAGGATGTGGTGCGGGAATTAACTGAAAATATTGTGCCGCGAATTGTCGAGTATGAAAAGGCGTCTCGTCGTGCGCTGCTGGATCAGAAGCCGCATACTCTCGACGACAAAATTCAGCGGGCGATGGGCGTATTGAAAAACGCTTGTCTGATTAGCTCGCAGGAAGCTTTGTATTTGCTGAGCAGTGTGCGTCTTGGCGTTAATCTTGGGCGGATTCCTGATTTGTCGCTTGCGACCGTCAATGAATTATTTCTGCTCACCCAACCGGCTCATCTGCAAATTCGTGCCGGAAAAATGCTCGACGCCGATCAACGTGATACGCTGCGAGCCAAAGTGATTCGTGAATATCTGAACAGGAATTAAACGTGGGCATATCGTTTGAGCAGGTCAAGACATTTTTTCATATCTATATCCAGATGCTTTTTTTGCTTGGGCCTTTTGCTTCGGCGTCGGTGTTTTTGATGATGTCTGAAGGGCTGGATCCTGTTTCCCGGCGAAAAGCGGCTTGGCGCACTTCGACGGCGATCCTGGTTTCAATTTGTTTTTTCTTCTTTTTCGGTAAACCGTTGTTTTCAGTTCTTGGTGTTACACTGCATGCGTTTCAGATCGGCACCGGAAGCGTTCTCTTTCTGTCATCGATTATGCGTATTCTGGGTATCGGCCCTTCGGTCAGCAAGCAGGCTGACCCCGAGCATGATGTTGCGATTGTTCCGGTGGCGATACCTCTTATCGTCGGCCCGGGAACTATCGGCGCTCTGCTGGTCTATGGGACGTCTGTGCATGGGTTTATTGAACTATTGGGTACCTTTTCGGCGGTACTGGCAGGCGGAATAACCGTCGCCATATTTGTTCTGCTGGCTTAACGTATCCAGCGATGGCTCGGCGATAAAATCCTGTCGGTGATTGTGAGGGTTACTGCCTTGCTGCTGATGTCGCTGGCGGCACAGATCATTTTTACCGGGATTAAAGGTTTTATGACAGGAAGTTAAATGCGAATTATAGCGGGGTCAAAACGCGGGATGCGGCTGTTCAGTCCGGAAGGGCGGGATACCCGTCCGATCACCGACCGGGTCAAAGAGTCGGTTTTTAATATTCTCTATACCAAGGGCTATCTGGAGAATCGGATTGTCGCGGATTTATTTTGCGGTACCGGGTCGATGGGGCTTGAGGCGCTGAGCCGGGGAGCAAAATGGGCTACTTTCGTCGATAAAGAACGACGTGTGATTGAAATTCTCAAACGTAACATTGAAAAAGCGGATTTTATCGCCCAGTCCAAAGCTGTAAGCGGAAATATTTTTCGTATCGGCGCTCCTCCGACGCCGGAGTGCGGACTATATGACCTGGTGTTTGTCGATCCGCCGTATGTGATGAGCAATGAATGCGGGCCAACTTCACAGGTTGGCAAACTGATGGCGCTGCTCAGTGAGCAGATGCTGCCCGGCGGTCTGGCGATTCTTCGCACGCACGAACGGGCTGTGATTCAATCTGCCTATGCAGAGCTCACGCAGGTTGACCAGCGAAACTGGGGAACGATGACTGTCACATTCTACTGCAAGGGACAACTCGACCCCAAACTGCAGAATGCGGAGGAATATGAAGAACTGGCGGATGAATCAGATTTATTGGAAGATGATCCATCCGCACTGCCGACTGAGTCTGACGAAGGCGATCAGTAGTTTCAACGGCCTAAAGTCTGCAAGGCAGTCGCGTATTGAGACTGTCGCTCCTCAACTTTTGCCAAGAGTATTTCAGCCTTGGCATCGTTTGCGTCAGAAACCATAGGTTCGAGAATCGCTTTGGCCTGCACATAGCGGCCTTGTTCGATGTATTGCTGAGCGTAGTCAAGCTTTGCTTGTTCGAGTGTTTTCTGCCAGCGTTGTTCCGCATTGTGCTGATAAGCGGATTTTGTCTCACAGCCTGTAGCGGCAATAACCACAATGATCATAGCCGCCACAAAGGTCATTTTGGTAATCGAGAGTTTCATTGTCGTCTCTCCTTGTCCTTTAACACCTTTGTTTTTTATGGCTATTACTTACGATTAGTCAATTTTTGCTACAGTTAAATATTATACGATATAAAACCGTAATAGGTTACAAGTCGTACATAAAAAAACCGCTGACCTGTGGTATTTTCGACCAGATGCAGTTAGAAACTTCGTTAAATATTGGCTTTTTCTCTGTTGTTTTCCGCTTTTTAAGAGGAATAGAGGGATTATAATGATTATATAAAAAAACAAAACATACTATATCCTGTATAGTGTAAATTATTGAGAATTTCAGAGCCAATAGAGAATTTCCTTGACGGTATTAAACGAATGTTTTATTGTTTTGATTTAAACATTTGTTTTAAATTGTTTCAGGAGCCATGTTATGGTTAAGTATGATAATATTGTTGTGGGTTCAGATAATGTCAAAAGCAGATTATTGGACGCTGCGGAAGTTTTATTTTGTGAAAAAGGCTACGATGGAACGTCTGTGCGGGATTTGACGACCAAGGCCAATTGCAATGTTGCGGCGGTGAATTATTACTTTGGCGGCAAAGATAAATTGTATATCGAAATGTTCCGCCGACAAATGCAATTTATTGTGGAAAATCAGGTTGAACGGGTCAATCAGCTCTTGTCAAATCCTAATCCAACGCTGGAACAGTTGATTCGGGAACTCGTTTATTATCCGCTGCGTTCAGCATATGAAAAACAGCAGCGTGGGCAGGTTATGCGGCTGATGGTGCGTGAGGTGCTGAACAGTTCCGAAGCCGGCGAAAAACTTATTGAAGAGTTTCGTTCCCAGATTATGGATAAAGTTGTTGTTGTTTTGATGCATCTGATTCCGAAGTTGAACAAAAAGCAGGCACAACTGATTTTTACCTCCATCGAATCGCTTCAGTTGCATCCCTTTTTGTTTATGGATCATTACTTGAGTATGATCGAAGGGTTGACATTTGACGAGTTAATTGACCATATTGTACAATTCGGGGCGGCGGCAATACGCAAGAAGGTAAGCGATATCCAGCAAAAATAAGAGTACCATCGGTAAAACTGAGGATGTCAAGGCACAATTATAGAAACAGAGTGAGGCAAAGGAATCGACGCTTGCGTTGATGATTTAAATAAGGTATTCTATGTCCGATTGGCCGTAATAATTGTGGAGTCGGATATGCGAATTATTTATCTTTCGCCGGGAGCGGGAGGGGGTTTTTATTGCGAAAATTGCATTCGTGATGCGATGCTCTTGCGCTATCTTCGCACACTGGGGCATGATGCGATTGCGCTGCCGATGTATCTGCCTGCCGGAGCAGAGCATCGCGGCATACCGAAAGGGCCGATGTTCTTTGGAGGGATCAATGTTTTTCTCCAGCAGAAATTTAACCTGTTCCGCAAAACACCCCGTTGGCTGGATAGCCTTTTCGACTCGCCAAAGCTGTTGTCGAAACTTGCCGCCAATGCAAGAATGACCAGCGCCAGAGATCTTGGCGAAACGACTATTTCGATGCTGCAAGGGAAAGATGGAAGACAAGTCAAAGAGTTGGAGCGTTTTTTGGATTGGCTTATCCTGCCGGAAAATAAACCCGATGTTATGGTCTTATCCAATGCGCTGCTGCTGGGACTGGTTAAGCCGATTCGCGAAAAGCTGGGGTGTGCGGTGGTCAGTCTCTTGCAGGATGAGGATGGATTTATTGATGGTCTCGGCGATCCATGGTCGCGGCAAGTCTGGGACTTGATGCGGCAATTGGTTGCGGATACGGATTTGTTTATCGCGGTCAGTCGATATTATCAATCATTTATGGCTGAAAAATTGGCTCTTGCCCCATCAAAAATACAATTCGTTTATCCGGGATTGAATCTTGAGGATTATCAACCCGTGATGGATTTGCCGAAGATTCCGACCATCGGCTTTCTTGCCCGGATGTGCGGCGATAATGGAATCGACACGCTGATGGATGCTGTCCGCCGGCTTACAGAGGATGGGCAGTTGCGGAATCTCCGAGTGAAAATTTGCGGCGGGCAGACTCGTGATGATGAACATTTTATGCGCAGCCTGCATAGTCAAATGGATGCGTGGAATCTGCAAAATCAGGTTGAATTTATACAGGATTTCGGTGTACAGAGCCGAAATGATTTTCTTCATTCTATTTCTGTAATGTGTGTACCGTTTCGCAAGCCTGCGGCGTACGGTCTGTGTGTCCTGGAAGCAATGGCCAGCGGCGTTGGTTTTGTTCAGCCGGCGGCAGGCGTTTTTCATGAGTATGCTCAATTGTCCAATGCCGGTGTGCTGTTTGAGCCGAATAATGCCCAGCAGCTTGCGGCGGCGCTGCGCCCACTGCTGCTGAATCGACAAAAAATGCGGCAGATGGGATTAAATGGGAGGCAGACGATGGAGCAAGGGGTAATCCAAAAATGAACGATGCTTTTCTGCAAATCAAACAGTTAACGAAATATTATACGGGACCATCCGGGCAGACGGAAGTTCTTAAGGGGATCGATCTTGAGATTCCGCAGGGACGCACGGCTGCGATTGTTGGTCCGTCCGGGTGCGGAAAAAGCACACTGCTGAATATTCTTGGCCTGCTCGATAAGCCTACGGGCGGCAGCCTGATTTTCGACGGACAGGATGTGTCTGTGCTGTCGGATATGGAGATGGCAAAAGCTCGCAATATGCGGATTGGCTTTGTTTTTCAGATGCATCATCTGCTTCCGCAGTGCAGTGTACTGGATAATGTCCTGCTGCCG
>CAYTHV010000009.1:32475-41649 GCA_964437685.1 uncultured Pirellulales bacterium
GGCCTGGCCTCATAAAATGCCGCATAAAGAGCTAATGTACTATGCTGCGGATTTACTGGAACGTGTCGGATTAACCGGCAAAATGAGCTATCGTCCCGATCAGCTTTCCGCAGGCCAGCGTCAGCGGGCGGCGATTGTCCGGGCGCTGATCAATAAGCCGTCGCTGTTGCTGGCGGACGAACCGACTGGTTCGCTGGATCACGCCAATGCCGACCAGATCGCCGAATTGCTGGTGGAATTAAATCGGCAGGAAAAGGTAACGCTGATTATCGCTACGCATTCCAGGGAACTGGCCGCCAAAATGCAGCGGCGATTTGATCTTTCCAATGGAACTTTGCAGGAAATGAGGCTTTAAGATGGAACATCACCGAATGGTCCTAAATGGTCTCCGATTCTACTGGAAAACGCACATTGCGGCCGGTCTGGCGGTGATGTGTGCGGTAGCGGTATTGGTTGGATCGTTATCCTCAGGTGATTCCATCCGGGCGACCCTCGCACGGCAGACGCAAATGCGGCTGGGGCAGGTTCGGCTGGCAGTCAGCAGTACCGGCTTGTTTCGGTCTGCGCTGGCGCAGGATTTGGCGCAAAAAAATAAGATTAACGTCATTCCCGTGTTGAATGTCAGGGGATTTGCCGAAAACACAGACGGCTCGATCCGTACCGGCGGCGTTCAGATTATTGGGGTTAATGACCGATTCTGGACAATAGGGCCGAACGCCCAGCCAAAACCGGTATTGATTAAAGAGGGCATAGCGATCAGCCATGCTTTGGCGCAGCGATTAAATCTCAAGCCCGGCCAGGAGATGATTATTCGAACCGCCGCCCCGGGTGGGATGGCCATTGAAGCGGCGATGACCCCGGAAGATCAAAGACAGGTAGCATTTCGCCGAACGGTGGATACGATTGTTACAGAGGAGCAATTTGGCTCGTTTGATTTATTTGCACGACCGGATGGCGGATTGAATGTCTTTGTTCCGCTTGAAAAGCTGAATGAATGGTTTGGCTTTACGGCGGATAATCTCCGAGCTAATCTGCTTTTAATTACTTCTACGTTGCAAAGTTCGGATGTGCTGGACCTGATTCGTAATAAATGGCAATTGAGTGATGCGGGGTTATCGCTGGTTGAGCCGAATGTTCCCGGCGTTCTTGAACTCCGCAGCGAAAGTGTATTTTTCTCCGATGCCATCGTGCAGTCACTGGCGCAGAAAGTTCCCGCTGGTTTTGATGTTCTGACCTATTTTGTCAACGAATTCCGCGCAGGTTCGCATGCTACGCCGTATTCATTTGTTTGTGCGTTGGATACGCATCCGGAAGCGGGCTTATTCGGCGCTCTTAACGCCGATGAAATGATGATCAATGAATGGCTGGCTGATGACCTGAAAGTCTCCGAGGGCGATAGTATTGAGATTTGTTATTTTGTCCCATCACAGGGCAAAAACCTGTCTGAACGGACGGCGACGTTTACTGTCAAAGCGGTTGTGCCGATGATGGGAACCGGGGCTGATCCTTCGCTGATGCCTCCTTTTGAAGCTCTGGCCGATGCAGAAAACTGCAGCGACTGGAAGCCGGGCATTCCGATCGACCTGTCCCGTATTCGTCCGGCGGATGAGCAGTACTGGAAAAAATATAAAGGATCGCCCAAGGCTTTTATCGCGATGAAGGCGGCCAAACTGCTCTGGTCGAGCCGGTTTGGTTCTTTGACGGCAATCCGTTATTCAAAGGCCGATTATGATATTGATACGCTGACAGGAAAAATCTTATCCGCGATAGAGCCGCAGCAGGTTGGGTATTTTGTTCAGGATGTGTATGACGCCGGACAAAAAGCTGCCGCAGGTACAACCGAGTTTGGCTCCCTGATTACTTCGATGAGTTTCTTTTTAATCATTGCCTCGTTGATTCTGGCAGGATTGGTCTATACGTTTGCCCTCCAGCGGCGATGCTGTCAGGCTGGAATCCTGCTGGCTGAAGGATTCAGTCAAAGGCAGGTATATTTTATATTTTTGGCGGAACAGGCACTTGTTGCCTTGCCTGCGATTATTGCTGGTATTCCTGTGGGAGTCCTTTTTACCGGGCTGGTTCTCAGCGGTCTTAATACAATCTGGGCGGATGCCGCGGGCGGCCTTCAGGTTGTGTTTGGAATGCGAATGCAAACAATTCTTATAGCGGCGGCTGTTTCACTGCTGTTGTCGCTGGCGGTTTTTGGATGGAAACTTAGGCATCTTCTTAGGCGGAACATTATTGACTTACTGGAACATGGCGAGGAACTGATTCTCCCGAAAGGGCGATCGACATTTTCCATGGGTTTGGCAATTTTATTGCTGATAGTCTCTGCCGGTTTGGCGATGTATGGCAGTACCCTGGCGGCTCAAAATGCTTCTCTTGTGTTTTTTGGCTCTGGCGCCGCGGTACTGGCCGCATTACTGCTGATGTTATCTGCGTTATTATCCTTGATTGCCTGGCAGGTACAAAAGCCGTCCCGAACGCTGTTATCGCTGGCGGTTCGCAATGCCGCCCGCCGAAAAGGCCGAAGTCTGGCGGTCGTAGAGATATTGGCGATGGGAGTATTTATCATTTTTTCCGTTGCCGGTTTTCAGAAAACGGCCTTGACCAATGCCGCGGATAAAAACAGCGGAACAGGCGGTTTTCTTCTCTGGTCACAATGTGATATTCCTCTGGCGAAAGTGCCGGATGCGATAGATGTTGGGCCGCTGGCTCAAGAGGCACCTTCTTCGCCAATTGTGTCAATAGGGCTGCGTCAGTATTCCGAGGAAGCCGCAAGCTGTTTGAATCTTGCGTCAGCGCAGCGGCCGATTATTTGGGGCGTTAATCCCCAATCATTAAACGGCCGATTCCAGTTTCGATCCGTGGTCGATAAAACCAATGCTGATGCTCCATGGCAATTGCTCTCACAGGATTTTGGCGAAGGCATCGTTCCCGCTATCGGCGATTACGCAACGGTCTATTGGGCATTGCACAAAAAACTTGGCGATACGATCGATTATATTGACCAGACCGGCAGGCTATTTCGCCTGAATATTGTCGGCGTACTCAGAGACTCGATTTTACAGGGGGGGTTGCTTATCAGTGAAAAACAATTCCTGCAGCGATTTCCGGATACGCAGGGCTGGTCGGTTGTGTTGATTGATGCTTCCGCTGCCCAAAGTCAGGTTATTTCTCAGCATCTGACGCAGTCGTTGTCGCCGTATGGGTTTGAGACGATATTGACTGCGGATCGGCTGAGTCGGTTTCACCGGGTGGAAAATACCTATATTTCAATCTTTATGGCGTTAGGGTCGCTGGGATTGATTTTAGGCAGTTTTGGACTGGGGCTGGTGGTATTGCTGAATGTCCTTGATCGTGCCGGAGAACTTGCGATGATGCGGGCTGTGGGATTTACGAAAAAAGCGTTGGTGCGTCTATTATTTTTCGAACATTCCGGACTTTTGGCCGCAGGACTTATTATGGGAATTGTTTCGGCGATGGTTGCCGCGGGGCCTCGACTTGCTGAGAGCGGACAGTTTCCATGGCAATTTTTGATGATCCTTGCCGGTATCTTGCTGTGCAGCGGTATTGGATGGATAGGATTTTCAGCAAAAGTCGCATTTCGCACAGACCTGCTTGAGCCGTTAAGAAAAGAATAGAGAACCCGTCGCCCCCGCAAAATCGAGAAATAATATGAAATATGGCTGGATTCGTTGGACTTTACCGCTTCTGCTGGCAGCAGCAGGGATGGTTTTATTTTCCATTTGGATTTACGATTATCTGGCGTTTCAGGTGGCGCCGCGTCTTCCCGGCGCCGATAACCGTCCCGTTGCGGCTGTTGCTGCTGATGGCGGGCCGGAAAAAGGAACGCTTGAGACATTTGACGGCAAACCCTCTGCGATGACAGGTTCATGGCCGACCTTTCGCGGCGCCGACTATGATGCGATCAGTAAAGAGAATACGCCCTTAATCAATCAATTTCCTCCAGACGGGCCAAAACAACTTTGGCAGGTGCAGCTTGGTGAAGGCTATGCCTCTCCCGCAGTCTGGAATGGCCGCGTCTATTTAATTGATTATGATATGGCCAAACTTGCCGATTCTGTTCGGTGTTTTAGTCTTGATGATGGCAAAGAAATCTGGCGGTATTCATACCCGGTCAAAGTCAAACGCAATCATGGAATGAGCCGCACCGTCCCGGCTGTCGCGGATGGTTTTGTTGTAACAATCGGGCCCAAATGCCATGTCGCCTGTTTCAGTGCCGAAACAGGACTGTTGATTTGGAGCATCGATCTGATTAGGGAATACGGCTCCGTTGAGCCGCTTTGGTACGCCGGCCAGTGTCCGCGTATCGAAAATGGCAGGGCGATTATCGCCCCGGCGGGTTCTGCGATGATGATTGCCGTTGAATGTGCTACAGGTAAAGTCATCTGGAAAGCCGAAAACCCCGACAAATGGAAAATGACGCATTGCTCTATTTTGCCGATGGAATTTGCCGGCAAACGAATGTATGTCTATCCTGCCAGTGGCGGCGTAGTCGGCATCGACGCACAAACCGGCCAAAACCTCTGGAAAACCGACCGATGGAAACTGACCACCAATGTGCCTACGCCGGTAGATGTGGGAGATGGTAAAATTTTCCTTTCCGGCGGGTACAATCAGGGAAGTGCGACGCTGCAATTGACAAAAGAGCAGGAGGTTATTGTTCCTAAAATAGCATTTAAACTGGAAGCTAAAATCTTTGGCGCCGACCAGCAAACTCCGGTCTTTTATCAAGGGTATATTTACGGCGTCCGTCCGAATAAGCAATTTGTCTGTATGGATTTGGACGGAAAAATTGTTTGGATTAGCGGCAATGCGAACAAATATGGACTTGGCCCCTATATAATTGCGGACGGTAAAATCATTGCCCTGAATGACGAGGGGATATTGTCATTTATTGAAGCAAAACCGGACAAATTTAATCTCCTGTCTCAGGCTCGTGTCCTGCAGGGTCACGAATGCTGGGGACCGCTTGCCCTTGTGAATGGGCGGCTGATTGTCCGAGACCTGACGACGATGTCCTGTCTGGATATCGCCGCCCGATAGTTTTTCAGGGCGGCGTTGGCTCTGCTCATGAATGCTCAGGCTGCCGAACGCATTCACTCATGATTCGGGAGCTTAAAGCGAATTACTTTTGCCTTTCCATTTCCTTTTAAATCCTATCGGAAATAAGTAGAATTCACTCTCCAAAAGTGCCGGCTAAATAGGAAAAACGGGGGTTTACAGATGCATCATAATTTGTTATATTACGCCGCTTTTAGAAAAGATAAGTAGGTATTTTGATATTTGGAGAGTTGTTCGAATGCAAGAGATAATGCCAATTTCTCAGACGAGCCATGAAAAGCTTAAAGAGGAACTTAGCCAGTTGGAAAAGGAAGTTGTCGTGGTCAGACAACGGGTTGCCGAGGCGCGTGAGCAGGGCGATTTAAAGGAAAATGGCGAATATATTTACGGTCGCCAGCAGCTTGGCTTCCTCGAAGGCCGTCTTGGAGAAATCCGGGGCAAACTAAACTATTCAAAGGTTATTGATTGTACGCAGGTTCCATGCGACCGTGTTGCGTTTGGCACAGTTGTGAAATTGCTGGACCTGGAGACGAAGAACAAAATGGTCTTTCAATTGCTTGGGCCGTATGATTCGGATGTGACCGAGGACAGTATTTCAATTCTTTCGCCCATCGGCGATGCTCTGGTCGGTCTTACCGTCGGTGAAAAAGTCTCGGTAAAAGTACCTCGCGGCCAGTTGCATCTTGAGTTGCTTGAGATTAGCAAGTCAGAAATTAAATAGCAGCGACAGTACCTGTGGCCCATCCCCCGAAATGAGCTGGCAGGATGAGTTATACCCACGCGGATTTTTCGACCCCTCTGGGGTCAAATCCGAATAGCTCCGGGTAAGCGAAGCGAAACCCGGAGAAAAGAGACGCCATAAATCCATCGACCCCAACGGGGTCGAACAATTTTTCATTTTAAATTTCTTCCAACTCCGCAGGGGTCGCAGGTTTCATCGCCGGGGGTATAAACCCCCGGAATTCATTAACGAAAAACTAAGAACTTAGCACTCAAAACTATTTGAAGCCCCGGCGGGGCGACACAAAATTTGGACTTTTCTACAGAGCAAAAATTGTAAATTAAATAATCTGCCGGTTTCTCGGCATAAGCAATGTCTTTGACGCCGTATAGATCAGAAGACAACTAAGCGCCAAAAGAACAATTCCGCAGATGCCTGAAATCATCACATCCGGCTTGATGATCGCTCCATGGCTCATTTCACCCAGAACGCGGACAAAAGGCAAAACCTGCAAAATCAGCGCCGCCATCGTCATTACGACCATAAACACCATCGGCAGGATAACATAGTAAGCCTTTTTGCCGCTATGGATAAGCCACGTCGATAACGCCAATAAGGTCAGGCTTGCCAGCATCTGGTTGCTCGTGCCAAAGATCGGCCATGCCACGAGGTAGGCCTTTTCTTTTGACAACAGCAAAAATGCCAACGGGATCAGCAGGCTGATCAATGCGGCCGCACACCCGCCCCAGAATCCTTTCCAGCCCAGCAGTTCCTGCAGGACATACCGGGCCAGGCGTGTTGAGACGTCCAGCGTATCGTAAACAAATGTCGAAAAAGCCAGCAAGGCAAACGGGAACGCCACGTTAAAGCTGATTCCCAGCAATCCCAGATAATTGGATAGTCCTCTGGCATAGACAAGATTGGGATCCAATGATAATTCACTTGAGCCGCCGGGCAGCATCATCACCGTCGCCAATGCGATAATAGCGACCACGCCCTCCAGCAGCATCGCACCATAACCAATCGGCTTGACATCCGATTCCTTATTCAATTGCTTGGATGTCGTCCCCGAACTGACAATCGCGTGAAATCCGGAACAGGCTCCGCAGGCTATCGTGATAAACAAAAACGGGAACATCAGCTTCCCATTGACGGCGCTGTGCAGTCCCGAAAGATTGACCGCGGGGTATTGGGTTTTGAATCCTCCAAACAATGCCCCGATCAGCCCGACAAATATCGTCAAATACAGCAGCCAGCCGCCCAGGTAGCCGCGGGGCTGAAGCAGCAGCCACATGGGTATAATGGATGCGATGAAACAGTATATCAGCAGAAAGACGCCCCATTGTTTAGTCGAAATATCGCCCAGAAAATTTAAAATCGACGCAGGCAGATGAGGACCGATCCATACCGTAAATAAGACCACGGGGAGAAATATCGCCGTTAACAATCTCAGCGATAGTTTGAAACGGTAGAGCAAAACCCCCATGACGACGGCCAGTCCCAGATAAAGTATGGACGAAGCCGCCACCGCCGGCCCAAAGGCCGTATCTTCCGACACGGCTTTGAATGTCTGAGCCGTGATGTCGGTAAATGCGATAATCACATACAGCAGCGTTAGCCACATGAATATCAGGAAGAAAATGTGTGTCATCGGCGACATATGTTGCCGGACAATTTCCCCGATTGACGCGGCCTTGTGTCTAACGGATGCAAATAGGGAGAGATAGTCATGAACTCCGCCGATGAAGATGGATCCCAGAATAATCCACAATAACGCCGGCAGCCATCCAAACCAAATCCCCGCCAGAATAGGCCCTACGATGGGGCCAGCCGCCGAAATTGCCGAAAAATGCTGCCCCAGCAGCAGCGATGCCCTGGCCGGTACATAGTCAAGGCCGTCATTAATTTTGTTGGAAGGCGTTGTCTGTGTATCATCCGGCCTGGCCTGTTTGTCCAGAAATCGGCCATAGGTTACATAAGCTAAACCCAATATCGCCAGCGATACGATGACTATGGTACTTATCATAAAATTACCCTTATGTATTCTTGTATGCGGTTATAATACGATTTTTCTCCCGTTTCATCAATCCCAAATTTCAAATCTGGAATGCTCCAAATTTGGGTAATCCTGCTCTCCAGTATTCTTTCTATTTTCTCCTTTCTTTTTACTTTTTCCGGGGTACAATGTTTCCCGATAAGAAGGCAAAAATTACAGGAGAATAACTATGAACCTCGAACAGGTAAAGGAATTCATCAATCAGATACACTGGGGTATGCTTGCCACATCCGACGGCCATAAAGTCGGCGTTCGACCTATGGGCGGTCTGGCCTGGAATCAAAACCAGTTATGGTGTGCCTCCGATGCCGGCGCCGACAAAATCGCTCAATTGAAAAAAGTCCCCCATGCCGAATACTGTTTCAGCGACCTTTCCGGCAAACACGTCCGTATCGCGGGCTTGTGTACAGTCAGTACCGATAATGCCGAAAAGCTCTCGCTCTACAAGGCCGTTCCGGCGTTGAAGGATTTCATTCCCGACCCCGCCTCGCCGGACTATGTCGTCATCAAGATGACCCCCGACAACATCCGCGCCATGAAACCCGACTTTACCTACCAGCAGGTAAAATTGAAATAAGCATTGAAGACAAGTGGAACATCAACGGCGAGGGCACAATATGAATACTCGTTTTTCAACGCGTACCATGCTGATTATACTGTCGCTTATGTGTTTCCTGTTGGGTATTCATCTGACGATTGTTGAACGTATATATCTGATAGACATCGCCCTTGTCTGGGTGATTGCTATGATGACGATTTATTTATGTGTGCGTGATGCGCAGCAGCATGGACGCGGAATTTTAAGAATCTTTCGCTTGATTATGTTTTTTACATGGCCTTGGTCAATCCTAATTTACTATATCCGATTTTATGGCTGGAGAGGCCTGTTGCGAGTGATGTTGTGGGGCCTGCTGTTTTGCTTTTTTTATTATGCCGGCGGCATTGGAATCGTATTATTATTATGATAGCCGTGTAGGTTGGCCAAAATTTTTGAGAAAACTAAAGGGGTCAGACACTTTTTCTGTAACTATTTTATAGAAAAGTCGATGTGTGGCACGGTCTGACGTAGCCCAGGCTGTGGAATACCCTAAAACGCTTGAAAGCAATGAAGAAAAAAATATAAACAGGAATATTCCATAGCTAAGAACTAAGAACTCACTTTATCTCTTCCTGTCCTTCCAGCTCTTCATGATAAATTTTTATCTCTGTGTTTCTCTGTGAACTCTGTGGCAAAAAATCCCGTTAATCCATCTAGGGTAGTCGTCCCTGAAAAAGTCTTTTTTGCCATAAATTTAGTCAAGCTGCTCTTTGG
>CAYTHV010000010.1:0-18215 GCA_964437685.1 uncultured Pirellulales bacterium
GTTTGATCGATGACAGAGGGCTTGCACCGGTGCCGCCATCGTGCCCGCTGATGAGGACTTCGTCGGCGTTGCCTTTGCAGACGCCGGCAGCAATGGTACCAACGCCCACTTCCGATACCAGCTTAACCGAAACCTTGGCCGCAGGATTGCTGCACTTGAGGTCATAGATTAATTGTGCCAGGTCTTCGATGGAGTAAATGTCATGATGCGGCGGCGGCGAAATCAGCGTTACGCCCGGCGTTGAATATCGCAGTCTGGCGATTTCTTCGGTTACTTTATGTCCCGGAAGCTGACCGCCTTCGCCGGGTTTGGCTCCCTGCGCCATTTTGATCTGCAATTCTTTGGCGTTGGCAAGGTAATTGATCGTAGCACCAAAACGCCCGCTGGCCACCTGCTTAATGGCACTATTCAGCGAATCGCCATTGGACAGCGGCGTGTAGCGTTCCGGGTCTTCGCCCCCTTCGCCGGTATTGCTCATCGCACCCAGCCGGTTCATCGCAATCGCCATACATTCGTGAGCTTCCTTGCTGATTGAGCCGTGGCTCATCGCGCCGGTACAAAAACGTTTCACGATCTCACTGGCCGGTTCGACCTCATTAAGCGGAACAGGCTTGCCCGACACAAATTCGAACAACCCACGCAGGGTATAAAGTTGTTTATCCTGTTCATTGATGGCACAGGCAAAATCATCGTATGCTTTCTGGTCGTTGTTTGTCACCGCATGCTGAAGACGCGACACCGTAGTCGGATTCCACAGATGACGTTCGCCATCGCAGCGGTAATGATACTCTCCGCCATACTCCAGTTCCAATTCGCCAGACTTACGATTGCGATATGCGTCCTGATGACGACGAATCGCATCCATCGCAATATGCTGCAGCGCAATCCCCTCAATGCGTGAACTGGTTCCGGTGAAGTACCGGTCAACGACTTCTTTATTCAAACCAATCGCCTCAAACAACTGTGCATTGAAATAACTGCGAAGCGTCGAAATACCCATTTTGCTGAGTACTTTAAGTACGCCTTTCTTTATTGAGGCAATAAAATGATCCACAAACTGATCCGGATCGGTCGCAGCCGACAGCTCATTTCTGCGTTGTAATTCCGGCAGCATTTCAAACACCATATACGGGTTTACCGCATTGGCTCCGTAGCCGCATAACAGGCAGAAATGCATCACCTCGCGAGCTTCGCCTGTCTCGACAATCAGTCCGACTTCACCGCGGAGTCCTTTTTCAATCAGACCGTGATGTAATGCCGACACCGCCAGCAGGGCCGGAATGGGAGTTTTGTCCGGATCGACATCGCGATCGCTGAGAATCAATTGCGAAACGCCTTTTTTAATCTCATCCTGCGCCGCCGCCAGCAATTTTTCCAGCGACCGTTCAAGATTCTTGCCGGGATCATTGGAATTAGGATCAAAAAATATCGGCAAAGTTGAAATCTTAAAATCATCCCGCTTGACATTGCGCAGGCGAATCAAGTCTTCATTGGTCAATATCGGATGCGGCAATTTTAACTGCTGGCAATGCTGCGGGGTTTCTTCCAGCAGATTGCGCTTCTTGCCGACAAAACTCATCAGGCTCATGACCAGACCTTCACGAAGCGGATCGATTGGCGGGTTGGTAACCTGAGCGAATAACTGCTTGAAATAATCATATAACAACCGCGGACGGTCGCTCAATACCGCCAGAGCCGCGTCGTTCCCCATTGAGCCAACTGGCTCTTGTCCATTTTGCGCCATTGGTGCAATAATCATCCGCAATTCTTCGCGGGTATAACCGAACACACGCAACCTGGTATATAAGGTGTCCAAATCCGTCTTGGGAACATGGGGCGTATCGAATAATCCCCGTAATTCGATACGGTTTTCTTCCAGCCATCGCCGATACGGCTTCTGGCGGGCAATCTTGCTCTTGATTTCCTGATCCGTGATAATTCGACCTTCGACGGTATCCACGAGGAACATTTTTCCCGGCTGGAGACGACCTTTCTGTCGAATCACATCCGGCGAGAATTCAATGACGCCGGCCTCGCTGGCCAGAACCGCCAGACCGTCATTCGTAACGACATAACGACTGGGACGCAGACCATTGCGGTCCAGGGTTCCGCCAAGGTAACGGCCATCCGTAAAGACCATCGCCGCCGGGCCATCCCACGGCTCCATAATCGCCGCGTGATATTCATAAAACGCACGCTTGTCAGTGCTCATGTGATACCGGGTGCCAAACGCCTCCGGCACCATCATCATCATCGCATGAGGCATGCTGCGGCCGGAACGAACCAGCAGTTCAAGCATATTGTCAAAATTGGCCGAATCACTGGCTCCAGGCGTCAGCACTGGAAGCAAATCCGATAAATCATCGCCCAGCACGGGAGACTTGATGCTCTTCTCACGCGCCAGCATGCAGTTGCGGTTGCCCGACAAGGTATTAATTTCGCCGTTGTGCGCGATACATCGGAATGGATGCGCAAGCTGCCAATTAGGAAACGTATTGGTACTGTATCGCTGATGCACAATGGCTATCGCCGACATCATTCGCTCATCCGACAAATCCGGATAATAAGTGAATAATTGCCAGGCCATAAACATCCCTTTATAGCAGATCGTTCGGCATGACAGCGACACAACATAGAAATCCTCGCCATCCTTGCCCATCGTCAGCATAACCTGCTTTTCTGCCTTTTTACGAGCCAAAAACAGCCGACGTTCAAGGTCTTCATCACAAAGACCATTTCCATCGACAAAAATCTGGCGAATAACCGGCTCTGCCTGAAGCGCAATTGGCCCCAGACAATCGCTTTTATAAGGAACCTCACGCCAGCCAAGAACTTTCATGCCGCAGTGACTTATCGCTTTTTCCAGTACCGCTTCGGCTTTTGCGCGAAATGCTGCATTTTTAGACCCAAAAATCATGCCGACAGCATATTTCCCGGGTTCCGGCAACACGATATTAAGCCCTTTGCACTCTGCAACAAAAAATTCATGCGGAATTTGGAATAAAATGCCTGCTCCATCGCCAGTAACGTCATCGGCGCTGGCAGCACCGCGATGATGCAGATTCAAAAGAACCTGCTTACCATACTCAAGTATCGCATGGTCCTTACGGCCATTAATGTTGACCACAGCGCCAATACCACAGGCATCGTGTTCACACTTGGACTCATAAAGTCCCTGATTTTCAGGTATCAAACTCATTAATCATCTGCCTCGTTGTTGCTATTTCATTTTCGGGTTCACAAAATTCGGAATAGTTTAATAAAGAAGGACAAAAAAGTCAACAAACAAACCTTTAAAACAGGTTTTTAGTATTAAAAAACCTTTTTTACCGCTCTTCCCGTAGCGACAAAAAACCCTGTCGGCATCATTCCATCCGACAGGGCTTCTTATATCCCACAAAACTGCAGTTGTTTATCGACTACTGTTATCGTACAAACAGCATCTGAGCATAACTTGGCAGCGGCCACATATCCGCATCTACCATCGTCTCCAGCTCATCAGAAAGCTCACGAACCTTAACCATAGCAGGAACAACTTTGTCCTTGTAGGCATCGGCTTTCTTTTCGGCATTGTCCGCTTTCTTGGCGCCGGCAATCATCTTATCCAGCGTCTCCAACGCTTCATCAAGCTGGCTGGCCAAATCGTTGACCTTTTCCAGCAATGCTTTCTGAGTCGGAGCCTTGACACCCGCGGTAACTGAACCGTTCAGTGAACAGGCGACCTTGCCGGCAAAGCCAATCGCTGCCGGAAGAATCTGGCGACGTCCGATATTCAGCATCGTTAACGCTTCGATATTGAGCGTCTTGGCATAGCCTTCCAGAAGAATTTCCATACGGGCATGCAACTCCGATTTATTCAGGACATTGTGCTTGCCAAACAGCTTGACATGTTCCGGAGTATAGATTGTCTTGATGGAATCAACACAGGAACGGATATTGGGCAGACCGCGTTTGGCTGCTTCCTTGACCCAGTCTTCCGAATAATTATCGCCGTTAAAGACTATGCGAGAATGTTCTTTGGCGATCTTTTGAATCAGCTTCTGAACCTCCGCAGTAACATTCTTGCTCTTTTCGAGCTGGTCGGCGATCTCAAGCAACACATCGGCCACAATCGTATTGAGCACAAACATCGGCCCCGCGGTGGACTGCGAGGAACCTACCATACGGAACTCAAACTTGTTGCCGGTAAAGGCAAACGGGCTGGTACGGTTGCGATCCGTCGTATCTTTGGGCAGAGAAGGCAGCGTTATTACGCCAATTTTCATGTCACCGCCCTGCTTGCTGCTTTTGGCCTTGCCGTCAGCCAATTGTTCAAAAATGTCGTTCAACTGATCGCCAAGAAAAATCGAAACAATCGCCGGAGGAGCTTCATTGGCGCCAAGGCGATGATCGTTACCCGGCGCAGCGACAGAAGCCCGCAAAATGGTTGAATACTTATCAACCGCGCGAACCACAGCACACAGAAAAACAAGAAACACCATATTATCATGCGGCGTATTACCCGGCTCCAGCAGATTGTTGCCGGTATCAGTACTCATGCTCCAGTTATTATGCTTACCCGATCCGTTGACTCCGGCAAAGGGCTTTTCATGCAGCAGGCAAACAAACCCATGCCGCAAAGCGACTTTCTGCATCGTATCCATCGTCAACTGGTTGTGGTCAGTAGCCACATTAACCGTGGTAAATATCGGAGCCAGCTCATACTGGGCGGGAGCCACTTCATTGTGCTGTGTCTTGGCCGAAACACCAAGCTTCCACAATTCATTGTTGATTTCATTCATATAACTGGCGACACGCTCATGCAGCGAACCAAAATAATGGTCTTCCATTTCCTGGCCGCGCGGCGACGGGGCGCCAAACAGCGTCCGGCCGGCCAGCAAAAGATCCAGTCTCTTTTCAAAAAACTTGCGATCCACAAGGAAGTATTCCTGTTCAGGTCCCAATGTTGCCATCACAGACTTGACTTCCTTATCACCAAGAGCTTTCAGCACACGCAGAGCCTGCTTGCCCAGCGCTTCCATCGAACGGAGCAAGGGGGTCTTTTTGTCCAGTGCAACACCGGTATAGCTACAAAATGCGCACGGAATATACAACACGACGGACTTGCCTGTTTCACGAACAAACGCCGGCGAAGTAATGTCCCAGGCGGTATAACCGCGGGCTTCAAATGTCGCACGAAGGCCGCCGGACGGGAAAGAGGATGCGTCCGGTTCGCCTTTGATCAATTCTTTGCCGCTGAATTCAAGAATCGTTTTTCCATCGGCTGTCGGGCTGATAAACGAATCATGCTTTTCAGCAGTCAAGCCCGTCATCGGCTGGAACCAGTGACAATAGTGCGTCGCACCTTTCTCGATAGCCCAGTCTTTCATCGCATTAGCGATCACATCCGCCACCGCCGGAGTCATCTCCTGACGTCCGTTGCGAGACTGAACAAAGGATTTATAAATATTTTTGGGAAGCCGCTCACGCATCATGGCGTCATTGAACACATTGGCCCCAAAAACTTCAGAGGTACACCTTGGTGTCTCCATTACTGTTTCTCCAACAAAAACATTTTCTTCTCGATTCTGTTGTCGGGACAACTTACACCCTGTAAGTGTCTTTCAGACAACACTATTATAGTTACACACAACTGCAAGTCCAAACAAATCCACAACTATCGACCAATCTAAAGCCGTACGGCCAGAACCACATCTTCAAGACATACTGTACTGGAAAGGTCTTTTTTGGTAAAAAAGGTCGCATATTGCAACCTTATGACTTTTGATATGGCCGACTCCGACAAAGTCGAAGCCGGCCTGCATGAAGAACACCAAAAACGCCATACATAGAATTATGACTTACGTCCTAAAATCCCCCCGGAACAGATGCAACCTAAGTCTCTGTTTCTTCATGCAATTTAGACCTACTCAACTGATAATCATGCATATTCTATGCCAGACCGACGAATTTCACAATATTGGCTACAACACAAGCCAAAAAAAAGACTTACGAAATATCTACTGTAATTCGCCCACATCAATTAAATACAATTTTGTATTTTTTTGTAGTTTTTTCAACACATTTGTAATTCCAGAATAACACACAGTCAGTCCAGACAAAACTCATCCAATTGCCTGGCTTCCCGTTTCGCCAGTCCGGATACGAAGACACTGCTCCAAATCCAGAACAAAAATCTTGCCATCGCCGACTTCGCCGGTCTTGGCGCCTTTTCGAATCGCCTCAATTGTCGGCTCTACAAAATTGTCATTGACCGCAATATCAAGGCGAATTTTTCGGAGCAGGTTGCCGGTTTCCTTAAAACCACGATAAACTTCGGCAATGCCTTTCTGTCTGCCGTGGCCAAGGACTTCCGATACGGTAATCAGGTTTACTTCCACGTTGTAAAGTTCTTCTTTAACCGCCTCAAGACGATGAGGCTGAATAATAGCAATAATCATTTTCATTTTTAATATCTCCTAATATTGGCTTTGGGGTTATTCAAGAATTGTGTAAGCACGTTCATTGTGCTGCGTCAGGTCAAGACCCATCGCTTCTTCCTTATCGGTTACTCGAACGCCGATAACGGCATCAACAATCTTGTAAAGTATCCAGGTTACAACCGCAGCATAGACAATGGTAATCAATGACGCGGCAACCTGAATCAGAAACTGCTTGGGATTTCCGAAGAAAAGGCCATCCGCTCCGGCAGGATTGATTGCTTTGGACGCAAACAAACCCGTTGCGAGCGCCCCCCAGAGACCGCCAATACCATGCACGCCAAACGCATCCAGCGAGTCATCATACCCCAATTTGGGTTTGAGATAACTGACTGCGGCAAAGCAAAACACGCTCACAAGGATGCCAATAATTAATGCGCTGCCGATACCCACAAAACCCGCTGCCGGAGTGATGGCAACCAAACCCGCCACCGCGCCGGAAATCGTACCCAGCATCGTCGGGGCACCGTGAATACGCCAATCAATCAAGGCCCAGGTCAAAGCCGCAGCGGCTGCCGCGGTATGCGTCACTACAAACGCGTTGACCGCAAGTCCATTGGCGCTCAAAGCGCTGCCCGCATTAAAACCAAACCAGCCAAACCACAGTAACGCGGCGCCCAGCACGCTGAACGGCAGCGAATGCGGCGGAATTGGGTACTTATCAACACTTTTGCGTTTCCCAATAATTAATGCCGTAATCAGCGCCGCAATACCGGCATTGATATGCACCACCGTACCGCCGGCAAAGTCCAGCGCACTTCCGGATAGTCCCAAAAAGCTCATATCCCGCAGCAATCCGCCCACGCCCCACACCCAGTGCGCTACCGGGTCATACACAAATGTCGCCCACAGCAGCGTAAAGACAAGAAAGGCGGAAAACTTCATACGTTCGGCAAACGCCCCGATAATCAACGCTGGGGTGATTACTGCAAACATCGCCTGGAAAATCATAAAGGCCTGATGCGGGATCGTCGCCGAATAATCGCCATAGGGTTCAAGCCCGACATCTTTGAGCATCATCCAGTCAAGCCCACCGATCCACTTGCTGCCCGGACAAAAGGAAAGACTGTAACCAAAGACAACCCACTGCACACTCAAAGCAGCCAGAATAATCATGCACTGCATCAGTACGTTAAGATAATTTTTTCTGCGTACCAGGCCGCCGTAGAAAAATGCCAGTCCCGGCGTCATCAGCATCACCAGCGCCGAACTGATCAGCACCCAGGCAGTATCACCTGTATCAACAGTTAAAACCGGAGCGGCCGCGGCCACCGGGTCGGCAGCCGGAGCGGTGGCGGTTTCTTCCGCCAGCACCGCCCCAGCCATCAGCATGAACAGCAAAATACCGAACCCAAAAATTCGACTGTTTATTTTAAAATTCAGTTTCATCTTCTATTCCTTTCCATCGTTCAATTCAGTTAAAATGTTCTCGAAAGTGATATGCCTGTAAAGACATAATCGCTGTCATTGTTGCCGCTGTAAGTCCTGTAAGAATCCGCAGCACGCACATCGCTATCCAGTAAAGTCACATAGTTAACACTCGGCGTCAGCGTCCATCCCATCACGGGGATTGGAAATCCAACCGACATCGTCAGGTCATTCAATGCACTGTCGTCAAGTCCGCTCCAGTAGAACTTATTATAGGCCTTATTGCCCCACCCAACACTGGCCGACGCGGTCATACCAACCGGCATATCCGGAGCCAACTCAAACAGGGATTCAATCGAATGGCTGACGCTGAATGCTGCATAGGTACAATCACCTTCGTCAATATCGCGGTAGATCGTCACCGTCGGACTAAGCGGAACATCCAGCCCCAATCCCGCATACGCTTCAACTGTATCGCCATCATCGGTCAAACTCGGAAAATAGTAATAAATCGCGCCAACCGAATACTTCAGCAAATCAATGCCGGGAATGGTATTGGTATACCCTATGGTCCAGTCATGTTCTGTAAACTCCCACTGGTTATCATTTCCGCCCGCGTCCTTGTGGTATTCGGTCATATCCACGTTGCCCCACCATGATGCGGTCAGGTTGCCATAACCTATTGCCGCCGACGGCTGGAATACATAGTCATCATTCAGCAATTGGCCGCGCCAGATATACTTACTCATAAAAGAGGCTGATGTCGTTAACGAAAACGCCGAATCTTCTACAGTCGTAACTTTTGCCGCTTGTTCCTGATTAAGCGTTTCCGTTTCTGCAAGTACCGCGCAACTCAACACAATTGCCATTCCACATACCAACATCCGTTTTGCTGTCACTGTCTTACTCACTTTTTTCTCCATTACATTAAACGTGTTCTTTTTTGTTTTCATTTACGTTCTCACAACACAGGCCTGTTGTTCTTCAATAAATAACAAATAAAATAATTGCAAGGAATGTGCCAAACTTAGACCCCGCTCTGATAAAAGAAATGTATCGCGTTTTGCGATAGAGAGTTATGAATAAAAAAAGGAGGAAAAGAATAGAATATTGAGTACTACAACTGCGTAAAAGCCTTTCGCAATACATACAATTTCGTATCCTAAATAAAAGACTAATACATTTTTGTATAAAACTGTTACTGCTTTATCGACACAGAATATTGTACTTTCGGATTTTATAGCCCAGAATGCGTTCGGTAATACCAAGCTCTTTGGCCGCAAGACGCTGCCGTCCGCCGGTTTTTTTCAACGCATCAACAATAATTTCCTTCTCAAGACTTTCCACGCGATCGGTCAGCGTTAATCCGTCGAGTTGAATGGTTTTCTGAACCATTTGCAGCGACGGCGGCAGATGATCCGACCGAATCACATCGGCATCACACAGCAAAACTGCCCGCTCGATGCAGTTTTCCAGTTCCCGCACATTTCCTGGCCAGTGATACGCCGTCAGCATTTCAATCGCCGGCGTGGAAATACGAGTAATCCGCTTGTTATTTTCACGGGCGTATTTCTCAAGGAAAAAGTCCGCCATCAGCATAATATCGTCTTTGCGGTCGCGCAGCGGCGGAATAAAGATCGGAAATACATTGATGCGGTAATATAAGTCTTCGCGAAATAGCTTCTCCTTAATGCCTTCTTCAAGGTTTTTATTGGTCGCAACGATAATACGCACATTGGATTTGATGGTCTCAGTGCCGCCCACGCGTTCGAATTCCTTGAACTGAATCACACGCAAAAGTTTAACCTGTAAATTCAGTGAGAAATCCCCGATTTCGTCCAGAAAGAGCGTTCCTCCGCTGGCCAGCTCAAACCGTCCCAGCTTGCGTTCCGTCGCCCCGGTAAATGCGCCTTTCTCATGCCCAAACAGCTCGCTTTCCAGCAGCGTATCCGGCAGCGCAGTGCAATTGACTTTCAAAAATGGCTTCTCGGCCCGCAGACTGCTATAGTGTATCGCATGTGCAACAAGGTCTTTGCCCGTACCGCTTTCGCCGCGAATCAGAACCGTCGCGTTACTGTTGGCAACCTGGTGAATCAGTTGATAAACCTCCTGAATCGCGTTGCTGCTACCGACCATATTCTGAACTTTAAATTTCCCCTTCAGTTCACGAAGCAGTCGCTCATTTTCACTGCGAAGCTCTTTCTTATCGGACTCAATGGTCTTATTCAGCTTGACCGCCTGAGCAATCATCGTCGCAATGACTTCCAGCATCCTGACATGATTATCGAAGTCTTCTTCGGCCTTAACTTTCTTATCAACACTGATAGCGCCGATAGTCGCCCCTTCCAGCTTGATCGGAACACAGACAAAAGCGACTTTTTGCCCTTTCGGAATCCGTCGTTCGCCAGTCTTGGACAAAAATCGCGGATCCAGCCGAATATCCGGCACAACCACTTCTTTGCCCGTCTGCACCACTAATCCGGTAATCCCCTCGCCCACCTTGTACGTTACGGCCTTTTTGGATTCATCCGTAATGCCGTGCGCCACTTTAATATTGATCGTTTCGCTGTCGGGATTAAGCAGGGTAATCAACCCCCGCTCCAGTTTCAAATAGGCACCCATCGACTTCAGTATCAACTCAAGCGTTGCTTCAAGGTTCAAGGACTCGGCGAAAGCCTTGGCAACATCCGCCAAAAGCTCAACGTCACGAGATAAATTTTTAGACATATACTGCCTTTTTTTGCGTTTTTAGTTATTCTCATGCACAAGCAAACAGAATTGTAACATAATTTCAAAAAAATACAATTTTGTTATTAAGATATTTGAGTCAACAAAAAAGACTTGCCTTATCAGCAAGCCTTCGTTTTCCATTCTTAATCCCTGCAAAATAGCAACTATGAGCAGCCTAATCAGATGACGTGATTAAACACTTTCACACCGTCAACCACCTTACACGTGTGAACCGCATAACGATCCGCAAATTCAGGGTGACTCTTCGGATAAGCAGTATCCACAGCTTTTTTTACCGCTTCAGCCCCTTCCGCCAAAACCAGCGCCCCTGCCGCCCCTTTATCGCCGCCGCCAAGCATACGTTCGCCAAGGGTTTGCGGCACCGTGCGAACAATATCGCACATCGTCTCTAATTCAGGCCCGGAAATCTTATATTCATCACGCAGCCCAATGCCATCTTCACGGAAAACCTCGCCGACTTTGACGATGTCGCCTTTCTTCCAGGCATCCATCATCGCATAGAACCGCTTCTGCGCCTGATAAATATAGCTCATCCGATCTACTAAACCCGGATATTTCTTCTCGAATGCCGCGTTAATTTTCTTATACAAAGCCTCGCTCTTGATGTCGGCGAGACAGTTAATCTTAAATTTCGCTTTTTTCGCTTTCTCGACCAATTCCTCGCATTCCGACCGGCGAACTTTATACGTGGATTTTTCCAGCCCCGGCCGAACCGTACCGGTATCCATCACGACAATGCGGAAATCTTTGGCCTTTTTCCCCAGCGGCACATAATCAATCGTCCGTTTGGCTGGCTTGTAATGCGTCCCCATGCCTTCTTTGGCAAACAGAATCATGATCTGATCCAGCTTTCCGCACGGCGAACCAACGTACTCATTTTCCACCGCCTGCGCCAGATCAACGATTTTCATTGGGTCTTCCTCGATAATTCCATTGGCATCCAGCACGGATAAAATCAAATTCAGTGCCAGCGATGCCGAACGGCTCATCCCGCCGCCGGGAATATTGCCGAACAAGACCGCGTCAATCCCCTGCGTCAGTTTGTATCCCGCTTTTTTCAGGATATAAACAACCCCGTATGGAAAGCGTGCCCACGAGTCAACCACTGCCGCCGACTTCGGAGCTGGAACTTTACCCAATTCAAACCGAACAACACCGTCATCAGGGAAATTATCGCTATACAGGCGCATCGTCATCGTTCCATTAGGTTTATAGGCCATCCAGATAAATCGGTCGGTACCCACGCCAAATAGTTCCGTCCCATTATAATCACCGTGTTCAACGCCAAGACAGAACCGGGACGAGGTTCGCCGAACGGTACCGCCGGCGACATTCAGCTTCTTGACCGCCGCCAATTTCTTCAATAATGCGAACGCCTGTTTATCCGTTGTTACCTGAGTCGTAATTTTCATCGTGATATTTTCCTTATGTACAGAACCCACTATCCAAAAACCAGCTATATAAAAATAGTGATATTTTGTCCTCATCATATTATGCCGATTTTTGTCCTGATGGCAAGTAGGAATAAAAGCTAAAAAATCCGAAAATTTCTGTTGATTTTGCCGCATAATGGACTAAGATAAGCGTCCGTTTTCGCGGGTGTAGCTCAGTGGTAGAGCGTCACGTTGCCAACGTGAATGTCGTCGGTTCAAGTCCGATCACCCGCTTTTTTGTGTCCAGCAGCTTGCTTAAAGCCCCTGTCAAAGCTCTTTAAGTTGTTATAGAAAATAGTGTTAGCGAGTTATCGGCTAAAATTAGCCAGGCGTTGGTCGCTATCGCGTTCGGATAAATGCCTTTGGGTGTTTATTGGAAGTTATTAATAAACCAACGATGTGTAGTCGTTGGTTTTTTTATTTTATAAGACGTTGTATGAAACAGATTAGGACTATTGTAAAATGGCAAAGAAGAAAAAAGCGGACCAGGAACAGGCCCCCGAGCAAGCCGAGGTCAAGCCCAATGTAACCGTTGAAGACATTGGAAGCTGCAAAAAGAAAATTACTGTCGAAATTCTCGAATCCAAAATTAAAGAGGTTCTTGATAGCAAATACAAAGAATTGAAAAATGATGCCGTCCTCCCCGGCTTCCGCAAAGGCCGCGCCCCGCTGAGACTTCTGGAAAAACGGTTTGGCACCGACATCCAGAAGCAAGCCAAGCTCGAGCTTCTGATTGATGCCGCCCAGAACGCAATCAAAGACAACAATCTGGACATTCTCGGCGATCCCAATATCGAACATGACAAAATCGAGTTGCCCATCTCCGGCCCAATGACATTCTCATTTGAAGTTGAAGTCCGCCCGGAATTCGAACTGCCGGAATTGGAAGGCATTGAAATTGAAAAGCCCGTGTTCGAAGTCACCGAAGAAAAAGTCACCGAAGAACTCCAGACCATGTGCCGCCGTGCAGGCGTCTGGGTTCCCAAGGAGGACAAGGTTGCATTGGAAGACCAGATCATCGCCGAAGTCTCGCTGACCGTCGAAGGTGCGGTAGAACCTGAGAAATATGACAACACGGAAATCTACGTCCGTAAAACCGGTTTCGTTTCCGGCGTACCGATTGAAGACCTCGACCAGATTCTGGCTGGAGCCGCCGCAGGCGATACCAGGTCCACCTCTATCGATGTTCCCGCGACGTTCTTCAATGAGCAGTATCGCGGCAAAAAAATCGGCGTCGAAATCGCCATCAAGGAAGTCAAGACTCTCAAGCCCGCCGAGATTAACGAAGAATTCCTCAAACGCTACGGCTATGAGAACGAAGAGCAGCTTCGTGACATTTTCCGTCGGCAGTTGACCGAGCAGGCCGAACGTCAGTCTCGCACGTCAATGAGCGAACAGGTTCACGAGTACCTGAAAGAACACATCCAGTTCGAGTTGCCCGCCGATGTCGTCGCCGACCAGTCGCTGGCACTGCTGCAGCGGCAATACGCCAACATGCTCATTCGCGGCGTTGCCAAAGAGCAGGCCGATCAGCAGATGGATCAGCTTCGCTCCAGCAGTGAAGAACAGGCTAAGCAGCAATTAAAGCAGTTCTTCATTATGGACAAGATCGCGCAGAAGTTCGAGGTAACCGTAACAGATGAAGAAATCAACGGCCACATCGCCCAGATCGCATCCTATCGCGGACGCCGTCCTGAAAAGATGCGTGAAGAAATGCAGCGAGATGGTTCGCTGGCCAACTTCACCCTGCAGGTACGCGAAGAAAAGTGCATCGAGAAGATTTTGGAAAAAGCCAAGATCACCGATGTCGCTCCCGAAAAAGCGACCAAGGCTAAAAAGAAAACCACCAAGTCTAAGAAAAAGACAGAAGAGTAACACCCATTCACAGTATGTGTCGAATGGCAAACGGATATCTGAGGGGAGAATCCGTAAGGCAGGCCTTAACAGGGCCTGCCTTTTTTTATGACATCAGTTCAATTTCCAAAACATCGCGTTCAGCACCACCGCAAAACTCACCCACGCCAGATAAGGCCACAGTAATATCGCCGCTGACCGACGAATTTTCCAGAAAAGCGCCTCGGTAACAGCTATCGCTATCCACAAAACAATAATCTCAAGTAATGCCCAGTCGATACGGTGCAGCCTAAAAAACAGAGGCGACCACAGCCCATTCAAAAGCAGTTGGACAATAAAAACCAGCATCGCCTGCCACACTGGTTTTCGTGAAAACCCTTTCGCCCAAATCAGCCCGGCGGAAATTCCCATCAAAATATATAAAACCGGCCAGACCACCCCAAACAGCCTTGATGGTGGCGTAATATACGGCTTCGTTAAGGACTGATACCAATCCCCCGTCCCGCTGGTGCCGGAAACATAACCGCTGACCCCACCAACAATCAGACACAATACAACCATCGTCGCAATCTTCAAACCTGTTGCCATTTTTCTTTTTTCCTCTCACCTTTTTAATTATTCTACGTCGCCAATCAGCGGGCGAATATATTCGACCGTAAAATACACCAGCACTGCCGATGCCTCATCGCCGCCGTGGTGACTCCGCCGTAAAGCATTGATCGTGTCCATATCCTTTTCCTCGCCGAGCTTTTTGAGATACAGCCTGCACCCCTGATAGCCCGCCCCTTTTTCAATGAACAGGTACATTGCCCTAGGGTTGCTCTGTAAATTCTGATAGCTCAAGCGAGGACGCATAATAAATCCAATCGTTGTATTATCAACGATATGCGGAATCGCGTACACCGCCGCATCCACCTCACCCTTAATATTGGATGTCGCCAGAACGCCTGTTCCTTCATGCTTGCTGAAGTATGTTTGTAGTTCCATACCGAATCTCCTGTGATTTGTGTCTATCTGAACATTATATATAATTCGACTCAATAGATAATATATTAATGTTTTCTTAAGCGACTCTGTATGATCCATTTTCGGGAAATCTCCCAACCCAAAACAACCATCACAGTCAAGCTGGTCGACCTTTTTGATGATCGCTGGATAGTTGATCGCGGTATCAAATAATTCCGCCCTGCCGGGAATACCTGCCGAGTGGAAATGCCCAATAACATCGATATTCCTCCCGATAAAATCAAGGTGCCCCTGCATAATCTGCATGCGGTACACATCAACAGCAACTTTAAATCTGCCGAATCATTTTAACCGCCCCAGCCGTCTTGTCAAGGTAATAGCCACAGCCAATCCAATCTCCTTATTTCAGATAGACATGGTTTTAAATGCGATCTGCGTGGTGCCATGGCGAATCACATGCCGAGAGCGACAGACCGGACAGCGTATCCAGATGGGGTGCAATGAACCTCGGAAGATTGGCACTGAGGCACTGCACAGAACGAATCCCAACGGTATAAAGCATGTCATTTTTTTGCAACCTGCCAACCCATTTACCGGATGATCCAATCTTATTTGTATAGGGTTCCTCTAATAATTCATTTTGGCGGACAAATGAATCTTTTTGTTTCTGGCTGCGTCAGACAAAAGCCGCTTTATTTTCAAATAAAGCTCATTTTGTCTTCCTTGCCAGAAAACAAATATCTTCTATTTGCCGCTCAAAAGCAATTATTAGAGCCACCCTATAATGTTCAGCTTCCATCAAAATGTTAATTTGTTTTTAATTAGTTGCTCATCTGTTCTAAACAAAAATAATAGATATTATAAAATAAAATTTAGAGATAGAGAGGAACTTCTAATGAAAAACGAAAAAAACTTCGCAGAAAAACTAACATGGGAGCGAGTCGAAAATTTAATGCTGGTATCGGTGTTAGGACAGGAACCCTATCGCAGTCAGGCATTAAAAGAACTCCGAAATCGCCGACTTGTCAAAAATTCAGAGCAATTCATTGACGCTTTTATGACGAATCTGGGTGTAGTTTGTTAGAACATACCCTTTTCTGAAACATCGGGCGACACTTCCAGCATCGCATAAATTCTTATCACATTATACATAAATCATTTTCTTGGTCATTCCGCCGTCGATGACGAAATTCTGGCCGGTGATAAAATCGCTTTGGGCAGAACATAAATACAAGACCATCGCGGCGATATCTTCGGGACGGCCAACTCTGCCCGCCGGGTGCTGGACGCGGTCGGCTTTGGTCTGGGGCGGAAAAGGAGGTTTCTCAGCGAAGTCACGCGTATCGATCCAGCCGGGACTGATGCAGTTGACTCGGATTTGGGGGCATAGGCTTATCGCCAGAGCGTGAGTCAGTCCC
This sequence comes from uncultured Pirellulales bacterium, assembly GCA_964437685.1. GTDB lineage: Bacteria > Planctomycetota > Phycisphaerae > Sedimentisphaerales > Anaerohalosphaeraceae > Anaeroglomus. The sequence goes on from CAYTHV010000010.1 coordinate 16,270, forward strand.
ACGATGCCAGCTTTGGAGGCGGAATAGGCTTCGGTATTCGCTTCAGACATCAGGGCACGGGTTGAGGCGATGTTGATGATTACACCTTCGTTTTTGCGGAGATACTTAGCCGTGTGTTTGGCACAGAGGAATACGGCGGACAGATTGACATCAAGAACTTTTTTCCAGTCCGCAAATGAAAGTTTTTCCACGGGGGCATTTTTGCCTATCGCAGCATTATTCACCAGATAATCGATTCTGCCGAAAGTCCTGATAGTTCGAGCAATCATCCGCTTTATGGATGATTCGCTTGATACATCGGTCTGGATAAAAACAGCGCTATCGCCGAGGGATTTTTCCGCCTTATTACCCATTGCGGCATTCTTTTCGGCAATCACAATCCGTACGCCGCTATCAACGAATTGCCGGGCAATACTTAATCCAATCCCTTGCCCTGAACCTGTAATAATCGCAACACGTGATTGATTTTTGATTAATTTCATAATTATCTCCATTGGGAGTATGAGTTCATAATTCGTAGGCAGATAAAACAAAAATGCTACGTCACTGTATTTGGGCAAACAAACCGTACTTCTACGCACAGCATTGGGCTTTTTGTTCGAGGACGGATTCCATTGAGGCGAAGATTTCATTGATTTTGCGAAGCTGGTTGGTCATCGCGTATCGCCGCTCGACAAAATCACGATACTGTTCGGACTGGTATTCGCCATCGAGGATATGGTCGCAAAATTCTTCAGGGGTGTTAAACAAGAAGTTATCGCCAAAGGTTTCGCGCGAGCCGGGGAAATTATGAATCACAGGGCGAATCCCGGCGGCCATCGCCTCAAGGCAGCCCATACCCTGGCTTTCGATGACGCTGGTAACCAGCAGGTAATGTTTGTCGGAAAGCCAATTGGGGATGTCCTTTTGCCAGCCGTCGAAAATAACCACGTCGCGCAGGCCAAGCTGGTCTATCTGGTAGGTCATATACTGATCCAGCAGGAGGTCATTGCGGTCGCCGGCGATAAAGAGCCTGTATTCGGGGTCATAACTGTGCAGACGCGCCATACACTGCAAGAGCAGCATCGGATTTTTGACCATACGCAGGGAGGCAACCCATGCGATATTTTTGCCGGATGTTCGCGGGGTATAGCGAATGCGGCCGCAATCGACGCCATTGGGAATGGTCGCAATGGACACTTTTTGCCGAATACCGGGAACCTGTTTTTCGAGGGCATCCAAGACAAAACTATTGCCGACGGTAATCAGCAAATCGATGTGATCCCACTGGATTTGGCTGACGAACGGCGTATAGGCTTCATACCGATGCAGGCGGATGATGTTGCGGCAGACTTTGGGCAGACGCGAGCCAAGCTGAGCCAAATTGGTGCACCATTCAAACCAGGAGATATCGCTCCATTGCATCAGTTCGGCCATCTGGCGTGTATCTGAACCATCAAAGACGCGCACCTGATAACGCCGTCGGGCAAAATCAAGAATATCGTTGAGAAAGGTCGCTCCGTCGCCGCCGCAGAAAAAAGCTATCTTGGCGCGACGGCCGCGGATCTGCTCCTGAAGTCGGACAAGGCGTTCACTTTCGGGCAGATATTTTTCTCCGCGACAGACGGTTTCCATGGCTGATGCCCAGTCCTTCCGAAGATTCCATTGCGATGTGATTGCTTCAATCAGCGACTCATCCAGTAAGCCTTCGGCGGCCAGCGGCTCGATCAATTGCATTGCCGACTCGGGCCAATCCAACGCCAGATAGGTTCGGGCAAGGTTGCTCCAGACCTCTTTTGGGCAATCGGGGCACTGTATCGCCCGCTCAAAATGAGTCAACGCCTCGGCGAAACGATTCAACATAAACAGAAGAATCCCCGCATCGCTCCAGACTAAACCTGAGCCGGGCTTTTCATTGAGCGATTGCTGAATCAGAGCGAGCGTATCGCCGGTGCGTCCTTCAGCGA
>CAYTHV010000010.1:18225-41436 GCA_964437685.1 uncultured Pirellulales bacterium
CAGCGACCAGTTTACCAGCCTGCCGAACAAGAGGAGATACGTAATTGATTGATAAGGGCAACTGCATTTTGGGCTTTCGACTGCACTATTCCATAAAGTCCAGAAACGACATCGAAAACAATTTGGAGGCAACAGACAGCGACATCTGGTACAAGACTTCATAACGAGCCAAGTCAATAGCAACCTGAGTGATATCCGCATCCTGCATTCGACTGATGTCCTGCGTGGTACTGCTCTGCATTTCTTCCATACTGTCACGCAGGGCACTGAGCGTCTGGAGACGACCGCCAACAACGGAAAACGATCGAGTCAGTTTTTGGTCAACGACCTGCATCTCCTCAATGTTGGCATCCATCATATTCTGAAGCTGCTGTTCCGTAACATCGTATTTATTCAGCATCAAATCCCTGGCACAGATAAGACTGTTAAAAATATCGTATGTACCGGGAATCTGAATCGGCTCGGTTCCGGTCTGGGTTATGCCGGTTGTATTAACATATAAGGTTTCGCCTGTTTCCGAGTTGACTACCGCCAAATTGGCTTCCGTTCCATCGGAGTTGACCCACGTTGCACCGCCATCAATGGATAACTGCCAATTTCCAGCAGTGCCCTGAATCTCGAGGAAGACATCGCCGCGAACCGTATTCGTCCCGCTGCCGCCTGCGGCACCGGTGTCGCCATTATAGACAGGATCCTGACGGCTATCCGGGGAAAATATGTCTTTCCCGCAAATTACCGAGGACATTTCAACACCATTTGCAATTTCAACTTTCATCTCTTCCAGACTGCCCTGATAGATTACGCGTGAGATATTTCCATCCTCATCACGTTCAACAGTATACGGGATATCGCTGGCATTGGCACCAGCAAAAAGGCTTTGGCCCAACCGCTGCGTATTGGCCAGAGAGACAAGCTGCTCAAGTATATTATTCAAATCTGCCGCCTGTGTTGCGCGCAATTCGCCGCCGGTAGTGCCGGCCATAATGGATGTCAGCGACGACCTGGCCTGGGCTACCTGATCACTCATACTCTGCAAAACGGACGAACTTAAGTCCAGAACACTGGTCACTTCATCCAGGTTTTTAATGTACTGTGTTTTTGTCCTGTTGTCACTGGATAAACCGAGAATCTGATTGGCAATATTGGGATCGTCGGAGACGCGATTAACTTCCTGACCCGTGCCGGATTTTTCCTGCAGCATCGCCAGCCTGCTCGAATGCTGGCCAATGGCCCAGCTTGCATTCTTGTAAATCGCGTCAAGTGAATAGCTCATAATATAGCCTTATGAAAGAATCGTCATCATGGTATCAATGGAATTAAAGACTGTATTCATATATTTGGACATCGCCTGAAACATCCGTTCATAGACCATCATCTGCATCGCCTGATCATTGATATCGACACCGCTGACTTCATTACGCTGATCCTCAAGGTTTTTATAAATTCCCTGTGAATTATCATACTGAAGCTGCATAAAAGAAAGTTGATTGCCGACATCCACCGTCAGGTTACGATAATAATCCGTGGTCGTCAAGCCGCCCAGGGAAGTAATGGCCGTTTGTCCAAGCTGAGCCAGCACCGCAACGTTGGCATTATCGACCTGATCGGCACTGCGAGAAACGGCGATATTCTGACCCGATTGGACAATATTTTCATTGAGGGCAACCGATGAGGCGTCAGTACCGGAGAAGAAACAATTGATACCTGCAGCGGCCAGGAAGCCCGACGTGTCGGAATTTGCCAATGCGCTAATGGTAAAGACTTCACCATCATTGAGATAACCCGGACTGACACCATTGGACCCGAGTGATATTTTAATGCCGTTTTCAAGGCTGACTTCCGTCCCGGCCTCATACCCTTCTCCAACATTGATCAATGCAATCGTCGTTCCTGTTCCATCCTGAATAACCAATTGCATCACACCACTGCCTACGGCATTGGTCTGGCCCGCAGGAGTGGTCTGTACGGTGCAGGTATAATCCTGATTAAGCGATCCAGTGTATAAACCACTAATCTGAATCGTTGGAGGCATTTCAGCGGCGCCAGCGCCGGCCCCGGCAAGCGGATTGGGAATATAAGAAGACGGTTCAGACAGAACCCCCGGCAGAAAATCAAAGGAATACCCGCTATTGGCAATAATTTGAAGCCTGCCATTGTTCAGACCGGTATCATCTTCCAGTCCGGGAATCGCCGCTAAATCGTCCGCGATCGACTGCAATGTGCTGGACGAATCCACGGGGACCGCGTGACGCGATACACTGCCATCGGGAGCGGTCATACGCACGTAAATCGTCCCGGCAGTTACCGGCGGCACAAAATCTAACACATTTTCCTGAGTCATTGTCCAACCGGTCTGGCTTGTAAAAGACCCCGACGTCCCCACACCCTGTACATGAACCTTGTTGGTTTCAGAAATAACCGTCTGAGCCAGTGTATCCAGCTTATCTATAATTTCCTGAAGTACGGTATTCTGCAAAGTAAATACACCGCCAAGAGACCCTCCTTCGGCCTGAGCTTGAATCTGCTCACTCCCAATAACCGAAAGAACAAGCGTGCCTGTCCCTCCATCGCTCAGTAAATCAGCCTGTATCGGAGTCGCGTAATTGCCGGCTATAACCTGTATCCCCGACACAACAACATCGACCTGACCATATTCCTTTTCGGTAACTTTTACGGCGACCAAACGATTCAGCTCGATAATCAGTTTATCTCGCTGATCCATCGTATTACTGCTGTCAACCTCTCGCACCTGCTGACTGTAAATAATATCATTCATTCCGGCGATTTGGGTCGTCAGTTCATTAATTTTACCCACCGTGGATTGCGCCTCAGAATAAGTCATATCCTGTAAATCCGTAATCACCGAAGCAATATTGCGAACCTGGTTGGTTAATGTCTGGGCAGCGGAAACGACAGCGCTTTGCAGCGTTACATCATTGGGACGAAGCGATAAATCCGAAAATGCGTTATAAAAATTGTCCAGCGATGTACTGATGCCCGAGGTGGCAAGTTCACCAAGGGCACTTTCGATACTTTGAAGCGATTCCATCTGGCGCGAGAGCGACGACATCGTCGCATCCTGATCCAAAAGCTGTTCTTCGATAATTGAATTGATCCGGCGGAGAACGCCGACAAAATCGACACCCTGACCGATCATAAAGCCGCCGGAATACGACTCGCTGGCCGCTCGCAGATTGATATCCTGCTTATGGTAGCCTTCGGTCGCCGCATTAGCTATATTATTTCCGATCACATCCAGCGCCCGCTGGGCAGCTTTAAGTCCGCTAATCCCGATTTCATATCCGGCCATATTTATTCCTACATTCTGACACTGACTATTGACCGATGCAGCTCCCGGCGGCTCTGGCCGTGGGGAGTATAGGTCAGAGTTTGGTTGCGTTTACCGATTATACCATCCAGCAACAGCCGATTGAGACGTTCGCATTCCCGCAGCAGCAATTCGGCACCGCGATGTTCAATATGTAGCCTGCTGACCAGTGTTTTCAGCATACGCTGTTTTTCCTGCACCAGAAACCGTTGGGGTATCGGCAAAGCTAACGAAATTCGCGTCAGGTTAACCTCACCCACAGGACATTGCAGCAAACGAGCAAATTTTGAAACCACTCCTTTCAGCAGATCATCCGTCTGCTGCTTCTGCGCGGCAACCTCCAACAGACAATCCTGCATCTGCCGCATCGCCGACTCATCGCGACGAATCAGCGCCGCACGAAACGCATTCAGGATACTCAACATTTCACGAACAGAATTGATGCTCTGATCAAGGAAGTCGAGCAACTCCGCTACATAGGATTCGAACTGTCGAATGTCAGCGATCATAGATTCTCATCCAGTTTGCCGGAGGCAGCATTCTGGCCGGATAGTCGATCCTGCAATTGCTGGTTTATCGTCTTCCAAAGCCCAAGCCCCCCCTGTTCACTGACAACATCCGCCATTTCAGTCCAGAAGAGACTCTTGTATTGTTCCGTACCGGCATCTTCCTCATCTTCACCGGCATCACTGATCTGATCAGTCGTCTCCTGTGCCTGCTTGAACATCTGATGCAGCAGAAGACCTTCGAACTTCTTTGCTACGTCTTCCAGCTTTTCGGATTTCCAGTCCGATTGCGAAACTGGTTTGGTATCTCTGCGAGGGTCAACCTGCGACGCCGACAAAAATTTATCCACTTGACTGGTTCCAGATATATCCATAATCATTCTCTATTTTTCAATAGAATTATCCTGTTTTAGTTTTTTTACATCATTTCCAGCTTCGCCTGCAAGGCGCCGGCTTTTTTCAGAGCATCAAATATGGCGATTAAATCCCGTGGCGACGCTCCAATGGCGTTCAGCGCGCGAGCCAGTTCATCCACCGTAACCGTCTGGGGAATTGGAATTAAAATACCCTCTTTTTCGCCAACGGACATCGACGTATCATCCACTGTCGCAGTCGTTGCGCCTTCGGTAAATGGCGTATTCGGCTGAGAAACGAATTTTTGTTCTTTGACTTTCACCACCAGCCCACCCTGCGCGACGGCAGTTTCCATAATCGTTACATTGCCGCCGATAACAATGGTTCCGGTTCGTTCATTAATTACGACAATGGCCGGAACATCCACTTCAACATCAATTTGTACGATTTTATCCAGAAATGTAATTTCCTGGCCAACGCCAACCTGGTCGGGAATAGTTATCTTAACCGTACCCGGGTCTTCGGCGGCTACCGAATTGGGATACAAGTCATCAATTGCCTTACGAATTCGTTCGGCAGTTGTAAGATTCGGCTGGCGGAGAATCAATGAAATACACCTTTTTTCGCCGATAGTCTGTATCAATTTTGACAATTCAGAACGTTCAACCACTGCCCCGCCCGGAACGCGTCCGACCGTCGGATGGTTTTTCGAAACCTTGCTTCCGGTCTTGCCTTCAATAGACCATGCATCAGTAGAAATTGCGGCAACACGGGCAACCGCATAGACGGCGCCATCCAAGCCTTTCAATTCCGCCGTAAGCAGCATTCCACCCTGAAGACTTTTGCAGTCGCCAAGCGTTGAGATATTGATATCAATCTGCGACCCTTCCCGATCCCAGGGGCCCAGTTCGGCGGTAATCGTCACCAATGCAATACTGCCGGATTTGAGGAGTTCCGGCGAAAATGTCGTGTCCGCTTCCCGACGCAGCAAACTGGTCAAAAGCTGGGCACTGGGAATCGATGAATCCCCGGTGTTATTCAGACCAACAACCAACCCTTGCCCCATCAGCGAGTTGCCGCGAACCCCCAGAATATCACAAACATCGCCAACTCGCGCAGCCATCGCAGCACCGCCAACCAGCGTCAGAAGGAAGATCAAAAGAGCATTCTGTTGTCTCATTACACCGCCTCTTTCTTTAAAATGGCCAGACAAAATCAAGAAACTTTCCAAGCCACCCGGGACTATTGTAGTCTTTGGTCGGGCCGTCGCTGATGGCAACCAGCTGAAATTCAGCAATCTGTTCGCTGCGGACCGTATTGTCGTACAATATATCGCTGGGACGGACAACGCCGCTGACCTGAATGGTTTGTTTGTCACCACTGAGGTCTCGTGACCGGGTTCCTATAACCACCAGGTTGCCATTGGGATGAATATCCTGAACGACAACCGTGATGCGATCTTCGACACTGCGTTCATCTTTATAATCCGCCTTACCACTCACACTTTTATTTGATTCCGCGCTGATTCCAACATCCGGGACAGACGGGATAACATGTTCGATATAATTTTCGTCTCCTGGAATGGCCACCGAATTGGATGTGGATTTTTGTAATTCTGTCTTGACTTTATTATCCACTTTGTGGGCTTCATTAATGATAACCGTCAGCAAGTCGCCAACCTGAACCGCTTTATCATCGGCATACAGCGATTTGCTGGCAGATCCGCGTTTAGCCCAGATAGAACCCGCTTCGGTACAGGCTGTCAGAACGGTCGCCGCCAAAACCAAAACAATCCATTTTTTTACTTTATATTTCATCGGCAATCTCCTTACAATTGCGGACGGACGGTACCATCCGGTTGAACCATACAATAAATCGTCACTTCTTCAGGCCGTTGACCCCGACGTATACGAATCATATCGCCGACTCGCCCGTCGTCGAGCGCCTGTCCCGGGGCTGAGAGAAACAGTCCGCCGGTGTCCACCTTGACCAGCACCTGCTGATTGCGCCGAATCATTACGGGAGCTTGAGGCTGGACGAGCCATTCAGAACGTACCGTTGCACCCTCTATAATTCTTCTTCGAGCCACCAGGCTATAGGGTTCCGGCTCAACTTTCTGTTCCGGTGATAACGCATGGATTTCCTGCATCTGTACATTTTCCGGGGTAATTTGAGTACCAGTATCAATATCCTTTAATGCAACTGCACGGCGAACTGTATAACGAACGGCAAAGACAGCTTCCGAGTGTTCATATACTCGGCCATTCTGGGAAACCGCAACATCGACCTTCAATATGCCGGGGGTCTGATAGCGGCTCATTTCACAGGACAGCTCGGCGGGCGTACTGGAGTCCGCCAATACCATCGGCATCGGCGGCCTGACTAATGTCAGGGATGCGATTTTTTGTCCCGCAAGACGCGGTTCGAGAAAATTTTGGGCTTTCTGAGCAATGACATCCGAAGCGATTATTATTTCTTTGCGTTTGATCTTCACTACTTCGGCACCAGCAAGTTCCACACATGATGTGTCAATGCCAATGCCGGCCAGACGACTCAGAATCGTATTATGATCGATCAACAAGACTTGTCCCTTGGAGGTAAATGTCCCCAGCGTCAAGCCTGCGGCCGGGCTGGTCAGCGAATTGGGACCTTCAAGAGTCCCAAGCGTAGACAGACACACCTGAGAACCTTCCACGACAATTTCCATCGGTAAAATCATTTTGATTCTGTCCGGATGAGAATTCGATTCAGGCTGCGCGACGCCGATTGCCGCCACAGCCCCGATCCATATAGCCATCCATTGCCATCGCTTCATTGTGTATTCCATAACTTAACGAATTAACTGGGATAATTGCTGCAGAATATTATCACCGGTACGAATCGTTCGAGAGTTGATTTCATAGGCGCGCTGGGCGTTAATCAGGTTTACCAGCTCGGTAACCATTTCCACATTGGATTTTTCAAGATACTTTGAAAGAATGCTTCCATATCCCTGCTCACCGGCTTTACCGGCAACATTCGCCCCGCTGGACGCAGTTTCACGATACAGGTTGCCGCCCTCGGAGCTAAGGCCGGCTGGATTGGGAAACCGATACAACTCCAGCGTGCCAACAACCTGACTGCCAGCGGGCGTCTGGGCACTGACGGTCCCATCAGCAGCAATATCGACCATCGTCGCATCCTGCGGGATGGTAATGCCGGGACTAACCTGATATCCGCTACCATTGACCAGCAGGCCATTGGCATCTTTCTGAAAAGCACCGTCTCGGGTGTATCGCTCTTCGCCGTTGGGCAAAAGTATCTTAAAAAAACCATCTCCTTGAATCGCCACATCCAGGTCATTGCCTGTTCTCTGAATTTCACCTATCGTAAACGCCTTGGTTGTCGAAGCAACCTGAACACCGCTGCCGATTTCAAGCCCGCTGGGAGCTGTAATACCGGAAGCGATTTCACGATCCGCATCACGCATTTTCAAATAGAGCAAATCCTGAAAATTGACCTGAGACCGCTTAAAGCCGTTGGTACTGACGTTCGCCAGATTGTTGGCAATCACATCAATCTGTGTCTGCTGAGCGTCCATTCCTGTTGCAGCGGTCGAAAATGCCTTTAGCATCTTTATTCTCCTGAAACCTAACTATTTGCTACGCCCAAAGCGGCACTGCCGTTTTCACGTTGCCGCTTGAGTATATTAATATGCATTTCATAAATACGGGATACCGTCATCAGGCTGACCATCTCCGACATCATCTGAACATTGGAACTTTCCCGGCATCCCTGCCGAACTTTGACATTCGTCGCCGGTACGGCGTCATCTTTGTCAATTGCACGGTAGGCTCCGTAACCAACAGCTTCGAGCTGCGTGTTTTCATCGTCAAACTTAACCAGTTTAAATTTTCCGATTTCAACCCCGCCGGCTTTTAGAACACCATCGGTACCGATTTGAACATCCGATACAGCCACTTCACGCGAGATTACGATCGGACCATTTTGTCCCAATACCAATCGCCCGCTTCTGTCGATCAATTGTCCAATCTTATTAACATCCAGAGAACCACTTCGCGTATAAAGCGGGCCGGAGGAGGTTTCGAGCGTCAAAAAACCCTTACCTTCCAGCGCAATGTCCAGCGGACTGCCTGTCGGCGTAATCTCGCCCTGCGAAAAGTCGATTGCCTGATAGGATTCAACCGGTGTCGTCAATGGGATGTCGCTGCTGTTGCCGCTATTGCTGCGCATCACACTCTCCAACGTCGTGCTGAACGCAGTAACAGTACGCTTAAAACCCGGCGTTGAAACATTGGCGATGTTGTTGGACGCCGCCATATATTTTTCCATCAGGGCGTTTAAGCCGGAACTGATCTGGCCCGACTCATCACTCATACCGCATGTTCCTGTTCTAGGCTCAAGACCGCTTCCCGGGTTAACTCTTCCTCTTCAGGCCGGGCAACCTTACCCGCAATAATATTCGTTACTCGAATCAAGTCATTAATCCCCTGTTCGCCAAGACCGATTAATTCGACCACCAGCGAACGTCCCATCGGCGACTCACGAAAACCTCGAACTTCCGCAATATCCTGAATCCATCTTCCCGACTCCAACTCAAAAATCACAATGACACGATCCCGCAGTTTTACATCAAGATTGGTCCGAACTCGGAGTCCGGGGCCTGAAATTTCGGTTACCGCCGCTTCGATAAATTCCATCAATGGGGCATCGTCCCGGGAAGCTATATGAACGACATCAAATCGTGCAATGCGAGCCTTTTTCTGCACCGGAGCCCGTCGAAAACGACGACGATTGACGATCTGAATCTGATCCGTATGGCTTACTTCCATTCCCTGCGGATCACAGGAAATAATCACCGAAGTAAAACCCCATGTTACGGTTCCTATCTGATAGCGAATCGTTATCGTCTGACCGGGCATAGCATCCTGTTGTCTCCTGGAAGACAACGTCAGTTCATAAGGACTATTGCCGACAACCTCAGCCTCGAAAGTCGAATTCATGTCAGAATCCAGCGAAGCAATAACCATTTTTCCAACAATTATCTGATGACTGCTCAGATTATGATCCGACAGTCCACTGAGGCCGAATTCCGAAGTCGACTTTTGAAAACCCAACTTTGTCTTAATACCATAAGCCATTACATTTAATCGTTTTCGCTGTGCCAGATTATGCCCGGCGGAAAAACTGTCCTGCATCAATTTGGCAAGACCATCATCAAACGCGGCAGATTCAATAAAAATACTGTCTGTTTTCTTTAACCCGGACCGCAGGGCTATCGCTTCAAGCATTTCCCGCTCCTGTACAGTCAGTCGGCAGCGGTTGGCCATACTCGCAAAACGTTCCTGCATCGCCAGACGCTCTTTTTCCAAACGCATTCGGCGAACGGCTATCAACAAAATCCCCAATGCCGCAATTATTGACCAGCCCAATAACACAAACCATTTGTTGGTCAAAAAGGTCGCGTGGTGCCTGGTATCCAATTGTCTCATTGCGCTGTATCGTTGGATGGGCGTTAATGCCCAAACTGCAAATTTCATGATTTCAGCAAGCACAATCGGCATTGGACAAACCTTTTATTTACCGTATCAGATTCGTCAGCGTAGTTAACACATCATTGGCAACCTTAATCGTCTTGGAATTTGCCTGATATCCATTTTGAGCCTGCATGAGATTGACAAATTCCGTCGCGATATCCACATTGGATTTTTCCAGGCTCTTGCCGGTAATACTGCCCGCTCCACCGCTGTTGGCCATGGTCGCAATGGGTTCCCCAGAGTTGGCTGTCGGCAGATAGTATCCTTCACCAACCGCCTCCAAGCCGCCGGCATTCTGGAAAAGACCGATTTGCAATGCCGCGATATCGACCTTGACGCCATTGGTAAATGTACCGACGAGCATTCCAGAATTGTCAATTGTTACACTCGACAATGACCCGGCCTCATAACCATCCTGTGTCAGAGCCGCAGCACTGGACTGTTCGCTGGCAAATTGCGTCAATCCCGTAAACTCATCGGCTGTTCCCAAATTCAGTGAGATGGTCTGCGTAATGGTCGGGTTATTGGAAAACTGAACTGAAAACTCGGCTGCTTCTGTATTTGCATTAAGACCTTTGTAAGACCCATCAGTATTAAATTCAATCCCGGAAATGCGACGATTTAAGGCCGTCGAACCATAGACATCATAAGCAGACCATGAAGCCGTTCGCTCACCATCAATGGATTGAACCACAAGATCCCATGTATTATTATCATCTGTTTTAACAAATGTTCCAGTCATGACATGTTGCTGGCCCTGATTGTCGAAAACATTGATTTTAAATGATTTGCTGTCATTTCCGCCGATTGTGGCATATTCGAAATAGGTCGGAATCTGAAGACTTTCCGTACCATCGGGATCATAGGTCATCCCGGTAACCTGAGCTAAGTTGTATCCGGCAGTATTGCCCGTAATCACAATCTTGCCTTCTGAATTGAGAGTTGCCGTGCTATTAGTATACAAGCCGGTAATTTGATCCAAAACATCTTGTACCGTATCGCCGGTGCCGGAAGCGGCACCCGTCCAGGTGATCGGCTGATTTGTAAAAACCGTACCGTCTTCCCTAACACCCGATACGAGAATAGTTCCAGTATCGCCCGTTGTCAGAGGCGTACTACCCCACTGGTCAAGGTCGGATAGATACGTATTTGCTTGTGCAACCTGATCGCCGGAATTAACAGTCAGAGCCAGATTTGATACAATTTTATTTGTCGTCGCAGCCGTACTCTCAGCCGAAGAACGCAAGTTGCCGTTCATCACCACTTCTGTTGTCGCTTGGGCTGGCATTGAGCTGTCCCAGGGGATATGGATACTGGAATCGCCGGAAGTCTGAAAACCTTCGCTTTCTCCATAGGAACCGGTACGCTGAACCTTATAGCCCGTGGCAGGGTCAACCAGTGTATTGTTGGCATCCACCGCAAACGAACCGATGCGAGTGTACACATCCTGACTCCCATCATTGAGAACAAAATATCCAGAGCCATCAATCGCTACATCAAGGTCCTGGCCCGTGCTGACAATACTGCCCTGATTCATATTGCGATTAATCGCCGCGACGCTGACGCCGCTGCCCATCTGCTGAGGATTAACGCCGCCTGTCGAACCGGATGGTCCGCTGGCCTGACGTATCGTCTGGCTTAGTAATTCGGCAAAAGTAACCGAACTGCTTTTGAATCCAACTGTATCCATATTGGCCAGATTGTTACCCGCAACATCCAGCATTGTTTGAAACGCCTTTAAGCCGGATACTCCGGCAGTCAATGCAGAACCCATAATAAAACTCCCTTAATTATAGTATATTTTTAGGCCTGAATACCTTGAATATCTGAAACCTCTATTTTGTATGTCGAGGACGACCCACTGTCGGACTCTACCGTCAAAACAGGAACGTTATTTTCAAAAGTTAATTTTTTGACCTGACCTTCAACAAGAGAACCATTATCAGCATAAAAGCTGACTGTTTTACCCAAAAACGACTTGGCATAGTCTAACTGGGCCATCCAGAGCGAACCTTCAAAGTTGGTATTCATGGTTCCCATGGTCGTATTCATCGTACTGAGATTGGTATTCATCTCCTCGGTCAGCTCCAATTGCGAAAATTGCGCAAGCTGGGAAGCCATTTCTTTATTGTCCATAGGCTCCAGCGGATTCTGATTTTGAAGCTCCGCAACTAATAGATTCATAAAGTCCATTTTTTGCGATGTCGCAGATGTAACATCTGTACTCATTGCCAACCTCATTATTTTTACATTATTTCACTGTGGGCACACTACGCCGAACTGAGAATTTGCAATTATCGTGCCACCAGCATTTTTATTATGGCCAATAACGCCGTATCTCTATTTAAGAAAATGAGTTATATTTTGTTTAGGAATGATTTACAGGGGTTTTAAAGCGCATAGTCTTCTATCCGGACGGATAAAAATTGTGCTGATCCGGAAGATTCTACCTATCGTGATTCAGAAATACGGAAAGGGTATGAGAATAATGTTCTGATTATTAAATACAAAGTTCATCTTGTTTAAATACATTTTTTGAGCTTAGGATTGTCATAACTTAGTGGGGGTTATTTTTCCGCCGTCGCCGGTACCCAGCCATAGGAAATATACTGGTGAACGAAAGTGCCATCCTTGTAAAGGTCGAATACACCATAGCCTTCATCGCATTCATGGAAATTACCCTTCCACCAGGCGGCGCATATCGCACCGTCACAGATGTAGGTAACGCCATTATATTCGACCCTGTCAACAAGATGAAGATGGCCACTAACACAGAGCTTGACATTGGGATATTTACCGAAAAGGTCTTTAAGCCGCCGAGCGTCAATGTGCATCCACTCTTTCGGCAAAGTCCAGTTGCCGCCCTTTTCATTCTCACCATCGATAAATACTGCCGCCGACAAAATGGGGATGTGAGAGAAAATCACGACAAATTTATCCTTATTTGCCTCAAGCTCCTTTTCGAGCCATGAAAACTGTTCTTCGTCCAGCTTGGCAAGATAATTGTCATCCGCAGTATGGGTACTGTCGAGAACGACAAAGAGCCAGTTTTCGACGGTAAAATCATAATATCGGCCCGGCATATTAAATTCCGCAACCGCCCATTTCTTGCCCCAGAGCGGCTCATCGCCGGTGGTTTTGCTATATTGTTTGTTCCAGCCCCATACGTCGTGGTTGCCGATGCAATATTTAACAGGAATTTTGCATTCTTCGTTCATCACTTTTTTAAACGTATCAAACTGGATTGTTGTCCAGTTGTCATCAGCAGCAAATGAATCCATGACATGGTCGCCGGTTGTAACCAAAAGCTGCGGCTTATCTTTCAGGGCCTGCATGTGCTTTAACGCCGCAACAAGGCCCTGTGGGGCATCAAGCTTAGGTTCTATATGCATATCTGTAAAATGGGCAAATCGGATGGCCCGAGGCTTTTCAGGCAAGGCATTAGCAAAAGACATGGACATTGCAGGCAAATAACACGGCAACAACACGAACAATACTGCCAAACCAGCGATGCTTAAAAATCCGTTTTTTCGGAATTCCATATTCAACTCCTGTTACTTTATTTAATGCTATCCGGCAAATAGATACCTGCGAAATTAATGTGTCCCCATGGCTTATCGGAGCTATCAACCGCTTTTATCTTTATTGATTTATTCATAAACGCTGAACAATCTATAAAAATGGGACGGAAGACATTTTTATTATCTCCAGTAAATCTATTATATTCCCGGCCGGTTTGGGAGTCAACTATTGAAATATAGGCGTTTTCGAGGTCTTTGCTACGAGAAATTAAGACGACGGCCTGTGGCTGAGTGATTTTAAATTCAGCGCTTTCAATGACGCCTTTCTGGGCATCATTGGGTTCCTGTCCGCCGTCTTCGGACGTGGCGATAAAATACTCATTGGGGGCATGAAATAAGGCTCTTGCGGAATTTGTGAAAACAGAGGCTAAATTGCCGGATGTTATTTTCCACGATTTTCGCGCCTCGCCAGAGACAAAATCCAATACGGGTATGCTAAATCGAGTGAATTTTATCCTGGCAATTCTTATGCCATCAAGATTCGGATTCAGCGCTGCGATGTAATACTGATCTTTTACCTTAACAATCTCCGGCGCACATACATTCAGTTTGGTTACATAGTGCGAATCGTCATCAATCCCGAAATTATAAGGGGTTTTCGAGAAATACACTGACGTTTGAGCGCCAGGGCCGTAATACTGGGTTCTAAAGAGGATATAACTCCCGGGAAATGCTTCGACAACAAAAGGACATTCGCAGGAATAACGGCCATTGCCGGCAAGACCGCCATAGGCAACAGTGAATGAATCCGACCAGTCCGTCAGATTGTCGGAGGTCCTGCAATAGACATATCCCTGATCGACAGGAAAGGCAGTGTAATAACAATGCCATTTATCTTTTGTGAACAACAGCATCGCATCTCTGGTGTTAACAACCGGGCCTTCCGAAAATACCGCAGCGGTTTTATTTGTTCGCTCTTTATTGATAAGATGTGTGAAAGTTTTACCCTCTTTGCTTGTCGCAAAACAGATATTGTCCCAGTCGCCGTACGCCATCCAATACTTACCTTTATATTGTACGACATGGGGAGCCTGAAGACCATTGAGCGGTTCGGAATATTCCGGCGAAGACATCATCGCGATGCCCATCGGCTGCCAATGGGTATCGGAGATATTCTTGCCTTCCCAGCGATAGAACAACCTTGTGTGGCCCGGTACATTGGCAAACCGGATGCAGGACCAAATCTGCCATGAACCGTCTTTGGCCTGCCAAATACCAAAATCGACCGGCTGCTGTCCATCGCTGTTATACTCCCCGATATCAGGCGTAGAGGCAACCTGCCACCAGTCACCGTCGATTGCCGGGTAAATTACCTCATAGCCAAATGTTGAAATGGAAAAAATAGATAGGAAAATTAAACTGTAGAGAAATCTCATCTTGTTCCTTTAACAAATCAGTCTTTTATATATTGATAGAATTGACCGAGCGGATTATTCGTGGCCTTATGAAGCACATTCATAAAATGGCACAGATTTTTGAACGTACACATCGGCTGAAGCGAATGGTCGATGTTGGGGAAATATCGGCCGCTTTTGAGCATCGGTACGACTTTGGCGGCGATTTCACCTTCAATCATGCTTTCATTGCCTTCGTTAATCACTTCTTTTTCCAGCCACCCCAGGAAAATAAAGTTCGGATGCTTCTTTCGCAATTGAATCAGATCGTTATCCGCTTTGGCTTCGACGGGATAAACTCCATTGACGCCATATTTTTCAGCCAGCGGAACAAATTCGTCAATCTTTCCATCGGTGTCAATCACGAAAAGTTCACAGCCGCAAGATTTGGCGATATCGCGAATTTCCCGGTATGATTCGCCGCAAAACTCATCAAAGTGCTTAGGACTAATCAGCATTCCGTTTTTATAACAGCAATCTTCGCCTACTTTTACGATTTCCGGCTTCAATCTTTCAATCAGCGGAAAGAGGTATTCTTTTCTCAACTGCCTTTGCCATTGTATCATCTCTTCGACCAGTTCCGGGCGGTCATAAATCATCATGGCGGCGGCTTCTGCCCCGGCAACATCGCGAATAAAACCCCACGTTGAAAGAACTGAAATAAACAAGGGTTTTTCGCGGTTGTTATATTTTCGACAAACTTCATCGATTTGTCGATCCGACCAGCGAGGGCCGGGGGTATTTAATTCTTTATAAACCTGCCAGCTTTCATTATCCTGAACATCATACACCATAAACTCAGGCATGGAGTATTCGTTGTCATTATCGACAAGCTGGCGAGTCAGCGCGCCGGTCTGATATTCAATGTACTCATAGCCATCCTTGATTGTCTTTTTGCATTGAACACCTTTACAGGGCACTGCGGGGAAAAAATCCACCGTCAGCGGCGTTAATGTTCCCCAGAAATCCGACCAGGGTTTTGCGGCGATTTCATCCCACTGTTTTTCATACGTCCAGGGCAAAACCCTTTCGGGCATCCCTGTTTTGACAAGTTTTTCATAGATTCTGCCCCAAGCCCCACCAAAGGCAATGCCGGAAGCGCCGGGAAATCCCATGATCGGTACGAAATCGACGGGCTGACCCCGGCAAACGGATTTAAATCTTTCAAGGTCGGTCATCATTATTTCTTCTCGATATTCTCCATAAGCCCTACTTCGATCGCCTGAATGGTCGCTCCATATTCATCCGCACCAGAAAAATGAATATCGATTATACCATTTTGGGGTCTGACATCAGAAATCGTTCGATCCACCGCTTTGAAAATCCCACCCGCTTCTTTTTCGATATTCATCTTTTCTATCACTTCTTTACCATTGATTTTCACATTGATGGTATGCGTCAGCCTGCCGCCGTCTTTCTTCCTTTCGAGGAAGGTATGCAGCGGGGTTTCGGCGAATTTCATTTTTACATAATAAACGCCGGGACCGACTGTAATATTGGCCCAGAACTCCTGACCCTGAATGCCATAGCGATAGATATCTTCATCCCGGGTGTTGCCGATATACATACTTCTGCGTTTTGTCCACCAGGATTCGGCAACGGTGTCTTTGCCATAGCCGGAACGAATGACCCATTCGGTGGCGGGCCGCCATGCATTGCCCTGTCTGTCGATATAATCTGTTCGATAGGGATAGCCGAAAATCATCCGCTGGGTTGCGGTGGGACCTAAGCCCTGACCGAAATTGGTATTGCCCTGAACATTGCTGAACTGGATATAATCAATATAAACTTTCTTGCCTTCCGAAATCAGATTGCCCTTACCCTGTGCAATAATTTTAATTTCATGTTTATCATTAGAAAGGCCGCTGCGGGAATACAGGAGCTGCTTGTCCCGTTTTTCGGGATTCCAGCAGTCGATCAGAGTAAGCTGCTTTTGCCCATCGACATACACATCGGCAATACCGCCATCAGTATTCACGGTACCGAAAACCCTGATCTGGTTGCCGGTAAAACTATATGAACACGCGGAATCCTCTTTTTCGGTAAACGAAATTCCATCCTGATAAAAACTTTTAGCCTTTGCTGTTTTCCAGTCGCCGTTCATTGTTAATGCGGAATCATCCATTTCTTCCTGTAAATCCCCCTGCCCTAAAACGAGGATGTTTTTGGAGCCATCGTGACGAATCGAGACAAGGAAGTCCCCGCAGTCAAGAGGAGCAATGCAATAGCCATTTTTGAAAAGTCCCGCAACTTCATCGAGCTTTTTGTCATTGGCGGTAATTTCCGTCGGCTTGAATGCCAGACGCAGGATGTCAATTGTTTTTTCAGGACAGTCAAACGTGGAATAGGCAATCCTGTTTTTGTTATATACGACGTGGTTGACGACCGAGGAACTGCGAATGATATGATTTTCGCATGTGGGGGCGAAAAGCTCCGGCGTCCAGGTCAAGGCCTCCATGATCTGGCAGAGCGGCCAGGGGTGAGCCAGATTCGACCATTCGCCGGTAGCGACCGCATTGCCGAAAATTCCATCAAGTACCACACCATTTTCCTTGCTGTCGTAGGTTGCCATAATCATCATTCGACGGCCGATTTCGAGAATTCGGTCGTCTTTGGCCAAAATCCCATAGCGGAGCAGTGTCGGGGCGGCGGTATACTGATTATACGAAAGCGAAGTACCGCAACAGGTCGCCGACTCAGGGAAAGCCCATGCGCCGCTGTACACATCACCGGCAGAATTTTTGTCCGCTCCGTTGCGATTGAATATCAGGGTTAAAATATTCCGCAAATCGGTTTTCCAATTGGGGAAGTCCTGCGGATTTTTCATGATATAGTCGCCGCACATGGAGACAATGCCGCACATAATAGGATTATCCCAGTCCCAATAATTTCTCGCCCAGACATCGTTTTCCAGCCACCGCGGCAAAAGTACCTCGCGTACATACCGCACGCCGGCGTTTCTGGCGTCAACAATTTTGCGATCCTTGCCGGTGTAGCCGGTTTTGATCACTTCATCGAGAAAATCAAGAATAATCGTTACGCTGCCCGTCAATTCATCGGACCAGCCAACCACTTCCGGATTGGTATAACGATTCCACGGCGGCATGGTCGGATCAAAGTTGCACTTTTCGGCAAAGACATCCGCCCAGTGTTTGGCGGCTTCATAATATCGCGGGTTGCCGGTTAATTTGTACGCCCGCACAAATTCGACACCGACAATGGCGCACAAATCAAGCTGATTTCTGCCGTCGGGATTGCATTTGCCATAGGCTTTGCCCATGGTCGGGGTGGCAATCGGGAATCGGGGCCAATCCGCGTTTTCAGAAGTCAAACCATAGTCAAGAATATAATCCGCGGTCAATGGGATATACAGAAAGGCCATCGGATCACCGCTATAGCGGTAATAATCAGTCAGACCCTTGATAATGCTCCATGCCCGCTGACTAAGGTCGCCGCACATCCAGTCATTCGTCGGAGGAATCAGAATCGTGCCGTCATCCTTGATGCTCCAATGCGAATTATAAACAAAATCGGGGGCAGCCATCACGGCTTTTTTATTGTCCACCCAGGGATACCGCTTCAAGACTTCAACCGCGATACGCAGCCTTGTATCCAGCGGGCCATTTTGTCCTCCATGCCATGGAGCAATCACGCCATACTGATCTTCCACAGTTTTTTGAGCATAGTAGTCCGAACGTGTCTGCGCGGCATTTGAGGAATTCCACATTAGACCAATGAACAAAAAGAAAAGACCGGATTGCAATTGGATTGGTTTCATTTTATTCCTTCCCTAAAATAATTAAAATAAATTCGCTCATCCAATAAAGGATGCTGTCTTCGTTTACGTACAACGGAGTAGAAATTCTGCGGCCCAGTCCTGATATTTTCCCACAAGTACAGCAAACATCCTGACTTACCCCTTTTTATCCCAAAATGACTATAAAAATAGGGATAAAGCGACCAGCACCTTTATCCCTATTAAATTCGACTTTCTCTAAAATTTCTACTGAAATCTCATTTCTTGAAGAAATTACATTTCAGACTCAGTTTTTGGCTCCTTATTGTCTGATTATCTTGTTTTGAGCCCTTCTTTGTTTGTATCCCAAAGTTGATTAAAATTCCGATTGGTCGGGGCATACGATCTAACGGGGCAATTTTTCGAATCATAGATCAGAGTCTTCTTTAAATTGCCGGCGTGACCGTCGAAATATGACAAATCCGCCGTGTCTCCATGACGATAAGCAACCTGTCCCATATTTTCTATTCTGATTGTATCCCCATATTTGCCCCAATAGATATTATAATCACTTGCAATATATCTTGTCTGATACATATTGCTGTCAATGAACATCATCACAGAAGAGGGGCTTTTGATATCGACTGTTTTATGTACTCTAAGTTTTCCGTCCGCAGGATACCAGTTTTCATCTCTCCATTGTTCCGTATTCAAGGCTATACTCATCACATTACGCCATTGCGTCCAACCCTTACTTGCGTATTGCCCCAAAAATTGTTCTAAGTACGCTTGCTCATTATTTCCAATTTTGTGGGCAGGGCACCGGAGTTCTTTGGGGAAAATGAAAGGGTCATTCCAGCTATTAACCACCTGTTTTCTATCACTAACTGAAATGAAGCTTCTAAAGTCTGTGTTTTCACACCACCGCTCATCCCATCCTTCATGGCCTACAGTACTCCGCGGAGCCTGAGAAAATGGAACATAATACTTACCATTGTAGGTTGCCGAATACAAGGTATTGGCCATTGCGAAAGATTTCATCAAAGACAGACAAACTGTCCGTTTTCCCATGTCACGAACCTTGGTAAGCGACGGCATCAGAATACTTAGCAAGAGCGCTATAATTGAAATTACAACCAGCAGTTCAATAAGAGTAAAAGCTTTTTTACTACGGTACATTTTCAGACTCCTAATCTAAGGTCCATGCCTTATATGTCAGCTCGACAAACCTGTTTTGGCCTGCGCATTCAGTTTACAACAAAACCACTGAGGCTCCCATCCTCGTTGCGACAAACCTAAATTACCTAAACTTTCTGTACTCTCTACATCTATAACTACGAAAAACCCACAATTTCTGTTCACGTCAACATTTTCAGGACGCCCGATCTAAATGTCGGGCGTCCTGAAAATCGATATTTATTTACTTCTTTTCTTGCCCAGCAGCATAGCGCCAAGGCCCAGAATCATCATGGTTGCCGGTTCCGGAACGGTAAGCGGAGTATAGGTGCCATTATACAGACCCAATACCTGGTCAGCTGTAAGGGCTTGATTTCCATAAATGGCCACATCATCCAGAGCACCCATGAAGAAATCTTTATCTGGCCAGGTCTGATCGCCGATTTTCAATAATGCAGTATCCCAGCCATCCTTCCAGATGTCATTGATTGCCTGACCCGGAATGGAAATGCTGTTTGCAACGCCATTTATATAACGTGTCAAATTTGTCCCATTATACGTCAGAGCAAAATGATACCATGTATCCTGAGGGCCTGTTGTTCCAATATCCTGCTGGAAAGCGGATGTCCCATACGGCCAGAAATAGTCATGTTTCCAACCCGGAACACCCAATTCTATTTCATAGTTCGGGCAGGAAATCAATCTCTGGTATCCGGAGCCGCCGCCGACATTTTTGGACACGGCGTCTTCATCCTGTCTTACCCACATTGAAAATGACCAGGTTGAACCGAGATATCGTAACGAATCGCTTTTGGCAACGCCAACATAGTTAAAGTTTGAACCATTTGGAGTTCCAAAAAGCAATGCGCCTCCATGAACACCTGTCGTCCAGCTTGGGACAGTTGTCCCCGTCAAGGGAGTCGCGGGATTGCCGGCCTCAGTTGCAGCTACGAGCTGGCCCGTATTGCCATAACCGGATGAATCATAAGCATTACTACCCGTACCTTCATCAAAAGCCCAGTAGCCGCGCAAATCAGCCTGTGCGACAATTCCCATTGCGACAACCATCACTAACACAAATACTTTTTTCATTTTACTTCCTCCGAAAAAATTATTTTCTCTTTCTCTTAAAGAAGCTGGCCGGCCACGCACCGGCCGCTTCCGTAATCCACTAATTTAGATTTGATCCAGCCATGTAGTCACAAACACAGCAATATCTTTGACATCGACAACGCAGTCATTATTTAAATCTGTTTCCTGTCCCAAACCATACACATTTCGAGCCTCGTAACAGGTATAGGGACCGACCTGCGGTCTGGGAGTTTTGCTCAGATAAATTTCTTCAAAGGTCGACCACGGCGTTAAGGCATTATCACAGTAAGCGCTGACATAGAAGCTCTTGCCCGCAAGCGAAGAGCCTGCAGTAAAGCTCGTCGAGGCGGTCTGCCAATGCCCGCCATGAGCACCAAGACTGCCATCGACGGGGGTCTTCAAGGACGTAATCAGGTCCCAGTGAACACCCTTTGTTCCCGAAAGGTCGCTCTGGCCAGCCGCAAGCCAATAGAGGTCAACAACCAGATTGGGATCCACATCGGGCCATATCCAGTCACCACTATTAAAATAGGACGCAGCAATCGCGGCAACGAAATCCAAATAATAGGTCTGACCATTTTGAATTGTTTCGGAAGTTACTTTCTGTTCGAGCTTTATGATTTCAGTTCTTGCACTGTCACCAAACCACGCGCTGATTCGTCCCTGGACAAACTGCGGAGCCGCAGCCCAAAGCATACACTGCATGCCGCCTTCCTGAGTTGAAGTGGGCGTCCATCCAAGAGGATATTCATTCGGATAGGCCGGGTCCCACATCGTATAGCCATTAAAGGTCATCAGGTTGATCCAGCCATACCCATCACCAATGGATCCCTGCTGAAGATTGCTGTAATCCTCGAAGTCACCGTTGGTCAGGAGGTTCGTCCTCGGCCAGACTGCGGGTTTGGCAGTTGTGATTGAAGCGGAACCAATGTACGCATAACCATCATAAGCAGAAGCTATCGTCTTTTCATAATCGAACCGAACACGGAAATATTTTCCGGCCGCCGCCGCATTCGCAGTATATTCTCTGGTGGATAGTCTCCAGGCAACACCAACAGGAAGGATATAGTTGGCTTCCGCAATCTGAGTGACAGATGTCGGAGTGGCTGGATTATCTACATATTCCCATATTACGTGAATAATGTTGTTAAGAGCCGCAGCATTTCCACCCATCATCGCAGAGAGGTAGTACTTCTGACCATTAACAATTGCAGGCGAAGAAATGGACTGGCGAAGCTCGGTATTAGGATCAATATACGCCGCCACTGAGCCGCCGGCCGGCTGATAACCAAATCCTGGAGCATTGATTAAACCATCTCTGTCCAGATTCATAATACCTGCAACATTGGGATCAGTTATTGTGGGAACAAACTGCCAGCCTGTCGGAGCCTGTGCCACGAAATTGCCGTTACTCGGGACAGCGGAAAGATTGGCGTAGAAATCCGCGTTAGCCAATAATTCGCCGGTATTGACTGCCGGTTCAGGATTTTCAGAATTCAACCATGTTTCCGCAATCATTTCAAAATCTTTATAATCGACACGGCAATCCTCAAACAGATCGTTCTCGAGGGGGCTTACGCCATAATTGTAGTCAATCTTGGATTGACAGGTCAAAAATTCATTTGCATCAATTCTGACATAATCGAAATAGGCACACGCTGTTCCTCTTGTTCCGCCTGTTCCCTGATCAATATAACAAACCGCTTTAAATTTTTTCAGGTGTTGAGAGGCTGTCGCCGTAAAGAAAGCTTCCTTGGTGTACCATGTTTGATTGGCAGCAATCGTCTGATTCAAATCGACAAGCAATGTCATATTATTGGCGTCAACTGCATCAACCGCATAAAACTTGACACCGACAATGTTGCCTATGGCGTCTGTACCGCCCAGTCGTGCCTGAAATTTATATTTAATATCCTGATGAATTGGTTTCCAAGCCGAAACCTGCGTAATTTTGTCGCCAACTGTGCAATAACCCGCATATTCAACAGTTGCTGTATTTCCATCCCATATCCCCGCATTGACAAGACCGTAAAGATTGGGATCTGTAAGAAGACCTTCCACTGTCCAATTGTAAGACATCGCAGCGGGTCGTTTTTCACCAAAACTAAGGTCAACTGATGGAATCATATCATAACGGGCAATAAACGAGGAGTCATATAAATAAGTAACCGGATTGTTTGTTTCATAAGTAAAAATCTAACAACAATGTCCACTAAAATCACCCGCCATAATAGTTTGTATTTGTGTTTGAGTAAGAGTCTGGTTGAAAATTGCCACATCATCAAGAGCTCCCATAAAGAAATCTTTACGCGGCCAGGTTTGCGTTCCAATACTTAATGGAGAATTTGCCCAACCGGCATCATCCCAAATATTGTTGAGGGAACTTGCAACCGTAACCGTTTTCGTAAGAGTGCCATTAGTATAACGCTTAATTGCCGCTCCATCATAGGTAACCGCCAAATGATACCAGGTATTTAACGCGGATGTCCCTCCGATCTCGGATTGTA
>CAYTHV010000011.1:0-1074 GCA_964437685.1 uncultured Pirellulales bacterium
CCTATCATTTAACCGGCGATGAAAAATATGAGCAGTGGCACAAAAAAATACATGACTGGGCGTATGCGCATTTTCCGGACACGAAAAACGGCGGCTGGTTTGGATATCTTCACAGAGATGGCAGCCTCTCTTCAACGCTGAAAGGCAATATGTGGCAAGGCCCGTTCCATCTTTCACGCATGCAGCTTTACTGTTGGAAACTACTTGAGGAAATGCTTCACAAAAATTAACTTAATGTTTATATAAGGTTATAGATGCATCCAGATATTCAAAATATGTTTAATTTGTCCGGCAGGGTTGCTCTAATTACCGGAGGAGCAAGAAATCTCGGATTTGATTCGGCATCCGTGCTGTGTGCTGCCGGATGTGATGTTGCTGTAACGTCACGAAATCTGTCGGATGCGCAGCGAGCCGCTCAGAAATTAGAGGATACTTATGCGATAAAGGTCTTGCCGCTGGAACTCGACCATAGTAATTTTAGTCAGGTTTGTGATGTATTCCAAAAAGCATGCGGCTGGAAAGGGCATATTGATATATTGATCAACAATGCCGGGGGAGGTTCAGGTAAAGGCGTCTGTCGGCTGTTTGACCGTTCTGCAGAGGATATTAAAAGATTGATTGATACAAATTTAACGGGCGTGATTTACTGCTGTCGTGAAGCAGGAAAGATAATGGCTGAACAGAAACGAGGCAAGATAATCAATATCGCGTCAATGGCCGCTCTGGTGGGCCGTGATCGGCGAATGTACGAACGTAACAGCATGGCTGGCCAGCCTGTCGATTATGCTGCAGCAAAGGCCGGGATTATCGGACTAACTATGGATTTGGCCGGTTTTCTGTCACCGATGGGGGTGTATGTCAATGCGATCTCTCCGGGCGGTTTTGAACGAGGCCAGCCGCAAGCTTTTGTCAAAGACTATAGTAACGCTACGCCGCTGGGCCGAATGGGTCGGGATGGAATGGATTTAAAAGGAGCAATCTTGTTTCTTGCTTCGTCTGCCTCGGATTACATTACCGGGCATAATCTGGTTGTCGATGGCGGCTTTAGTATATGGAAATAGAGATTTTATGTCT
>CAYTHV010000011.1:1084-18731 GCA_964437685.1 uncultured Pirellulales bacterium
AAATTAGTATATATGCCGGATTGGAGTTGCATTTGAGTAATCATATAGACCATGAATTAATAGAAAATCTGCCGCATCTGAAGCCGTACTATGATAACAAGAAGCTGTTTTTTAAAAATATCTTTGTTATCATCTTCAGTAACGCCCTCTATACGTTCGGATTTGGCGCCACTGCCAGTCTGATGTCAATGCACATGGCCAATGCAAAACTTGACGCTTCTGAAATATCGACAGTTTTTGCCATAACGGGCTGGCTCGCTATTCCAACAATCCTCTATGTTTCTAATCTGACGGATAAGTGGCAGTGGAAGTGGGGGCGAAGGCTGCCTTTTATTGCGATTGCGGTACCGATCATTGTAATTGCACTAATTCTTTTTCCATATTCACTGTCTTTCGGGACATGTCTTATACTCTATCTTGCTTTTAATCTGGCTGCGCAGGCTCGGGCGGCAACCTATCCGCTTCTTAATAATGATATTTCAAAAAAATGTTATTGGGGTCGAATTACCGGCATTAATGATTTGTTTATTGGCAGTGTTGGCGGATGGCTGAGTATCGTCGTCTTACTGCCTCTGGTTGACTCACATGGTGAAAAAACAGCCTTTGGAGCCAGTGCATTGGTTGTTGGAGTTGCAACAGCTCTTTTGCTTTTTTTTATTAAAGAACCCCCTGTTCGGACAGAAGAAAAACCTGATTTTAACCCGGTATCGGTTATATGGAATACACTGAAATTTGGTTTTTCGAATACGAAAAATATACCCTTGTTTTTTGCATATGCTTTTTGTATGCAGGCGGGTATTCCCGGGACGTTTGTGGCATTACAGGCGAAAGTAAATTTGCAGATGACCGAAGGGCAGGTCGGTATGCAAATATTGCAATACGGCTTGATTACCGTGGTCATTATGTCGTTTTTTATTGGGTGGTCGGTCGATAAGCTTGGTACACTCAGATCCTTGATAATCGCATATGCTGGCGCTGTTGGGGCGGCGGTTTTGGGAATCAACCCGGTTGTCAGTGCAGAATTGATTTCTAAATGGTTCGGACTCCATGTATTGCCGGTCCACATGCTGGCTGGCGCCTATTTGATAGGGATAGCTTCTTACAGTCTTATGGGGACAGCAGCGAGTATTTTTGTCACTTCCAGTGTCCAGCGGGAACAATTTGCCAGATTCTGTGCGTGCAGCGGATCGGTTAATCTGTTTACACAGTCTTTTGTAATGCTTTTTATCGGTTTTCTTGTTACGCATATTTTTGGCGGGAACTATGGTTTTTCTTTCCTGGCGTCGATAGTCATGGGATTGATTGGTATTATATTGTTTATTGTTGTTGACAAACAACGATCGCGTTCTGCGTTTAGATCAGATGACAAAATGTAGGTTTTGAAATAAATATGGAGATGCATTATCATGGTAAGTAGAAAACGAATTGCGGTTGTGGGGCTGGGGTCTATTGGTCTGCGTCATGCAAGGCTCTTAAAGGAGCAGAAAAATATTATAGTGGAATTAGTGGAGTCCAATCCTGATGTTTTGGAGGCGGCTCAGGAAAAGCTTGGGCGATTATCCACCCATAAAACATTTGAAGAGATGCTCAAAACAAAACCTGATATGGTTGTGATTGCCACGCCTCATTCATTGCATGCATCTCAGACAATTCAGGCGCTTTATGCGGGATCGCATGTTCTTTGTGAAAAACCCATGAGCGACAATTTGATCGATGCAATAAAAATGCGAGAGGCCGCTGAATCTTCCGGCAGACTTTTAAATATTGGATTTCATTTGCATTTCCATCCCGGCCTGGTGATGCTCAAGAAAATTGTTGAACAAAAAATCTTAGGTACTATTTTACATGCTCACGCGAAAGTGGGTACCTATATTACACTTGTCAATTCCGTCTCACGCTACCAAACCGCTCAGGAAGGAGCCCTGTTTTATGACTATACCCATCAGCCGGATATTCTGTTCTGGTTATTAAGGGAAAAACCCAAAGCAGTTTACGCTTCAGCATTGCAGGGAGGTGTTCTTGATTTTTCCTCCAACCCTAATTTAGCGGTAATTACCTGTGAGTATGACAGACCGCTTATTTCAAGCATTCATTTAAATTATGTTCAAATGCCGGAGATACATGAATATGAAATAGTTGGAGACAAAGGCTGGGCTATTCTTGATGCCAACTTAGGTGTATTGCGTACAGGAATTCGGGAAAATTCATCAACGCAAATTGAATCATTTAGTATAGATCGTGACGACATGTATCGAGCGGAACATAAGGTGTTTTTGCAGGCGGTTGAAAAAAAATTATCACCTGAAAGCTCAGCAAGAGACAGCCTGGTTTCCATGGCGGTCTGTGATGCTGCAATAAAATCATGGAAAACTCATAAACGAGTTGAGATTGCCTTGTAAAATCCTGTCAGGCGGCGGCATTGTTAGCGAAGAATTAGAGATATTTGGCACACAGTCTTCTAAAAAAGCTTAGGAATAGAAAATGGCAAAAATTTTTAAAGGTATTATCCCTGCACTTTATACCTGTTTTTGTGACAATGGCGAAGTGAACTATGCGGAGACTGCTCGTTTGGCAAAATGGCTGGTTCAAAAAGGCGCAGGTGGATTCTATTTGTGCGGCACCACGGGATGCGGGCTTTTGCTCAGTATGGAAGAGAGAAAAAAGATTGCAGAAGCTGTTTCCAGTGAATTAGACGGCCAGGTTCCGCTGATGGTCCATGTCGGGTGTATGGCGATTAAGGATGCGGTTGATCTGGCAAAGCATGCTGCTGGTTTAAAAGGCGTAAAAGGAATCAGTTCTCTTCCGCCACAGTACTACAGTGTGCCTTTTGCGGAAGAGATCAAATGCCTGTCCGCTGTTGCACAGGCTTCGGATTTACCATTTTATCCTTATCTATTTGGCTCTATGGTAGAAAAACACGGCGTCGAGAAGATCATCGACGGATTTTCGGCGATTCCCAATATGGCTGGCCTAAAGGCTTTTGTATCCGATCTGGCGGTTCATCAGACGATCATTAAGCAGGGGCCGGCGAATTGGCAGGTGTTTCACGGCTACGACCAGTGTCTTTTTCAGGCGATGATGATAAAAGGTATTGATGCCGCCATTGGTTCGACCTATAACATTGTGCCGGAAATTGTTGTTGAAATAGTCAATTCCGTGAAAAACAGAAATTTTGAACAGGGACGGAAATTACAGGAAAAATTCTCCGATTACTGGATTTCGATTCAGGGCTTTTCTTTTCTTGCCTTTGGGGCTTATTTTTTATCTCAGCGAGGGTTTAAGACCGGCCCGATGAGGTTGCCGCTTAGGCTTCCGACCGAAGCGGAGATTCATATTGTCTGTCAAAAATTAAAGAAATCCGGCTTTGATGTAATAAATCTTCTGGCATAGTAATATTGGATTTCATGTGCATTTTTATTCAGCCTTGATAATACATGCTTCCTCACAGGAAAACCGAATCTACGATGAGATAAAATAAGTAGATATTTTATATTCAAAATAGCGTATTAATTTCACCATATGAATTTTTAAAAACATATATCCTGTTTTATTCCTAACGCACATAAAGACAACGTGTTATGGATATATTGACAAATGTGCAACTGTACTGTAGTAAAGCCATATTCAGATGAAGATGGCAAAAATGAAACGAAACTCTAATTGTTTGCTAACAATGCGCTAATAATATAAACTGATAATGGCGTGAGAGTTTATATTAAAGGGTCAGTATATGGCTGATGAAAAAGTATTGGTTATTGAAGATGAAGAAGACGTTCAGGAGCTGGTTTGTTATAACCTGAAGAAAAATGGTTATCACGCTGAAGTTGCCGGGACGGGACCATTAGGGTTGACCAAAGCCTGTGCCATGGTACCGGATTTGATTCTATTGGATTTGATGCTGCCTGGAATGGATGGTCTTGAGGTTTGTCGTTCACTCAAAAAAGATACAAAAACCAGTGCCATTCCAGTTATTATGGTAACTGCCAAGGGTACCGAAGCGGATGTTGTCGCAGGGTTGGAGATGGGGGCTTCTGATTATATTACCAAGCCATTCAGTCCTCGAGTACTGCTGGCCCGGATTCGGGCGGTTTTGCGAAGAGATCAGGCGTCTGAGTTATCCGATAAATCTCTGCTACGGATTCATGAGATCGAAATCGACAGCGGTCGTCATCGGGTCATCGTAAAGGGCAAACCGGTAACACTTACCAGTACTGAATTTAGTCTGTTGCGTTTTTTGGCCAGTCGTCCGGGATGGGTTTTTACACGTTATCAAATTGTTGACGCGGTTCACGGGAGCGATTATCCTGTTACTGACCGTTCGGTTGATGTACAGATTGTTGGGCTTCGCAAAAAGCTTGGTTCTGTGGGAAAACATATTGAAACCGTTCGAGGCGTAGGCTACCGAATGAAAGATTAGGCTCATGGGTCGTATAGTAGTTGGATAGTAAACGATGAAAAAACGCTTGTTGTGGCAGATATTTCCCTCGTATGTGCTGATAGCTTTGCTTGCTCTGGTTGCATTTTATTGGAATGTCACCGTTCTGATCGACCAGTTTTTTACTCATCAAACTCGCCAAACACTCGAACATCACGCCCGCCTGGCGATTCCGATACTCAGCGACTCTGTTGACAAAGCAGACTTGGTTCAGATCGATTTGTTGTGTAAAAAAATAAGTCAGGATATTGCGACGCGCATAACGGTGATCGAAAATACCGGCCGCGTGCTTGGTGAATCAAGCAAAGGTCCGGCGTCAATGGAAAATCACGCCAATCGCCCCGAGGTACAGCAGGCGTTTGCTGGTAAGGTGGGCTACTCCGAACTCCGTCCCAGCTCAACCCTCAAGCAGCGGATGATGTATGTTGCCGTACCGATTATCAGTGAAAATCAAGTTGTTGCTGTTGTGCGAACCTCGTTGTCTCTTGCCGAGATTGAACATACACAACGTGCATTACGGCTCCATTTTATCCAGTACAGCTTGTTGATTGTATTTGGGTTGGCTTTACTCAGTTTAGGGCTGGCGTGGAAATGGTCGCGTCCGCTGGCATTATTGCAGCGGGGTACCGAGGAATTTGCCCGGGGTAATCTTGTATATCGTCTTGATATTCTTGGTCATGGGGAGATTGCAGATGTTGCCAGGACGCTCAATTCGATGGCCGAACAATTAGAACAGCGGATTCAGGCTGCAGGTCGTTTTCAAAATGAACAAAGGGCGATTTTGGAAGCAATGCAGGAAGGACTCATTGCATTTGATACACAGGGCAGATGTCTGTCGCTAAATCCTGCGGCGGCTGCGATGCTGAAACTTGATCTGGCGAAAACGCCAGGACTTTCGGTAGGGGAAGTGATTCACGGCAGTCAGCTTCAGCAATTTATACAAAATGCGATTAAATCTGTCCTCCCTGCAGAAGAAACGATTCTGATGCTTGGTCCTAATCAGACAGAAATATATGTTCAGGCACGTTCTTCTGCATTGCTTGGAAATCAATCCGAGCAGATCGGAATACTAATCGTATTGAACGACATTACACGGCTTTATCAGCTTGAGCAGATTCGACGTGATTTTGTTGCCAATGTGTCGCATGAATTGAAAACACCGATTACATCCATTCAGGGATTTATTGAAACTTTACAGGATGGGGCAGTGGATACGCCGGCGGATGCAAGGCGATTTCTCGGTATTATCGCACGACAGGCAGACCGCTTAAATTCCATTATTGAAGATCTTTTATTGCTATGCGAGCTGGAGCAGGATGGGCAGAATGTTCACGTCTCATTCGAATCGTGTGCAATTCAGGATATTCTGAAAGAAACGGCGGAATTGTGTCGGTATAAAGCGGAACAAAGGCAAATTCGGATAAATCTGGAATGTCCATCGGATTTAACGGCAAGGGTCAATGCATCTCTGCTGGAGCAGGCCGTGCTGAATCTGGCCGATAATGCCATCAAGTACAGTCACACCGGCGGACAGGTTAATATCTCTGCAGTATCAGAAAAAGGTAATCTGGTTATTTCGGTTCAGGATTTTGGCTGCGGGATTGCTGCGGAACACCAGGCTCGTATTTTTGAAAGATTTTTCCGGGTTGATAAAGCCCGCAGTCGTCAGCTTGGGGGGACAGGTCTTGGACTGGCGATTGTCAAGCACATCGTGCAATGCCACAGGGGAACTGTTTCCGTTCAAAGCGGTATCGGTAAAGGTTCGATATTTACCCTCACGCTGCCACAGTGAGGGTAATCAGAAAACGGCCCTGTCAGAAGTTAGGAATTTGGTCGCCCATACAGGTCCCGACAAGTCGGGCAGAGGTAATCATCGGATGATCGGTTGGGACGATTTTGCGTTTGCTTGCAATCTCTTCGATGGGAATTGGTTTGCAAACACCTGAATCATAGGCGATCATCACATTGTACTGACCTTTGGCCAAAAGCTGAACTGCTTTAGTTCCCAGCCGGGTACACAGCAAACGGTCAAATGAACTTGGTGTGCCGCCGCGTTGGACATGTCCAAGCGAGGTAACCCGGGCTTCAATCCCGGTCAATTCCTGAAGTTGTCGGGCAATACGGCTTGCCATCGGTTCCTGTACCAATGAATATTTTTGCTTGCCGTTCTCTGTGTATTCACCCAGAGCATCTTCAAGTTCGTCAATAGCCAGTTCCATCAATTCAGAAGGGTTTACTGTTTTGTTTTTTTTCTTGTCTTTATTTTTACCGGTTTTGTTTTTTAAGGATTTAGCGAGGGCTTTCTCGCGTGCCTTGGCTTGGGCGATAGAAATGGCCCCTTCAGCGACGGCAATTATCGAAAATCGACTGCCGCGTCGTCGGCGTTCCTGAAGATATTCGGCGACGATTTCCAGATTATAGGGGATTTCAGGGATTAAAATCACATCCGCACCGCCGGCGATGCCGGAACTGAGTGTCAACCAGCCAGTGTTGTGTCCCATAATCTCGCAGACGATAATCCTGTGGTGGCTGGTCGCGGTGGTATGCAACCGGTCAATAGCATCGGTGGCAATTTGCATTGCGGTATCATACCCAAAGGAAACATCTGTGCCTTCGATGTCGTTGTCGATAGTTTTGGGCAGGTGGATGACATTGACTTTGCCTTGCTGATGCAGCCGTAAAGCATTCTTGAGCGTTCCTCCGCCGCCAAGGCAGACTAAGCAATCGATGTGATGACGCTTAATGTTTTCGACGGCCACTTGTGTCATATCGCGGAACTTCCCGCCCATGGGCATTTTGTGAGGTTTGTCACGACTGCTTCCGAGAATTGTTCCGCCACGGGTCAAAATACCGCTGACATCCTTTTGTTCAAGATGGATGACTCGGTTTTCCACCAAACCACGAAAACCGTCGAGAATTCCGACAACAGTCATCCCGTACTCATTAATAGCAGCTTTAGTAACCGCACGGATAGCCGCATTGAGTCCAGGGCAATCGCCTCCTGCGGTTAATATTCCAACACATCGTGTCTTGCACTCTAAATTCGTCATCTTCTACCTCATTTTATGGTTTTTATATCTTGGCAATTAAGATAACTTTTTAACTTGCTTTATTCAATCAATTTCGTCTAATAACAGAAGAATTTGTACAAAAAGATCAATGTAAGCAGAACAAGACACTGTTTATGGAGAAAGACGCTAAGATAGTATCGATGGCTTGTACGCTTATCCGCAAGCAGACGGACAACCTTGCCAAGTATCTGGCTGGGTTAGATAACACAGAAGACATTGAGCCATTACATCAAACCCGCGTGGCATGTCGGCGGTTACGCGAGGCGCTGGTGTTTTTCACAGATTGTTTTGAACCAGTCTATGTGGCGAACTGGAAAAAAGCGGCTAAAAAGTTATTGTGTCAGTCAAGCATTCCGCGTGATCTGGATGTTCAGATTGCGTTTTTAGAGCAATTTACTTCTAAATTAGATAGTGAACATCGGGTAGTTCGTCCCGGAATCGAAAGGTTATTGCTTCGACTAAAGCAGAGTCGTAGAAAAAAACAAAAACAGATAGTCGTCGTTGTCAAAAAATTTCAAAAAAAGCACGTATTGATTAACATTCGTTTACAAATGGACAAATTGCAGTATCTGTCTGAGATTTATCCGTCGTCAGGGAACCAAGAGGATTTATTGGACCGATTCATGCGGCAGGTATCGCCCCGGTTAAAAAATGTAGAAGAGCGGCAGTCCTGCATAGACAATTCGCAAGACAAGGAAGAACATCATAAACTGCGAATTGCATTCAAAAAATTGCGATATACCATTGAAATCGGGAATGTGATTTTGTCTGGCATACTAACCGAGTATCTCGAATCACTCAAAGAAGTACAGGCGATTCTGGGCGAACTGCATGATTGTGATGTTTGGATTGAAATGATAGATCATTTTAAGGATCAGGAAAAACAGCGGGCGAAAGATTATTCCGGCCATACTCGAGCGTTTAGCCGATTGCGTCCCGGGCTGGAATACTTGCGGCAAGATCGTATGGCATCGAGAGAAAAACGATATCAAGAGGCAGTTGCGGTAATTAAACAGTGGTATAATAATCACCCTTTAGAGCGGTTTGCTGAAATAACAGAACAGAGAGAATTTGTACGGACAGAGGATGAACAGACAGAAACAAAAACACAGTTTTAATCTGCAAAAACAAATTGATCGTCTGACTGCGATACGCGCATTTGCTCGTCAATGTGATTATGAGGCGAACCATTGTGAACAGGTTGTTTTTCTGGCGGAATGTTTATTTGACGGGCTTAATTCAATGTTTCAGCTTTCATCGGAACACCGGTTTTGGCTGACCTGTGGGGCGATTTTACATGATATTGGGTGGAGAGAAGGATGCCAAGAACATCATAAAACATCAATGAGGATGATCTTGTCCGATATGACAATGCCGTTGGATTTAACTGAGCGAAAGATCGTGGCAATGATTGCCCGTTACCACCGCAAAGCATTGCCAAGGCCGAAACACCCGGTATACAGTGATATGGATGACAAAGAAAAAACGCTGGTCGAACAGCTTGCCGGGATGGTACGTCTGGCAGATGGTTTGGATAGGAGCCATTCCAAAGTTATTAAAAAACTTATCGTCAATATTCAGCCTCAACAGATCAGAATTATTTGTGAAGGTGACAGGGAGTGTCTGCCGGAAATTGATTATGGCATGGAAAAAGCGGATCTGCTGCAGCGGGCAACCGGCCGTACGATTGAGATTTTGAGGAGAAGTTCGTCTTAATAAAACGCTAACAAATTGAACCATTGACAAATAAGGCCGATTGACGCACAATTATATAATATGCAGGAACAAGAACAAAATTTACAATTGCCGCAGATGCTGGCGGCGATCGATATTGGGAGCAATTCCATTCGGATGACCGTCGGACAGCTTTTGGCTGACGGGACGGTCGATATTATCGAACGTGCCAATCGTCCCGTTCGACTGGGGCAGGATTGTTTTTGTCATTTTCGG
The DNA here is from genome assembly GCA_964437685.1 of uncultured Pirellulales bacterium. Lineage (GTDB taxonomy): Bacteria > Planctomycetota > Phycisphaerae > Sedimentisphaerales > Anaerohalosphaeraceae > Anaeroglomus. The sequence continues at coordinate 10,541 of CAYTHV010000011.1, forward strand.
CTTACGCCTGTGACGATGCGGGCAGCGGTGGGTATTCTGCGGGAATTTAAGCGACGAATCGATGAGTATCAAATCAGGCACATTTGGACTGTCGCCACCAGCGCTGTTCGCGAAGCACGCAATGCGGATGTATTCCTCGACCGGATTTTAATGGCATGTGGTTTAGAGGTGCAGATTATCGACGCTTCACAAGAGCGCCGAATTACTGTTTCAGCGGTGCGTGCGGCAATGAACGACAAGTCCTGGGATGTTGGCGGCAGCCAGATGCTGATTTGCGAGGTCGGCGGCGGCAGCACCATGATGACCATTATGCGTCGCGGCAAACTGATTAGCTCGCAAAGTCTTGTGTTGGGTTCAATCCGAATCCAGGAAATACTCGGCACGGCAGGGCGATCCAGCTCGCAGGTTGCCGAATTGATTGAAAATGAAATCGAGTCGGTGTTGGCGTCCGTCGAAAGTCTGGTTCCATTGGCGCGGGTCGGAACCTTTATTGCCGTTGGAGCGGATGCACGTTTCACTGCGGCACAAATTGGTAATCCATCGGAAAATCCAAAAATCCATCGGTTTACCCGGCAGGCATTTGAAGATTTTGTCCGTCGCAACCGATGCCTGACTGCCGAACAATTAACGCTGCAATCAGACATGTCGTATTCAGATGCAGAAACATTGCTGCCGGCGTTACTCATTTTCCAGGCATTATTGCGTCTTACCCGTGCAAAAGAGATTTTTGTGCCGTCCGTTTCAATGCGGGATGGTCTTTTGCTGGAACTGGCTCGGCGTTGCCGCGGACAGGAGGATGAATCGATTACTCAGGAAGCGGTTCAGTCAGCATTGACGCTTGCGGAAAAATATCGCGTTAATTTACATCATGCGCGCCGTGTGGCGGATTGCGCATTGCGTTTGTATGATGAATTGAAAGCCATTCATGGGTTGAAATTCAGATCACGCCTGCTGCTGGAACTTGCGGCACTGCTCCATGAGTGTGGTACCTTTGTATCGACGCGTGCATATCATAAACATACGTATTATCTGGTGGCAAATTCTGAAATATACGGCCTTACGACGAATGAAGTTGCGGTAGTTGCCCATGTTGCGCGATATCATCGCCGCAGTGCGCCCAAAGTTTCACACCTGGAATATACGGCGTTGCCGCAGGAATCGCGAATTTTGGTCAACAAATTAGCGGCAATTTTGCGTCTTGCCAAGGCGCTGGATGTTACTGATATTCGACAGATTGATCAATTACGCTGTCTGCTGAGTCAGGATTCAGTGCGGATTCAAGCGCCGGGATTGTCGGATGAGTCGTTGAGCAAACGATCGGTTGAAATCCGAAGCAGTTTATTTGAAGATGTCTTCGGCTTGAATCTTGAATTAGAACCTTTACCTGAATCTGTGAAATGATTTATGTCTGCAAAATTGAAAATTAGTCTGGATAATCCCCAGCTATATATTAATCGGGAACTTAGCTGGCTGGAATTTGACAAGCGCGTGCTGGATATGGCGATGCGTGAAAATATGCCCCCTATGGAACGAATGAAATTCCTGGCCATTTTCAGCTCCAACTTAGATGAATTTTTTATGATTCGGGTTGCGGGGCTGATACAGCGTGTTGATGCCGGTGTGCAGGCAACGGACCCGAGCGGATTGACTGCAACTGAGCAGCTTGATCTTATCCGACAAAAAACGCTTGAGTTAACCGCCCAGCATGCCGAGTCGACAATGTCGCTGCTGACATCACTGCGTAAGTTCGGTTTGTATGTTTTACGCCGCGGCGACTGGAACTCAGACCAACGGCGGTTTTGGCGGGAATACTTTCAGCACCACCTGCTGCCGTTGCTTACACCGATAGCGGTTATGGATACACAAACATTCCCTTTACTGCCGAATCTTCAAATGCATTTAGGAATAACACTGTCTCCAAAAAACAGTGAGGAAAAACAGATTTTGGTTATTCCCGTCCCTACCGCATTACCCCGCTTTATCGCAATGCCAAGCAAGGAAAGCTCGTATTGGGTTACAATTGAGGATATTCTGGTTGAATTCGCTAATTTGATCGTACCGGATAAGATAATTATATCAGCGGATATTTTTCGTATCACACGTGACGCAGATGTAAAAATCCAGGAAGATGAGGCCGCGGATTTACTGGAAACGATTGAAGCTGCGGTATTGGAACGCCGACGGCGCAAAGCGGTACGCATCGAAATATCCACAAATTGCTCGCAGATGCTGAGAGACTGGATCATCGTCCAGTTTGATGTTACAGAGACGCAGCTATATCCGATAGTCGGGTTGCCGGATGCACGCTGTCTATGGGAACTTATTGGACGCAGTGGTTTTGAATCATTACGCTGGCCTGACTGGCCTGCACAAAAACCCAATGATTTGGTCGGTTTCGATTCGGTTTGGGATGCGGTTTCTGACCATGATGTAATGCTGTTCCATCCGTATGAGTCATTTGAACCGGTTGTTGAATGGATTCAGTCGGCAGCGGAAGATCCTAATGTGCTTGCCATCAAACAGACACTCTATCGTACCAGTCCTGATTCGCCGATTATCAACGCATTGGAACAAGCGGCTCGCCGGGGCAAAGAGGTTACCGTATTAGTTGAATTGAAAGCACGATTTGATGAGGCCCGGAATATACGATGGGCAAGGCGATTAGAGGATGCGGGGTGCTATGTGATATATGGTGTGGCAGGCCTTAAAACTCACGCTAAGGCACTACTGATTATCCGCAGAGAAGGTGGTCGCATTAAACGGTATGCCCATTTATCCACGGGAAACTATAACGACAAAACAGCTCGACTATACTCAGATGTTGGTTTTTTTACCTGTGATCCACAACTGACTCTGGACGTAGGGGCTTTTTTTAATCTATTAACGGGGTTTTCAGAGTCAGTTGGTTGGTCGAAATTGACTATTGCTCCAACCTCGCTCCGACGACGATTACTGGAGTTCATTGAAAGAGAGATTAAAGCAAACTCACCCGACCATCCGGGATTGATTATTCTTAAAGCCAACTCGCTTGAGGATAAGGAAATCTGCCAGTCGCTATATCGGGCGGCCATTGCGGGTGTAAAAATCTGTCTGAATATACGCGGCATCTGCTGTCTTCGTCCAGGGATTAAGGCTATCTCTGATAATATTGAAGTTGTGTCAATTTTAGATCGTTACCTGGAACATGCCCGTATTTATTATTTCGGCAATGGCGGTCACTCTGAAGTGTATTTGAGCAGCGCGGATATGATGGGACGCAACCTTGACCGGCGTCTGGAGTTGCTGTTTCCGATAACTCAGCCAAATCTTAAGCAGCGGCTGTATGATATTCTGACTACTTATTTTTCCGATACAATCAGTGCCTGGCAATTGCGTTCTGACAGCAGCTATGAGCTTCTTTTCCCCGGCGAACAGCCAATTCGGAGTCAACAGCAGTTTTACGATCATGCAGCAGGAATTGCTCGTCTCCAGAAAGCACAATTTCGATTTAATCCAATACGGCAAACTGAAAAACAGTGAACCAATGTCGGTGTTGACTCGTAAAAAACTAATCTGAGGAGATATTGCTATGAGCAAAAAAATATGCAAAATGGTCAGAAAAGAATTGCAGGCCGACGAAAGCGACACGTTTTTGAGCTATATTCTGCCTGCCAGGTATCTCTGTGAAAAATGCGGCAGGACAGCACGCAAAAAAGATTATCTCTGCAAACCCAAAAAGATCAAATCTCTGGACTAACCCCGAAATGCAAGACTATTCAGCTTGGTGACAGGCTTGCTTGCCGGGCTGCGATAATAGCCTGAGGCAGATTTTGAAGGCTAATGATCTTTCTGTTATCTGCATTCAAGTTTAGCAGTAATTACATTCCGCGGCGGTTCTGATTCTTTTTTATACTCCTGAGCGGACGCAAGGTTATACCACTTCTTTGCCGCGGCATTATCTTGGGCTACGCCGCGTCCATATTCATACATCAAACCGAGCTTGTTTTGTGCAGCCGTATTGCCCTGTTCAGCGGCAAGAGTGAAATAGTTTGCGGCAATTTTATCGTCTTTGGGAACGCCTTGTCCTTTGGCATACATCAGAGCCAGATTGGTTTGTGCAACTGCGTATCCCTGATCGGCAGCCAGCCGCAGCCATTTGACGGCTTGTTCGTTATCCTGGGGGACACCCTGGCCTTTCAGGTACATCATCCCCAATTGCGCTTGGGCGAGAACGAATCCCTGTTCGGCCGCCATACGAAACAATTCGGCGGCCTGCCGGTAATCCTGTGGAATGCCAAGTCCTTTGTAATACATCCAGCCCGCTGAGTACTGTGATTGCGGGATATTTTGTTTGCAGGCTTCTTGAAACCACTTAATGGCTTCAGGGTAATTTTGCTGAACCCCGACTCCTTCGTAATACATTAACGCCAGGTTATTAAGCGACGGTCCATAATTTTGTTTGGTGGCAAGCTGGTACCAGTTCAGGGCTTTTTCATAATCTCTATCAACACCATGTCCTTGAAAATACATTAATCCGAGGCAATGCTGTGCCTCAGCGATATTACACTTGGCGGCAAGAGTAAACCATTTTATCGCTTCGGAATAGTTTCTCAAAGAAGGCTGGGCCGTATAACTCAAAATACCCATAGCGCACTGAGATTGGGGGATTCCCTGCTGTGCAAGAGGCTCAATGAGGTGTCTGGCTTTGTCATAATCTTTTTCAATCGCTGTTCCGCCGATATACATCAAGGCCAGATTATTCTGAGCCTGAATATTTCCAGCGGCGGCAGCTTTTTTGTAAAGTCTGACAGCTTTGTCTGGAACATGCATTACGCCTCGTCCGGTTTCATACATCAAAGCAAGCTGATTGATCGCGGGTGCGTACTCCTGTTCGGCAGAAAGTTTATACCACTTGGCTGCCTGACGATAATTTTGGACAACTCCCTTACCTTCATAATACATTGAGCCCAGGATAAATTGCGCCTTTGGGTCTCCATCTATGGCGGCAACGCGGATATTTATCACAGCTTTCTGGTCATTTTGCGAGGTTCCTTCTCCCCGTAATTGCATAACACCCAAATTGCTTTGAGCAAAGGTATTATCCTGCGCGGCGGCGATATCAAGCCATTCCGCAGCTTTGGCATTATTCTGAGCGCACCCCAATCCTTTATAATAGAGTAAGGCCAAATTGTTTTGAGCGGACGTGAATCCCTGTTCGGCAGACCGCTGATACCAACCGACCGCCGCTGCATAATCCTGTGCGACGCCCAATCCCTGTTCATACATCAATCCCATATAGAATTGAGCCCCGGCATCGCCATTTTCCGCCAGAGGTTTCCATTTTTCCAGTGCTGCTGCATAATTGTTGTTTTCAAACTCATTCCAGCCGGTTTGAAAATCGGAGACGCAACCCGCAATACAGCAAATTATCACTACAAAAATCGCCAATGTTATCTTTGTCATGTTGTTGTTGTCCTTTATTTTTCAGGCCATTAATACCTATTTTATGCTTTTTCCAGCATCTTAAGGGGGTCATCGGCTGGTTTAAGCGGATCAATAAGTTAGTTTTTCATTCTTTTCTTAAAATATAGAATATCTTGGGGCAGGGGAAATGGTTCCGATAAAAAACTCGATTTTCAATTGTATCCAGAGTTTTGGATGTCCGAAATGCCAAACGGATTATTCATTTTCTAATTTAGAGCTAATCTATTTCTAATCAGAAAACAGGATAATGTTGCCTGAGACCTGTGGATTCGGCTTCGGAGATACATATCGCCGGTATTTATGAGCGATAGGGGATGAAAAACCAAGGGGAGAAACTTTTTTGTGTGTGGTATAGGGCGTGTGGCCCTATTTTTTGTGTGAGTGTGTGTAAGAAATCGTATGTAAATCATGGTGTCAGAAGAAATTGGGTGTTTGACAGGATCGAATGCCCGCAAACAAGAAAACAAAACAGAAAGGGAAGAACGAATGAAAAGCTTGAAGAAAATGGTATTATTAACATCTTTGATTGGCATGATGATTGCCAGTACTGTGCAGGCGGCAGTTGTGGAAGTTAATGCCGACATTACAACCTCAACAACATGGACAGCAGGCAACACCTACCGTCTGAAAAAGCAGATTTTTGTGGTACCTGGTGCGACGCTGACGATTGAAGCAGGGACAGTAATTGCCAGCTTACCGGCAGATCAGGGTAGCTTAGCGGTTTGCCGTGGGGCAAAAATTTATGCCAATGGTACCTGTACGGATCCTGTTATTTTTACCTCAACCAATGATGATTTTACAACATGGCGTGCCGCATGTAATGAATGGGGCAATCTGACCATCATGGGCAGAGGCCTTATTTGCAGCTATAAATATAAAGGTACTGCACAGAGTTATCAGGATGGTGCCGGTGCTCCGGTTGTCAGCAATACCGCGACTTTAGATGCGATTGATAAGCGAAGAATGGAAGGCTTAACTGCGGCTTTTACCGGCGATCCCAATGTTCTTTATGGCGGTGATAATGATAATGATGACAGCGGTTCGCTGAGCTATGTTTCTTTACGTTATGGTGGTAAAGTAATAGCACTGGCAGATGAACTGAATGGTTTGTCTTTAGGCGGCATTGGCCGTGAAACTGATATTCATCATATTGAAATAATGAATAACGTTGATGATGGTATTGAAATCTGGGGTGGTACGGTCAATCTGAAAAATACCAGCATTTGGAACGTCGGCGATGATTCGCTGGATATCGACCAGGGGTGGCGCGGCAAGGTTCAGAATGTCTTTATTGTTCAGGGTTACAGCGTAAATGCAGCTCAGGGGTCCGGTGTTGGTGATAATTGCATCGAGATGGATGGTGCGGAAGATTCTGATGGTCAGCCGGTAACAACCGGTGTAATTTACAATGCTACTGTGATTGGTCAGCCCGCCAGCACCGGCGGCGACCACGGTATTGCCTTGCGTGATGGTTGCCGTGCTCAGATTCGCAATAGTATCTTTATGGATTTGGGCGAGTTGCTTCTGAAAAACGATAACACTGATGGTGATGGCGGTAACGGTTACGGTTACAATACTACGCTGAGTTTCAATGAAACCTGGCAGTCTGGCTATGCTGAAATGTGGAACACCGCCAACTCCAAAACTGGCGGCCATGCCAACGCAAATGGTTATACATCGGCTCAACTGCAGGCAGTTTACGCTGCCCAAACCAGCGGTAATCTGAACGAAATCAGCGACTGTGTTTTCTTCCGCAATCTTTATTCTACCGGCGCCTATTCAACATATAACACTGTTTCAGCACTATCTGGTGCCAACAACATCAATAATGTAACGGCGACAACGCAGCCGATTCGCAAACTGGATCGCGGTGCATCCGTTACCTTGGGCAGCTTAGTAATGATTCCGGTAACATATGTTGATCCGCGTGCAGCCAATAATGCTTTGACCAGTGTTGCAGCGGCCCCTGCTGACGGTTTCTTCACTTCCGAACAGTACCGCGGGGCATTCAATGCGGATGAAAACTGGCTGATCGGCTGGTCTGCGGCATATCAGTATGGAATGACTGATGGCGGCGTTCACTCTGTTATTGATATCAATGGTGATTGCAGTGTTGATCTGGGTGATTTTGCCAACTTAAGCGAAAATTGGATGGTCAATCTGTAATTTGGTTCATTCTTTAGAAATAAAATGGCAGAGGCAGAAATGCCCTGCCATTTTTTATTTAAATTCTGCACAAATCGATTCTAACTTAAATCTAATCTAAGCAAAACACATCTCACATAATATTCAAGTAGATTTTGTTGCAAATAGATTGTCAACGCATTTTTCAGTATTGATATCGTTGAAACCGAATAACGACAGGATAATATGATAAAACTTGAAACAGGACGGTGTGTATTTGTAATTCTTATCCTGAAATTACTCTTTTTTGCAGGATGTGATAATAGGCCAAAACAAGAGCAAAAGAATGCAGATATACCCGGGACGGTTTTACCGCAGAAGGATAAACCCATAGCTGAGTTCCAAAACCGGTTACTAGACATTGCATATCATACGGCTACAGCGATTCCAGTTAATCCGCACATCAAGGATCGCTCGCGAAGCCAGATGCGTGTGGTTGAAACTTGCATTAAGCTGAATCAGCTCAGCCGGGCGCTGGACTATCTCGAAGGAGTTGACAACTGGCGGCGCGGCGCTGGATATGCGGATGTATCGCTGTATTATG
>CAYTHV010000011.1:18741-24819 GCA_964437685.1 uncultured Pirellulales bacterium
AGCCGGAATTGGCCCGGCTCTATTTGAACAAAGCAAATCAAATTAGTGAAGCAGGTGTATTGAAGAATGCTTCAACTACGGGCGTCCAGCAGGAATGGCGAACGGACCACATTCGGGCAAAAATCGCTCAAGTCTATGCTGTCCTCGGTAATCTCTCGGAAGCCGAACAAGTTGCTGCACAATTAAGTGAATCAGAAAGTGGAATATTGTCCGGTATCAAAGCTCAAGTCGGTGAAGAATCAACATTCGACCAACAAATCCAGGATATTAATAGCTTGGCACAAAAAGAGAATATTGATACAGCTCAAAGTACTGTCGGTGCGTATGCAGAACTGTTCGACCGATACTATGAAAATCAGCAAAAACGACAGCAGGTGGAAGATAAAATTGCCGGCTCATTTCAAAAGCTTCCGGTCTCTTTTAGCATCAGTACGTATCAGGATATGGCGATTTCTGCAGTTGAACATGGCGACAATGCCAAAGCAATCGAATTATTGGATACCGCACAGCAGATCATTGATACTTGTCGTTGGGATATGGAAGATTTGATTCCTCGTGTTGCTAATCTGCTTAAAGTGCGGTTTCAGGCAGGTCAGGCGGATAAGGCCAGGGCTGCGGCAGAGGCTCTTTGGCTTAGCTTTAATCGTGAAAAAGATAAAATTGTGAATATTTTCCGGGCTGGAGCGATTTGTCCGTTAGCAGAGTTGTATCAGATTATGGGGGATTCCGGTCAGGCATTGGCAATCTATAAGAAAGCTGTACAGGAGGGAAGTGAAAACCCCAATTCCAGGCCTCGTGCTGAAGATTTATCGGCCACATGCTGTTCTATGGCAATGTATGCAGCATGCCCGGATGCTGAACTTTGGGGTCAGATTCACATGATTCAGCAAGGTCTTGAGCAGCCATGGTAAGACGGATTTATCGGAAAATAATTTTATTTTTTGTGTTCTTTTCTGCGGCAGGGTTGTCTGCTGAGCAGTCTGGCAGCATTCGCGGGATGATTTATGATGGTGATTTTGACGCTCCACTTGCCGCTGCGCAGGTTACAATCTCCGAAACAGGGCAGATGGTAACTTCAACCGATGCTGGTAATTATGTATTCAGCGAGGTCAAACCCGGTACCTATACGCTTGTTTTCTCCAAAGACGGTTATGTCCGTCAGGTCAAAACCAATGTAGTCGTTTCTGAAGGCAAGATGGCGGAAGCGGATGCAACATTATCCGGCGATTTTACCGAAATGGAAGAATTTGTCGTTCAGGATGTACAAATCGGAGCAGGTTCCGAAGAGGCCTTGCTGGATTTGCGTATGGAAAGTCCGGCATTAATGGACTCGGTTGGGTCTGAATTAATGAGTCAAGCTGGTGCCGGTGATGCCGCTGCCGCATTGCGTCTGGTTGCCGGTACGACGGTTCAAGATGGTAAATACGCCGTAGTTCGGGGACTTCCAGACAGATATGTTAATTCCCAGTTAAATGGAATTCGTCTGCCCACGGCAGATACAGATAAGAGAGCTGTACAGTTGGATCAATTCCCTTCGGCGGCCATTGAAAGTATTCAAGTCAGCAAAACCTTTACGCCGGACCAGCAGGGAGATGCTTCCGGCGGCGCTGTCAATGTGGTGCTCAAGGGGATTCCCGAGAAGCCGACGGTCAATTTCAGCACATCGACCAGTTGGAATTCTCCTTCTGCCGGAGATGATTTTCTAAGTCATAAGGGAAAGGACCTTAATTATTGGGGTAAAGATAAACGCGATATCCCTTATGAGAAGTTTGGACAAAATTGGGATGGCCCGGTAGGTGTTAGTACGACGGATGAGCCTATGGATTATAAATGGGCGGTTTCGGGTGGAACAAAGCATATTTTTGAAAATGGAATAAAGTTTGGCGGCCTTGGCAGCTTTTTTTATGAAAAAGACAGTTCTTATTACTCAGATGGAATCGATGACTCGTATTGGGTTGAATCGCCCGGCAGCCCCATGGTGCCTCAGTATTCTCAGGGATCGCCAAGTCAGGGTGATTTCAAGACCTCTCTTTTTGATGTAACTCAGGGCAGTGAGCAGATTCAGTGGGGAGGGTTGGGACTCCTGGGTCTTGAATTTGAGAATAGTAAGTATTCTCTGCTTTATATGTACACACAAAGTACGGAAGATACGGTGACAATCTCAGAGAATACGCGTGGAAAAGCAAGTCTTAACCAATACTGGCCTGACCTTTACGGACCTGAGTATACCAATTATAATCCCGATGATGCGACACATCCGGGAAATACAGTTGGTAAAGATGCCTCTCCGTATCTTCGGACCGAAACTCTTGAATATACGGAACGCACAACGAAGACGATTCAGTTTGGTGCATCATACAAACTCCCTGACCCGGAAGTACAGTTTGGAGATTGGTTCTGGACAAGCAATCTTGAACTGGATTGGAGTATAGCTACCAGCGTTGCCAGTCTTTATCAGCCGGACAAAACACAATTTGGTTCATTGTGGTATGCTCCGGCATACGATCCGGGATTTCCTCCATGGCTTCCACCGTCTACAAGCAACCCGCTGCACATGCCATATAAACCGGCCGCAAACTTCACGATGGGTAATTTACAGCGGACATGGAAAGATATTGACGAGGAAAGCAATCAATACAAAATAGACTTAAAACAGCCGTTTGAACAGTGGAGCGGCGATGAAGGTTATGTCAAAGCAGGTTTATTTCATGACATGGTTAATCGTGAATACGATCAGGATTCATTCAGCAATTTTAATGACAATAGCGCTCAGCATATAGGTCCTTGGAATGACCTCTGGAGTAGGTATTTTCCGTATGAAGATCATCCTGTTTCTCCCGCGAATATCGATGTGGATTATGAAGGCGAACAAGAAATTTCTGCATTTTACTATATGACAGATATGCCCCTGAATCCTTATTTTAATGTAATTGGCGGTATTCGCCACGAGAAAACCGACCTGTCAATTGTCAATATGCCGGAAGAAGATGTTACTTGGATTCCAGATCCATCGGCGGGACCCGTAAAGTTAAATCCAGGCGATGCAGATGTTTCATTTAAGCAAGATGATGTTTTGCCTTCGATTGGCTTTGCATTTAATCCGTGGGATCCCGTAACCTTGCGGGGATCCTACAGTGAAACTGTTGCACGTCAGACATTTAAAGAATTATCACCGATTCAGCAGCAGGAGTATCTTGGTGGCGATGTTTTTATTGGAAATCCGGATTTACAGATGAGTTCACTGAAAAACTATGACTTGAGACTGGACTACAATGTGTTTAAAGGCAGCATTATATCCGGATCTTACTTTTATAAAGATGTTAAGGATCCAATTGAATATGTTCAGCGAAACGCCGGTTTTACCTATACTACCCCAATCAATTATCCCAAAGGTACAATTGATGGATTTGAATTGGAAGCTCGTCAGGAATTGGAGCAGTTTTGGGACGTATTGGAAGGTGTCTCAGTGGGTGCCAATTCAACATTTATTAATTCAGAAGTCATACTTCCCGCCGATGAAGCGGCACAATTTGATGAGGCAAATATTCAGGCTCCGACGTCAAAACGGGATATGACCAATGCCCCTGAATATCTGTATAACCTTTTTACAACCTATGATATCAAGGAAACCGGAACCCAGTTGGCCCTATTTTATACGGTACGCGGCGATACGCTGGTCACGGGAGCCGGCCAATCCAATGGAAAGTATATTCCGGATGTGTACGAACTGGAGTATGGTGCGCTGAATTTCAGTATTACACAAAAGCTGGGTGAAATTTGGAAATTACGTTTTCAGGCCAAAAACCTCCTCGATCCGGAGATTGAGACGGTCTACCGTTCTGATTATATCGGAGATGACGTGACGAAAGGGTCTTATCGCAAAGGGATGGAGTTTTCAATCGGCTTAAGTGCGAGTTTTTGATGCTGATGCCTGCATGTGGATAGATATATAGATGCCTAACAATATCGCAATATAACCCTAATGTTTTTCTCATCATTCGGGTTTAGATTTTGGCAATTAAGTGATACTGCAATACAAAAATTAGTTAAAGATAAAAAACGAGGACAATATGAAAATTGAGAGAAAATCCGGCATCCGACATCTAAACAGATTGAGTATGTTGAACCAGGCAGTTTTGCTGGTAGGATTTGTCTGCATTACCTGCACTGCGTTAATCGGCGACGAAGACAATGAAAGCAAAACTCAAATCACCAAAGCCGCAATGGAAAAATGGATCGAAACTCAGCGCGTGATTTCACAGGAAAAGCGGGATCTGGCCCTGTCCAAGGAAACACTGAATGACCGGATTGCCGTTGTGCAGCGTGAAATCGAGTCCATGCAGGGCAAAGTCAAGGATGCTGAGTCGAGTATCGCCGAGGCCGACAAAAAACGTGAGGAACTGGTCGATGAAAATGAAAAACTTAAGGTTGCCTCAAGCAGCCTTGTCAGTGTATTGAAAAATCTCGAGGGAAAACTCCGGCATTTGGTTGAGCGATTGCCCGACCCGATTCGTGAGCGAATCAAGCCGCTTAGCCAGCGGCTGCCGGAGGACTCTGAGCAAACCAAACAGTCTGTGGCTGAACGGTTTCAAAATATCGTTGGTATTCTCAATGAAGTGGATAAATTTAATCGCGAAATTTCGATTACCAGTGAAGTTCGAACCCTCGAAGATGGCAGTTCGGTCGAAGTGGCTGCTCTCTACATTGGAATCGGTCAGGCCTATTACACCAGTGCAAATGCAGCGTTTGCGGGAACTGGAACAATTTCGGACACGGCATGGGTATGGAAGCCCAATAATCAAGCGGCTGCTGAAATAGCCTCCGCCATCGCCATATTAAAGAATGAAAAAGTTGCGTCCTTTGTACGATTGCCCATTGAAATTAAATAATTGGAAAAAATACACTATGATAAAAATTAAATCCATTTTGATACTGATTCTGGTTTTGGTCGGCATGCAGAGCCTTCCAGCGCAGGAACAAACGGAAGATACTGAAAAAAAGGCGACTACCAGTTTCGATTCGGCCAGGCAATCTGTCCAGCAAAAACTTGAACAGAGTATTGCTGAGCTGAATGCTATTCGCGAACAGGTGGCGACGGAGAAAATACCGCTTAGCCAAAAACTCGGCGAGCTTGAAAGCGAACTGGTTAATGTACGTCTTGAATATCAAAAGACATCTCGATTACTCGACAGCCGTACTCTTGATTTAAGCAATCTGCGTTCCGAAATCAAGTCGCGTCGAGAAGAGATCGCATACCTGTCCAACCTGCTGGGCGAATATACCCGTAATTTTGAATCACGATTGCACATCGCTGAAATTCAGCGGTATCGCAAGCCGCTTGAGAGTGCCAAATTATCCACACAAAACAGCAACCTTTCCGAGCAGGAAGTCTATCTGGCTCAGACGAATTTATTGGATGTCTCGCTCGAGCGGCTCAATGATGCTCTGGGAGGCGTCCGATTCGATGGAACGGCGGTGGATTCAACCGGCTTGGTTCAAAAGGGAACATTTGTTATGGTCGGCCCGTCTGCAATCTTCCGTTCAGCCGACGGCAAGAACATTGGTACGGCTGAACAGCGTCTTGGATCGCTGGAGCCTGCGATTATTCCTTTCGGCAATCCCGCGGATGCCGAGGTGGCGGCCAAAATGATTACCGAGGGCGTCGGTGCATTTCCGATTGATCCGACACAGGGTAATGCGCACAAAATTGAGCTGACTGAAGAATCCCTTGTAGAACACATTAAAAAGGGCGGACCGGTGATGTGGCCGATTTTCATTCTGGCCGGTGCTGCGCTGCTTGTCGCTCTCTATAAATGGCTCAGCATGATTCTGATACGAACCCCATCGCAGAAAAAGATTCGTGAACTGCTTAATTTGATTACCCGACATGATCAGAAGGGGGCATTGCAAAAGGCCATGGAAATCGGCGGCCCGACAGGCAAAATGCTTACCATTGGCGCTGAACACCTGAGAGAGCCTCGTGAGTTGATCGAAGAGGTGATGTATGAGCATGTCTTGTCGGTTCGGCTTCGGCTTCAGCGAATGCTGCCGTTTGTCGCCCTGACCTCATCATCCGCG
>CAYTHV010000011.1:24829-40162 GCA_964437685.1 uncultured Pirellulales bacterium
TTCCTCCTCGGCGCCGCTGCTCGGGCTACTCGGAACGGTTACCGGTATTATGAATACGTTCACATTGATGACGGTATTTGGCACCGGTGACGTTAAAACCCTTTCAAGTGGTATTTCTGAAGCTCTGATTACCACCGAATATGGTTTGTATGTGGCGATTCCATCGCTTTTGATGTATGCATTTTTGGCGAGAAAATCAAAAAGCGTGGTCGATGAAATGGAAAAAGCCGCCGTTGCGTTTATCAACCAGGTCAGCAAGACTCCTTATCAGGAGATTGGTAATGGTAAAGACAGCAATGAAATGGGTACCGCGTGATGACGGCAGATACAGTATTAGTACAGTTTAATGCCCTCTGGAATCAGGCGATTGATATCTGGGTTGCCGGCGGGTGGTGTATGCCTCCGATTGCTCTGGCGTCGCTGATGATGTTTGCTATCGGTGCCAATGTGTATCTGAAATTAGGTCAAACGGGGTTTCTGTCCGTACCGGAAAAAAAATGGCGCCGCTGGATAGACCACCCCTCGGAACGCAAAGGCCCTATCGGCCGGATGCTTGACTTTGTAACCGGCGGCGATTCCATCAAGCAAACCGCGGATTTTTTCGAGGAATTACGAACAACTGAAATTGCGCCGTATGAACGCGACCTGCGTGTGATGAAAATCTGCGTCAGCGTTTCTCCGTTGCTGGGTCTGCTTGGTACGGTAACCGGTATGCTTGCCACGTTTGCCGCGTTGGCGTCCGGTTCCGGCGGTGAAAAAACGATGGCGCTGGTTGCCAGAGGTATTTCCGAGGCGCTGATAACCACTGAAACCGGCCTGGTTGTGGCAATTCCGGGTATTTTTTTTCAATATCAATTGGTTCGCAAACACGAGCGTTATAAAGCGTTTCTGGCTCACCTGGAGACAGCGTGTACTCAAAAGCTGTATAAAGCGATGCGCGGCCAGGAGAACCAGTGATAAACGGTTGTTTTTATGGATCTCCACAAAAAGACAGCATATTGAGTGTCCTTATAATGGTATTCAATTAATTATTATTTCGAGGAATCTATGGGACGTTTTCGTCAAAGTGGATCAGATGACAGCAGCGAGGGCGGCATCGACATGTCTCCCATGATTGACTGCGTGTTCATTCTGCTGATCTTTTTTATTGTTACCACATCATTTGTTGAAGAAACCGGTATTGAGGTTGATAAGCCGCAGGCCGCTTCATCGGTCCGGCTGGAAAAAACCAGCATCCTGATTGCCCTTACGGCAAAAGGTGAAGTGGTTTACGGCGGCCGTGAGATCGGGTTCGGTGGGATTCAGCCCCTGGTCAAGCGGATGCTCCAGAAAGAAGATATTCCGGTCATTGTTCAGGCCGATACCAACGCCCAATCCGGCCTTCTGGTACGTGTCATTGACGAAGCCAAGCTGGCCGGCGCCGTCAAGGTCAGCGTTGCGACAAAACAAGTTAAAAACTGAGCGTCGAGAGCATGAGACGGCTTAAATCTAAAATTTGGTTTATTCGTGAGTTCTTTAATCGTCTGCTGGGGCTATCCTTTGCAGTGGCGATGACGTTGATTTTATTTTTGGTGTTGCCGCTGATGCAGCATTTAAGCGCGCCGCCGAAGTCAGATTTGGAACTGCAAACCATCGACACGGCTAAGCTGGATGCGCCTCCGCCTCCGCCTCAGGAAGAAAAACAGGAGGAGCCAAAACCTGATGAAAAACCTCCAGAGCTGACCGAAACCGCTCAGCCGCTGGATTTGTCGCAGCTTGAACTGGCGCTGAATCCGATGCTCAGTGAGGGGTTGGTAGGCGGCGATTTTGTCGTTAAGCTGAATACGGCGGCAGCCGGCGAAAACAAACAGGATGTGGATGCTTTGTTTTCGGTTGCTGACCTCGACCAAAAGCCGCGCGTTTTGTATCAGACCAGTCCGACGCTGACCAAAGAGATGCGAAGCAAAACACCCGGTACGGTGTATATTGTTTTTGTCGTTGATCAGCAGGGCAGGGTGGAAAATCCTGCCATACAAAAATCGACCGACCCCGTTTTCGATAAAGCCGCTGTGACGGCGGTAAAACAATGGAAATTTGAACCCGGGAAGCGCAACGGACAGCCTGTGCGGTTTCGTATGCGTGTACCATTGACGTTCCCGAAAGGATAATTAATATGAAAAAAATAATTGCAATAACGACTTGGGTTTTGATTGCCGGTTATGCGGCCGGACAAGATGCCAATACGCCTGATACCGCCTCCGTATTCCACCTCAGCCAGGAGGAGCTTGCGATCTGGAACGATTCAGCGTTCAAGAAACAGTTTACAGAAAGCTATATTGCCGAAACGGATATTGAGCCTCGTGTAACGGTTACCGAGCGTGAACAGATGCAGAAAGTGCTTGACCTGATCTCTTCTGACAAAATGGATCAAGCCGCCGCGATGCTTGTAAAAGCAAAAAACCCGGCCAACAGCGCCGTTTTTGACTTTACTCTGGCTAATATCTATTTTCAGCAGGAAAAGCTCGATATTGCCGCGGCATCCTATCAGGTTGCGGTTGAAAAATATCCGAAATTTCGTCGCGCATGGCGCAATTTGGGGCTGATCTATGTCCGGCAGGGGAATTTTGAAAAATCGGCCGAATCGCTGACGCGTGTGATTTCACTGGGCGGCGGCGACGCGATAACGTATGGTCTGCTGGCTTATGCGTACTCTTCTTTGGATAACCATTTGTCGGCTGAATCGGCGTATCGGATGGCGATTTTGCTGGACCCGGCGACTGTTGACTGGAAAATGGGACTGGCACGCAGTTTTTTCAAACAGTCCCGTTTTGCTGAGGCGGTTGCGATCTGTGACCAGTTGATTAAACAGCAGCCCGACCGGGCCGATCTTTGGCTGTTACAGGCCAATGCCTATGTTGGATTAAATCAACCGGTTAAAGCTGCTGAAATTTATGAAATTGTGGACCAACTCGGCAAATCGACACCGGAAAGCCTGAATATGCTGGGTGATATCTATGTCAACGAAGAGCTTTATGAAATGGCGGTCAATTCCTACATTCGCGCAATGGATGCCAGGCCGCAGGACAAGTCCGACCGCGCCGTTCGTTCCGCCAAGGTGCTTTCCGCACGCGGAGCAACAAAAGAGACCCGGAAATTGATAGATCATATCCAGTCGCTCTATGGCGACCGCCTCGAAGTGGATGCCCGTAAAGATATATTGAAACTGCATGCTCGCCTTGCCGTTGCTGACGGCGCCGGCGAGGAAGAAGTGCGGGTTCTCAAGGAAATAGTTGAATTAGACCCTCTGGACGGCGAAGCGCTGATCCTCTTGGGACAGCATAGCAACCGAATCGAAGATACCGAAAAAGCAATTTTCTATTATGAGCGTGCGGCGGCGATAGAGAAGTATGAGGCTGATGCCAAAGTCCGGCATGCTCAATTGCTGGTTAGCAAAGGTAAATACGGCGAGGCGTTACCTCTGATCCGGCGGGCTCAACAAATTAATCCGCGCGACAACATCCAGAAATACCTCGAGCAGGTTGAACGCGCTGCCAAAACGCAGCAATAAGCGCACTTGGCCGGAAACTTACGTTATGATTAAGCCGACCGCTCTGCCAGCTTTTTCATCAGAATTTCCGAAGCAACCTTGGGGTTGGCCTGACCCTTACTCAATTTGATGACCTGCCCGGTCAAAAAGCCTTGTGCCTTTTGAGCCTTCTTGCTTTTCGTGATGACATCCTGTACCGCTTCGGCATTATCCGCCAATACCTGATTGACCAGGGCTTCGATGGCCCCGGTATCGCTGGTTTGTATCAGGTTGGTTTCTTTGGCAATTTGTTCGGGGTCGGCAGTATTACCAACCATTTTTTCATAAATCTGCGATGCAGCCGTGGCGCTGACCAGGCCTTTTTCCGTAATCTGTGCAAGCTTCGCCAGGCTGGCTGGGCTGACACCCATCGTATCGACAGTCGTATTATTCTGATTGGCCAATTTTTGTCCTGTTTGTGTGATTAAATTACATGCCCGTTTTGGCTCAGCCCCAGCCGCAACCGCTGCGTCAAAATACTCCGCCATCGCCTTATCTCCGGTTAAGACCGCCGCATCATAATCGCTTAACCCATACTGTGACACAAACCGTTTCTGTTTTTGCAGCGGCAATTCGCCCAATTGAGCTTTAATCCGTGTATATTCCGCCTCATTCAATTCCACCGGTACCAGATCCGGCTCAGGGAAGTAGCGGTAGTCGTGAGCTTCCTCTTTCACTCGTTGCAGCACGGTTGTTTGATTATCGTCATCCCAGCCGTATGTGCGTTTGTTCCCCATCTGCATTGTCTTTCCGGTTTCGAGGAATTCATCCAATTGACGCTGGACTTCGAATGTGATGCTGCGTTCGATAGCACGGAACGAATTAAGATTTTTAATCTCACAGATTGGCGTCTTATACGTCTGTCCGTCTTTGAAAATATGCAGATTGACATTCGGCTCAAATCGCATATGGCCTTTTTGCATATCTGCCTCAGAAACGCCCAGGTACCGCACAATACGCTGCAGTTCCTGTGCCATCTGTCGCACCTCGGCGGCCGAATTCATATCCGGTGCCGTAACGATTTCCAGCAGCGGCGACCCGGCGCGGTTCAAATCGATTGCCGAAAAGTTTCCAAGTTCATGAGAATTTTTGCCTGCGTCTTCTTCCAGGTGGGCGCGAATAATGCCAACCCGTTTAACGCTGCCGTCTTCAAGAGGAATCTCGATATAGCCGTTCTGGCTCAAAGGTAAGTCGTATTGACTGATTTGATAATTTTTCGGCAGGTCGGGGTAGTAATAGCTCTTGCGATCCCACTTGGTAAATCGGGCTATCTCGCAATTCAGTGCCATCGCCGTCAAGACCGAGTATTCATACGCCAGTTTGTTCATCACCGGCAAACTTCCCGGCATTCCCGTACAAACAGGACAAACCCGGCTGTTGGGAACATCGCCGTATGCCAATTCACATCCGCAGAACATTTTTGTCTTTGTCGCCAGATGAACGTGAATTTCCAAACCTACAATAACTTTATAATCTAATTTTGGTGCCATAACTGTCTATTCCTGTAACATCGGTTTTTGCCGATGATAATCTGTTTTGCTTTCGAACATACGCCCGATGCGAAGGAGCTTATCCTCTGAGAATGCCGGCCCGATGATTTGCAGCCCAATGGGCAGCCGATTTGCGTCAAAGCCGCAGGGGATGCTGATTCCCGGTACACCCGCCAGGTTGACGGCGATGGTATAAACATCCGCCAGGTACATTTGCAGCGGGTCGCTGGTTTTTTCTCCAATCTTGAATGCCGTCGATGGTGCTACCGGCATCATCAGGCAATCGGCTTTGGTAAAAGCATTGGTAAAGTCCTGCCGAATCAGGTTGCGAACTTTCAGTGCTTTTAGATAATAGGCGTCATAGTATCCGCTCGACAGGGCGAACGTCCCCAGCATAATTCGCCGTTTGACCTCAGCGCCGAAACCTTCCGCTCGGCTCTTGGAATACACCTCGATGTAGTCGCGTGCATTGGGCGAACGATAGCCGTAATGGCAGCCGTCATAGCGGGCCAGGTTGCTCGAAGCTTCGGCGGTTGCGATAACGTAATAAGCCGCGATGGAATAATCGAAATGCGGCATCTGAACCTCGACCAGCATAGCCCCGGCCTGCTTATATACGGCAAGAGCCGCTTTAATTGCATCTCGGACGGATGGTTCAGCATGCTCAATAAACTGCGGCACATACGCGATCTTCAGCCCCGCGACAGGTGTTTCAAGATTGCTTAAATAATTCGGCACAGGGGCGGATGCATCATCAATCGAGGTGCTGTCGCGGCCATCATGTCCGGCGATGGCCTGCAATACCAGGGCCGCATCGGCAACGCTGGTTGTCATCGGGCCAATCTGGTCGAGGCTGGAGCCGTATGCGACTAAGCCATAACGAGATACTCGTCCGTAAGTCGGCTTAAGGCCGACAATCCCACAAAAACTGGCAGGCTGACGAATGGATCCTCCGGTGTCGGAGCCGAGAGCCGCAAAGCAAAGTCCCGCCGCGACCGCCGCCGCTGAACCGCCGCTGGAGCCGCCGGGAACGCGGGATTTGTCCCACGGATTTACGGTTTTCTGGAGTCCTGAATTTTCAGTACTCGACCCCATTGCGAATTCATCAAGGTTGGTTTTGCCCAAAATGACTGCATCGGCTGCAAGCAGTTTCTCGACTACATTGGCATTGTAGGGGGGCTTGAAATTCGCCAATATCTTCGATCCGCAGGTCGTTAGTCCTTCGCTGTAGCAGATGTTGTCTTTGATGGCGACCGGTACGCCAGCCATCGCCCCGACCGGCTGACCGGCGGCAATTTTAGCATCTACCGCCTTGGCCTGTTCGATGGCTTTTTCGGCAAAAATGTTGAGATAGGCTCCAATCGCAGTATCATACTTCGAAACACGTTCAAGCATCGCGGCCGTCACATCCTGACTTCTGACCTTGCCGGCGGCGATCTGAGTTTTCAATTCAATAGCACTTAAGTTGTCAAACATATCTATTCCTATTGGTGTCATTAAAACTCTCCCCCTTTTCAAGAGGGAGTCCCGCGAAGCGGGGAGGGGGTATTGTATTTTTATGCCGCAGGCATTCCTTTTCCAATCTACAATATCCAATTTACAATATACAATTTTCTAAGCGTTTGAGTTCTCATCCAAAATCTGAGGCACTTTGAAGTAGTTATCCACCCGATCCGGGGCATTTTCCAGTGCTTTTTCAACGTCCAGCGACGGCCGCACAATATCTTCTCGAAAAATATTATGTACCGGCAGGCAATGTGCCAGAGGTTCTACATTTTTTGTATCCAGTTCATTCAGTTTTTGGATATACTCGACAATCGCCGAAAGTTGCCCGCTGAATAAATCCAGTTCGGCATCCGACAAGTCAAGCCGTGACAAATGGGCCACTTTTTCTGCCTGCTGACGGGTAATTTGATTGCTCATAAGGGATTACCATATAATAAAGGTCTTATTCAGGTCGGCCGCTCCGCCTGACGGTGTTTTTATACCATTGATAGGCGATTCGGGCAATATTATATTCATTTTAAGGGATTATAGGATCAGGGTTAATACAGAAAACACTATGTTATTTGCTTAGAAATATTTTTTATGGAAACTTGAAAATTTATAGGATAAAAATTTTATATAATTCATTGTATTTTAATCACTTAAGTTTTTAGTGCTTTCCCGTCCATATCCTTCGCACCGAAGTCTCCACATTTTTTTGTTGACAAAAGAAAGATAATTGTATAATATCTAATTGTGAAAAATTTCGGAGAGAGTGAAAGGTCTATGTGATCTTCACCTTTGTAGAGATAAGATTGTGACTGGAGGTATAGGATGAGAAAGATAAGTTTATTAGTATCAATTCTTGCAATGTGTGCAGCCGCTCAGGCAGGGTTCACCGGTTTTAATTGCACATTTCCTGATGATCCCGCAACGCAGAACCATGTTTGGAACTTTACACCGAGTGGGCAGGAAGGTGTCGCCGAGTTGAATTTGTACGAAAAGTACAAAACCACGGGCTCCGATTCGGTCAATATGTCTGCCACAACAGATGAAGATCCTATTGTAAAGGTCGCCAAGTTTGTTACCAATGACAATGGCCACGCTTGGACAGGTTATACCCTGACCCTGAATGGACCAGCGGGGGTTTACTTTACAGGTGCGGCTGGAAGTGACTATTTCAGCACGGCCGTTGTTACCCCGAACCTGATTACTTTCTCCAACGGTTCTGTTCCTGTCGGAGATGAGGTTACGCTGATCTTCCGCATTGAGGTTGCGGATGCTGGCAATTTTGATTGGTGTGTAACTCAGCAGGCGATTCCCGAACCGGCGACCTTGGCGATTCTTGGTCTTGGCGGTTTGGCTCTGCTTCGCAAAAAATAAGCTAAAATATCCTGTCACAAACAAATATAATCTCTAAAGGGGTTAGCGCAAGCTGACCCCTTTTTTATTTTATATAGCAGAGACACAAATCAAAATACCCCTCTTAAAAACCGGAAATCATTTGGACATTCGTGTAATGACCGCATAAAATAGAATATTGTTTCGTAGAAGAGTTCTTTCTCATAGACCCCGGAGGGGTCGTGATACAATAGCCGGGGTGGAAACCCCCGGAAAATTGGATATGAGGGCCATCAGCCCCGGCGGGGCGACACAAAATATCAGCTTTTCTACAGGGCAATAAGAAATATCAGAGAGCATTGGACTTATGAATAAATCAAAAGTCGAAAAAAAAAATCATAGTCAGTCATTAGCGGCATATCAAAAAGCCTGCTCGGTCATTCCCGGCGGGGTCAATTCACCCGTTCGCGCGTTTCGTGAAGTCGAGATGTCACCGATTTTTATCCGATCGGCCAAAGGTAGCCGAATCGTTGACATTGACGGCAATGAATATATTGACTATGTCGGCTCATGGGGGCCAATGATTCTCGGCCATGCCCATCCTGCGATTGTCAAAGCCGTACAGGACGCCGCCGCAAACGGCACATCCTACGGCGCTCCAACCGAAGCGGAAACCGAGTTAGCCGAACGCATTACGCGGGCGTTTCCTTCCATCGACAAAGTGCGTTTAGTCAGCAGCGGTACCGAAGCGGTAATGACTGCCGTCCGTCTTGCGCGGGCGTTCACCAAGCGGGATAAAATTGTCAAAATGATCGGCTGCTACCATGGCCACAGTGATAGTTTGCTGGTCAAAGCCGGTTCCGGCGTTGCCGAACTTTCAACCGCGTCCAGTGCCGGCGTCCCCGCGGATTTGGCGGCTAAAACCATTGCCATCCCTTACAACGACAGCGAGGCATTAGCAGCCGTATTTGACACGTATAAGGGGCAAGTCGCCGCCGTCTTAGTCGAGCCCGTTGCCGCCAATATGGGTGTTGTCCCGCCAAAGCATGGATATTTACAATCCCTACGGCAGCGATGTACTGAAAACAATGCCGTGCTGGTGTTTGATGAGGTGATTACCGGCTTCCGTGTTGCCTTTGGTGGTGCCCAGCAGCTCTACGGTATCCAATCGGACCTGACTTGTCTCGGAAAAATCGTTGGAGGCGGCCTGCCCTGCGCCGCGGTAGGGGGTCGAAAAGAAATTATGGAGCAATTAGCCCCGCTTGGCCCGGTTTATCAGGCCGGAACCCTCAGCGGTAATCCGCTTGCGGTAGCCGCTGCCAATACATCTCTCGATATCCTCAGCCATTCAAAGTGCTATACTCAACTTGAGAAATTAGGTAAGATGTTGGCCGATGGCTTAGCTGATGCCGCTCGAAAAAAGGGTGTTAATGTTCAAATTAATCGTATTGGCTCGATTTTAACCTGTTTCTTTGCCGATAAACCAATATGGAATTTCGAGGATGTGAAACAATGTGATATGGCTCGATTTAAGCGGTTTTTTGCCCGGATGCTGGAGCAGGGGATCTATCTTGCCCCCAGTGCCTATGAGGCGATGTTTGTCTCGCTGGCACATTCCGAAGAAGATATTGAAAAAACGACTCAAGCGGCCTATAATGCCTTTTGACAATAATTTTGACAGGAGTTTCATAATGATGGACGAAAACAGGACGGATAAAACGCCGGATTTGATTGATACAACGGATTGTCTTGAGGCCATTGGTGCCATCCGGTCGATGAAGAATTTCTTATTTGTAGTTATCTTTGTATGTCTGATGATTATTCAGGCTGTATTCTGGATTAACCAGGGTGGTCGGATTGATAAATCCCCGTCTGCGATTTGCCCGATGGGCTGCAAAACGGTCTGCAAAGGCAAAGTCTGTCTGTCGCAGGACAAATCCCCTGTAGTTGCGGCGGAAGCTGAAAAGACACAAACACCTGTCAAGCCGATTGAAGAAGCCGCCCGGGCGGTTGCCGAAAAAATCGTCCTCGGCGAGCCGAATATCCCGACGGCCGCAGTCGCTAAAAGCGAAGCCAATGCTGTTGATGTGAATGTACCTGCGGCCCAGTCCATCGTGGCGGAAGATAAAACCATCCCTGCATTTTTCAGAATTCGCCCGTCATGCTGGGCGGTATCGCTGGTTGTGAAAGCGTGCAATTTTATCCTTGTGATTGCCGCGACGATGTATTGCCTGATGCTGCTGATGAGTCTGAAAATATCGCTGACCGGCAGGCTTGGCGGCATCAATCATATCAGCCGGGCCTTTTTCATTTCTCTGTTTGCCCTTGTGATTTTACTGCCGTGGCAGTCGCTTTTGCCCGGAGTGGTGGTCGGCGTGATTTATCAGCCGCAGGAATTGCTGTGCGATTGGAGTCTGAGAGCGGATGGCTCAATATTCTGGATGATAATATGTTATCTGCGATTCTTCTGCCTGTGGCTGGTTGTCGTCTGGTTATTCATCTGGGCACAGGTTCGTTCCGGCAAGTGGGCAAGAGCTACACTCCGACGGCTTGGATTGGTTAGGTAATGACTATGACTCAACAGCGATTGGCATTCATTGGTTTGGGTATTATGGGAGAGGCGATGGCCTGTAATCTGCTGAAGGCGGGTTTTCAGGTTGCGGTACATACGCGTACCCGTTCAAAGGCTCAGCCGGTGCTTGACGCAGGTGGCACTTGGGCCGATAGCCCCGCCGAAGCGGCCAAACAGGTTGAAGTGGTCTTGATCTGTGTTTCCGATACGCCCGATGTAGAACAGGTTCTGCTGGGTGATAACGGCATTATTCATACAGCCCGCCCCGGTACAATTTGCATCGACCATTCCACAATCAGTCCCGATGCGACCGAGCAAATGGCAAAGCGGCTTATGCAAAAGGGGATTGTGCTGTTGGATGCCCCCGTCAGCGGCGGACAAAAAGGAGCTATCGAGGCGAAATTGTCCATTATGATTGGCGGCCCCAAAGAAGCCGTTGAGCAAGTCCGACCCATCCTCAGTGCGATGGGAACGACGATTACTCACTGCGGCCCCATCGGCTGTGGACAAAAAACAAAACTCGTCAATCAGATTATGGTTATTCATACCATTATGAGTATGGCCGAAGGGCTGGCGTTTGCCAATCGGGCGGGATTGAATATGGATACTACTCTCGCCGCGACGACTGGCGGGGCGGCCTCAAGCCGTTCCTTGGTCAACCTCGGCCCCAAAATTCTGGCAGGCGACTTTGCCCCTGCGTTCAAGGTTGATTTACAGCTCAAAGATTTGCGTCTTGTACGCGATTACGCCCGCAGGATTGGTCAGCCGTTGCCGGGAACTGCGCTGGCGACAGAGTTGCTTAGTGTTCTTGCCGCCCAGGGCCATGGCTCAGACGGCACCCAGGCCCTCTACAATGTCATCCTCTCCCTCGGTAAATAGAGCTAAAGTCTAACGACATTTCTAATCTTTGCATTTTTCAACCAGTTTACTGGGGGTGTTTTTAAACTGAGTTGGTTCGACTTGTCTGAGAAATGCCTTTTCGACCAGTGACACCATTTTGGCCAGTTCCTTTTGCGAAAGCGAGGCAATGGGGATTTGTCCGCCCGCATAGCTGATATGTCCGCCGCCTGTGCCGCGTCGGGCGACAATATGGCGAATCACTTTGGACGCTGGCGGGTTTTCCGCATCGCTGCGGAGCGACAGCAGCAGTTTTCCCTGATAAATGCCGTAGCTGAGAACCCATTCAAGCTGGTCGTCGCGCAGAATCAAGTCGGCCATTTCCGC
Organism: uncultured Pirellulales bacterium; assembly: GCA_964437685.1. GTDB lineage: Bacteria > Planctomycetota > Phycisphaerae > Sedimentisphaerales > Anaerohalosphaeraceae > Anaeroglomus. The sequence continues at coordinate 36,507 of CAYTHV010000011.1, forward strand.
AATCATATCGGGATTGTCAATCTGCCCGAGCGAAGTAATTGCCGACTTGCCCCAGATTCTCGCGTTCGATAGTGCCAGAAAAATCAGCCGGAAGTAATCCCGCTGTACCAAACCTCGCTGAATCTGGCTGAGAATCCGTTTATTGGCTTTCGGATACAGCGTCATCAGGGCATTGATATCCGCCGCCGTCGTATCCCGTCCGAGGTCTTGCGTATCGGAGCGGATACCATACAGCAGGGCGGTGGCAATAGTGGCTTCATAGTCAATTCCTGACACATTGAGGTATTCGGTCAGGATTGTCGAGGTTGCTCCATAATGGCTTCGGATGTCGGTAAATCGGCAAAGCCGCGTATTTTTTCGGCAGGGGTGATGGTCGATGACGATATCCGGCTCAATCTCTTTTGGCAAACAATTATTGCCGGTTCCGGGTTGCGTATCAACCATTGCGATCAGGTCAAATGTTTGAAAATCGATTTGGTCGGCCTGACGCAGATTCAGTCCGAGGTATTTAACCAACGCCCGATTTTCAGCTCGCCCGATGATTCCGCGATGGGTGATCGAGCATTGGATGTTCCCGTGTTCATTGACTAATTTGCGCAATGCAGCCGCCGAACCCAGTGCATCCGGATCGGGATTGTCCTGCAGCACAATCAGCATTGTCGAATTGTGATTCAGCGTCTCGCGTAATTGCTTGAGTTTCTTTTTTATCTTATTCACAGGTAGCTATTTCCCTTTTCGGAATGGACGAAAACCCAGCAAAGAACCGTCTTCAAAGGTTTTGTCGGCGACAGGATACACCCTGCTGACCGTGCGGACTTCTTCAATCACATAGAATGCGTCGGGGTCAAACGATTTGATAATCGCCAGAAATGAAGCGACTTGTCGGCGGGATATGACGGTAAAAATCTCTTTGATTGGACCATACTCGCCTATGCCGTCAAAGCAGGTCACTCCAAATCCCGCCTGGCGAATGGTATCGATGAGTGATTTGATATCCTGGCTGAACAGGACGCGTACCAATACGGACCCAAGGGCTATCTTTTCCGCCACCAGAATTCCCACATAATTGCCGGTTGCGAAGCCCGCTGCGTATGCGATATAACTTAGCGGGTTCACTAAGTTTTTGATGACATGGGAAATAACAATGATCCAGATCAAAACTTCGAAAAAGCCCGTCACTGCCGCCCAGAATTTATACCCACGGGTCACAAAAATCACCCGTACAGTACCCAGCGTAACGTCGCAGATGCGTGCGCAAAAAATCAATGCCGGCAAAATCACCCAGCAGAAAAACGCTGAATCAGCGGAGATTGCAGAAAAAAATCCTGAATTCATTGTTCATCCTCGAAATACGTGTTTACAACCATTTCTGTCGTTTGAATATAACGAGCATTGTTGTTGCGACTGCCACGATCAGCCCCCAGAATCCGTAAGGATAAGTCCAACTGTAATGCAGTTCGGGGAAGTGAACAAAGTTCATTCCATAGACACTGGCGAAGAAGCTCAATGGCATAAATATTGTCGCAATCAGCGACAGCATTTTCATTTGGGCGTTCATTCGGGTGTTGAGGCTGGAAAGATAGATTTCAAGCAAGCTGGCCACAATATCACGAAGACTTTCAATGGTGTCGATGATCTGGATGGTATGGTCATACACGTCTCGAAGGTAAATTTGGGTCGATTCCTGAATCAGGTCGCTTTCGCTTCGCTGCATTGACGCAGTGAGTTCACGCATCGGCCAGATATTCTTTCGCAGCATCGTCAGTTCGCGTTTGAATTCATGAATCCTGCTCATGGTATTATGGTCGGGGCCGGTCAGCAGTTCGTCTTCGAGCCGCTCGACCTTTTCGCCATAGGTATCGAGAACTGAAAAGTAATTATCGACAATTGCGTCAATCAGGCCATACGCGAGATAATCAGCTCCCATTTTGCGTGAGCGTCCCTTGTTGCCGCGGAGACGGTCGCGGACATTGTCAAAGACGTCGCCGACGGTTTCCTGAAATGTAATCAGGCAATTGTTTCGCAGGATCATACTGACCTGTTCGCCGAGCACTTCATTGTGTACGTGATCATAGCGAAACATCCGTATTACGATATACAAATAGTCGTCGTAATCTTCCAGCTTGGGACGCTGGCTGGGAACGACGATATCTTCCAAAACAAGGGGGTGAAGGTCGAAATGTTTACCGATTTTCTCAATGACGCTGGTGTCGCTGACCCCGTCGATGTTGATCCACGTTGTGGTCAGCGAAGTTTTATAGGCAAAGGCGTCCTCAATGGTATTGAGCGACTGTTCCTTGAATGTATTCGTGTCATAGTCGATGAGTGTGATATGGGTAGGCATGCTGGGTTTATCGCCGGCATAGACGACGGTTCCCGGCGCCAGGCCGGCTTTTTTCAGATTACCGCCGATCAGACGCAGCGGGCGAATGAATTTGGTCTTTTTCTTTTTGGACATCCTTGGGCCTTCCGACTCTTATTATTGTGATTGTTCCGGGCTGGCGATAACCTTTTCACTTCCGTTTTTCCATTCGCAGACGGAGACGCATCCATCCGGCGAGATTCGCAGATAATTATTTCGCAACCCAACCCAGCAGCCGCAGTTGTAATACCAGTTTCCCTTGCTGACTGCTTTATGAGTATGGCCGGCAATCAGGATATCATATCCTTCGGCTAATCGGTCTTTCTGATATAATGCCAAAATGCCTTTAACCTTTTCCGGGTACTGGGCGGGGGTCAGCATATCTTCAAACGTGGCTGTTTTCTGTTTGGGAAGTCCTTTTTCAAACCGGTTTAGGGACATGTTCCACATCCACATAAATCCTCTGCTGATCCGGAGCAGACTCTTTTCCGTCAGGCCGCCCGCCGACAGCAACGGCGAACCTTTGCGATCTTCGATAATCCCCCCCAGAATTGCAAAAATCCGCCCCCAGCTTGGCGTTCCTTCCCGATTGAATGGGTCCAGTTCGTGGCCGTGCATAAACTTGAACTGCTTGCCGCCGATTTGCCGCGTGAAAGGCTCACTCATCCGGTCAAAAAAAGGATGATTGAGTAGTTTGGTCCCGATAAATTCCTCTAAGTCGGCATCATGATTTCCGACAACATAGGTCGCATTCATTCGGGCCAGCCGGTCTAAAAACGGCATTCGTTCCATCAATGCCCGGCTGATGTTGGCTTGCCAAAACTCGAAGAGGTCGCCGAGGACGAATATTTCTGACTTTTGTTCCTCTACAAAATCCAGAAAAAGTGAAAACTGCTGCGCTTTGTTGTCAAAGGCAAAATTGTCTCGTGGCCCGCCGTCACCCATATGCAGGTCGCTGACTACATAAATTGTACGTCCATCGTTCACAAATAGTCCCAAAACCAGCCATTCATCCCTGATGCCGGCGGCATTCCAATCGCCGCCAAAAATCATAAGGTTAATTTATCATACCCATTTTACTCGTACTTGACCAGACCAGAAATGGAAAATAGTTTGCGACAGGGGAAGGAAGAGAAGAAAGAGTTTGAAGTGAAAAACCAAAGTTATAACCACTATCAACTATAAACTATTTAAAGTCTTCCGGCAAAAATTGTGTCTGATACTTGGTTCCGCCCAGCCGCAATGCCGCTAGATCGGCTTCGCTGATCCGTCCTTCGATAAATTGCTGAACAAT
>CAYTHV010000012.1:0-37977 GCA_964437685.1 uncultured Pirellulales bacterium
GGCAAAATAGCCACCCACTACACAGAAGACTTCCAACACCCCACCGGACGCTTACTGACTTTGCTTGATTTCGGCCAATTGGCAAAACATTCTCCGCTATTTAAGACAGACATTGACCTATTATGATTTAAAAGAATCGCCTTCACTATTTTGTTATTCGGGTTCGGCCACTGCAACTGCTCAAGCCGAAAACATAGTTTTTTAAGCAGGATTTGAAAAGGGATACAAACTAAAACTCCTCAGTGCATTTCAAAAATTCCATAGTATTAATAAACACCAAACCGCTTATACGCTTCCCACATCGCAATGATATTTTCAGGCGTTACATCCGCTTGAATATTATGGATTGCATTAAATACATAACCGCCGCCAGACATCAGAGCTTCAAGGTTACTCCTCACATCATCTCGCACCTGTTGAGGAGTTCCTGTCGGCAGAATCTTTTGTGTTTCAATGCCACCGCCCCAAAAAGTAATATGACGGCCAAAATCTTTTTTGAGCGATTTCGGCTCCATCCCCACCGCATTAATGTGTACGGGATTGATAATATCTATGCCCATTTCAATAAAATCAGGCAAAAGCGGACGGACATTTCCGCAGGAGTGAAAAAAGACATACCCTTTTTCGCCAACAGGCTTTCGTGCACTAAAACCTGTTTTAATCGTCTCAATCAATCGGAACAAACGGGGCTTGAGCATTTGTCGGAATATTTCCGGAGAAATAAGCTGGCTGTCCTGAGTCCCATAATCATCATTTTCAACTGCAATATCAATCACATCGCCCAATGCCTCAAACACCATCGTCCAGAATCGTTGCTTTATCTCAAGCAACTTTTCGAACAATGCCTCAGCGGTCTTTGGATCGACCAGCAGATCACACAGAATATTTTCCATCCCACGTACCCGCTGAGCCATCTCAAATAAACCAGCGCAAAGCCCCTTGATAATCACAATCTTGCCCTGCAAGCGATACTTAATCGCCTGCTCGCGTAACCCTTCAATTCGCCGCCGGTCGTCAGGCTTCGGCCAGGGATAAGACAATATCCTTTCAGCTTCGGCAGACATTCCATTGATCGGCGATTCCGTCAGAGACCAATACAATCCGCCTTCTTTAGGTTTATGATGAACAAAGCCCCATTCATCTCTATACTCCAGATAATCTCCCACATCCGCACTCTGCACATTCCAGTTATGGCTGCACAGCGGAAATAATCCACGCGTGTCTATCTCAAAATAGTCCAATATCTTCTGATTAGGAATAACTATCTGTTGAATGACATCCGAAAATTGCATTGGTTCCGGATCAATTCCAAGATAACTGCATAAATTTTTATACGCAATAACATGAATCCCTGTTACATGTGTTCCAGCTAAATCGCATGGAACACGGTCTGGTATTTTATGTTCCAGACACAACAGCATTCGTTGTCGACTGTTCATAGCTTTACTTTCTGCGGCAAAAAATCCATTAAACTCGACCATCATCTGTCTCGTCAGCCTCTTCATGGCGAAGGTCACGAAATAAACTCAATAAATCGAAATATCCTCCAATGCTAACTACCACAGAAAATATCACGGCGGAAATAACTCCCCCGCCTACACAGAAATAAGTAATCATTTCAAATATACTCATATTTCAGCCCCTTCCACATGATTAGATACCTTTTTTTTAAGCTTCTCACCATAATCCACCCATTTTTTAAGGCCCTTTTTCGAAAGCATTCCTGTTATAAAAAACAACAGGAAAGAAAGCACCAGGGCAACTAACCCCGATTCATGCTCTTTGAGCGGATACTTGCTGCCTAACCATTGTTTTCCCAATAGATCGGCCATGGGAATCAAAATACAGACTGCCACCGTGCAATAAGCCCCCAGAGTATTGGCCCGTTTCCAGTAAAGTCCACAAAGTGAGATAATTCCGGCAGCCGTAAATATCGAGCCTGTCAGAAAGAGATATGAAAGGATCGATTCTTTGAGCTCATAGAAAACTCCCCACCACAGCAGGAATCCTGAAATGATGGCAATGGTAACTTTCAATGCAAATAGGTGAGTATGGGGTGAAAATGGCTCTTTTTTAAGCGGCGAGATCACATCATTCACTATGATTGCCGCCCATGACAAGACATACCCATTGCTGGTCGCCACATACGCAAATAATAATCCTGCGGCACAAATCCCCATAAGTCCTGTCGGCACAACATCTCTGATAAAAAACGCGGTGGCGTACCTCGTGTAATAATTTGGGTCCATTGCCGCCGGAACCGCTATTCCAAGGACAACCATTGCCCCGACTCCCCACACTACAATCGACATGGTTCGTCCAAAACCAAAAATATTCGAAAGAAGATACATTTTTCGAAATGTCTCCGGTGAATCCGTAGCGAGACCTTTTGAAACCGAAGGCGGAAAAGTAAGCGGTGCAAGGACACAGGACAACACGAAAAACAGCACCCACGTAAAGCCATATCCACCGGCAAGAAATGGATTATATGCGGCCGGCCCATAATTGGTCTGAAGACCTTGGTGTATGCCTCCGAATGTGGCCTTTTTCACAACCAGTAGAGTTATGATAAATATTGATCCTGCCAGAATAACCGATTGGATATAATCCGTTACAATCACACTCACCATTCCTCCAACCGACGCCAATACAAAGGATATAAAAATCAAAATCATCATGATAAGATGATTTGTTGTTACCGTTGCACCAAAAATCTGGAGATGTTCCGGCAGGCCGAGAAAAATCGCCAAAAAGTTGGCCGACACTACCGGAAATATCGCCATATTCAGTATGCCGCCAAGAGCGAGTGCAAAACCAACACATATCCGCACGCCCTTACTGTAACGCATCTGATGATATTGCGGTATCGTTTGCACTTCGGTTGCTCTAAAACGCTTGATGCCAAACCCTAATAAACCAAACATTGGAATTAGAATTACCATTGATAATATCGCCATCCACGCATAGGAAAAGCCATGCTTGAATCCCTGCTCGCCAATCACGGCGATAGAGATAAGTCCAAGACCTTCGGCTGAACCCGTACTTAAACCGAGATATTTTCTCATTTTGCGGCTCACAATTAAAAAATCCGCAACACCTTTAACAAATCTGCGACTATAATAGCCAATAGCCACAAATGCTAAAATCAGCAAAACAAATAAAAACCAGTCAATTGTCTTCATAGGCATTAATCCCTTTAATAATTGTCTGTTATTCCATTAATAAAAATAAAAATGGCGCGGTGGACCATGGATGGCAAAGACTATCGAGTTCATCGCCCTGGAATCCTTCCCAAGTTGCGGTGGCGCCGTGGTTGAGCATCAAACGCCATTCTTTTTTTATCAATTCACAGGCTTCACGATGCATTCCAGCTTTGCTTAAAGCAGGAAGCATGAAAAAATAAAAATAGGGCGAACACCTGCACAAGTTGTCATATTCTTTTAATAAGGCATCCATAATAGCTCGATGGTGCATCGGTTCAATTATATCAAAATAGACAGAAAGAGTGTTTGTCTGCCAACTTCTGCCCAATGACAATTTTTCGCCATCACTGGAGTCATGAAAAAGTTTTCCATCATAGAAGATTTGAAGCAACTTGCTTTTCAAGGTATCTGCCTCATTCTTCAGGTCATACGCTAAAACCTTGTCTCCCACGTATTGAGCTATATTGGAAAGAATGCTGATAAATCCATAATAGAACATATTAATCGCACAATTCAAACCTGCACGATCAATTCCGGGATGGGGGAAGTTATGCCATCCCAAGCCGGGATGGTCTATGAATATTATGGCCCCATCCGGCTTAGCCATATTTCCCTGGTGGTCAAACTCAATAAGCCGATTATTATTACAATGCTTATCATACCATTTCTTTAGCATTTGCGCTTTTAGTAACGTTTCTTTCGGTTTATAGTAAGCACCGGTATTTTCAAAATAAAATTTTTGACCCAATAGCGATATCAGCGAGTAATCGACCAATGCCCTTGGATGGCTACCAGGATAGGTACACGATATCTGGCCGTCAGATCTAAAAGGAACGTGAAGAAAACACTCCAAATACCATTTAAGATATGCGTTTTCACCAAACCCTTTCCATAGACTTTGGGCAATGAAGACACCATCTCCCCAATACTGCGTTTGCTCACGCGTCGGACAATCAATTAAGTGTTCCTGGACAGATATCTTTAGTGTATCTCTGCACAAATCAAATATCGCTTTAAGGGTCTCATCTGATCCTTTGTAATTCCGCGACAAATTTAAGGGCACAGATCGCTGTCGACATCCTATTTTTGTGATATGAATGTTGTCTGTATTTCCACGTATGACAATATAAAGGTATCGCAGCCCGCTCCACGCAAAACTTTTAAATTTCTGACTTCCCTGACGAGTTATATAACGAAGTGAATAGGACGTATTTTTTCGATAAATCCAGGGTCTTCCATTTCGCAGTAATTCGGCGCCGGACACTTCTATCACAATTCCAGATGGAGCTTCGACTTCAAATTCATAGCTGCCAATGCATTCACGCCCCAGGTCAAAAAGAAATGCATTGGCTTTCGTCATCATTAAATTTACGGATTTCACATCAAAAATTTGATCAGGCGTTATTTCAATAATTGGCTCTTCATCGCTTTGTTTTGAAATATCCTCAACTCTGACCACAGGATTACCGGAAACCCTAAAGGCCTTATATAAATGAGACTCAATAAAGTTCTCCGTCAAATAGGGTACTATCCGATTCTGGTAACCACCCCAAAGTTCTGAAGCCATAGGCACACATTCAGCACAATTCCATCCCGCCATTTCAGCTTTATCAAAAGACTTGCTTTGCCACCCTTCCGGCTCCTGCCTGGCGTCATAATCTTCAAAATAATCAAGAGCCCAGCCACGTTTGCCGACATCCTCTTGCCACATTTCAAGCTCTTTGCAGAACCAGCTTTCATCGGTTTTAGTCTCTATTCCATCCGATGTAATTATCGCCCGAAGTCCAGCCTGAGAAGGCAACACATAATGCAGGTAAATATCCGCAGAGTAATGAACAACAAACACAATTTGGAGATTTCTTTCATCGCCCGGATCATATACATACCGATCAAATTGACACCATTTGGGATCGCCGTGAACCGGACCTCGCATAACATATTCACCATTGATATACAATTCATAAGTATGCGAAGCCGTCACAGTAATGTTTAACTGGCCGGCTTTCAATAACTCGATATTTTGAGCAAATAGCACGAACTGATTGCGACGTTTTACAGATGTCCATATCCATTCTGCCCCCCTGAAGGCATCTTCAACGTCAACCTTCCACTCAAAGCAATCATCATTGTTCACATGTTGTGGGCTGCTCAAAAATTACCTCTACCGTGTAATTCAAAAAATTGGGCGGACAAGCGACTCTTGTCCGCCCAGGAAAATTACGATATTACCAATTAACGACGTTTGCGAACCAGTGAGCTCAAAAGTCCAACCGTCAGAAGCGCAACTGTTGTCGGCTCTGGAACGATCGATGGCCCTGATGAATAATTTGAAGCAACGGTATCCTCAGACAGCACATGGTTGTAGAGACGTGCTTCATCGAGAATACAGTTTACAAAAGTGCTGTAAATCCGGTCTGCCGCAGCCTGAACTCGCTCATTAGGCACTGAATCAGGATTTCCCATTGATACGCGTGAATTTACAAGCTGACCATTCAGATAGAACTTCATGTTATTCCCAGCCTGCCCAGCATCGCTTGTTCCGACCAAATGCAGCCAATCACCTTCCGGTATATCCACCGCCAGATTGTTGCTACCGCTTGTACCACCATAAAAATAGGCGTAACCATTCGTATAGTACGAAATACCAAAAAGTGTTGTATCTTTGCCGAAAATCATCGCCTCACCGTTAATACCGAAGACTTTGACCCATACTTCGATACTGAAAGCGCTAGTAATATTGAATACAGGGGCGTTGCCGAAATCAACATAATCATTGCTCCCGTCAAATGCTAACGCTGAGCCGCCCATACCGGCAACATAAGAGGCTCCATTGTAGATAGTCCCGTTGTTTCCCTGACCTGATGAATCATAGCAGGTTACTCCGGCACCTTCATTAAACGTCCACTGACCGATCAGTGAAGCCTGAACATTGGTCAGGCACAAAAAAATGACAACCACAGATAGAATTACATACTTTTTCATCTTTCCACTCCTAGCAATAAGGTTTTTTGATTGCTTGAGTTACGCATCTCAAGCACTTTTTGGATAACTTCTAATATATCAATTTATCAAAACTATGTCAACCTAAAAACTGAGTTTTTCAATCTCCCAATCTGTTACCGCTGTTTTCTTATCAAAATCAGCTCTTAAACATCCTATATGTGTATATATAACATCTTTTAATATGAAATTGTATCCTGATGGTTTTATGAACAGCCGCAAACATCAAAACATATTAAGTCCATTATGCCATATTCTGACAACCTAAATTCATTTACCTGAGGCGTTGTCGGGCCATCTCTAAAGCTAAACGGGCCTATTACAAATGGCTTGGGGTCGTCAAGATGTAATGGCCCAAAAGCATTCTTCCGTGACGAAAAAACCCTTATCAAAATCTCATTAGTACCATTGATAAGATTATCTGTTATATCAATTCGCTGGTTCGGGAACGCAATGATATGAGATATATTATTATTTAAACTTATCTCACAAACAGAACACCTGCACTGATCCAACCCCAGTAAATACTTTTTACTATTTTGTTTGTCCAAATGGAACGATGTCTTATATTTAATATTTCCGCTGTAAAATGGCAATCCCTGATTAAGCCAACTTCCTGTTTTCAAATGATGAGGGAGTTTTATTAGTTTTGTTTTATTCTCAACAATCTCTATTCCGAAATTACCCAACAGGTAGATTATTTCAAGCTCCAGTGTAGTATCCCAACTCGCAGAGATTGCCAGTGTGTTTAAGCCTTTTCTAATAAGATTATTTGGAATTTGTACTTTATCTATTGCCGGATCAACCCACCATCCAACAATTTGATTTGACAATTCTTTGCCGTTTAAACTAATTGTCCACCGTTGTGCCTGTTCAATACCCAGAAAAATACTATCCTCTGGAACAATATCGACATCAAAGTTGTATTCCAGAACGATATCTATCCTTTCTTTTGAATCACTCTTATTCGCTTGTGTCCAGGGTTGCTTCATGCTGTCGCCGCGAAGCGGATATCCAAACTCTTTTCGCAGCATACTGTCCACTCGCAAAATTTCATCCTGTCCGCGAAATTCTTTTTGTTCCGATCCCGCATGACAGGCAGGCTTGTCGAGAACAAGCACATTATAATCTTCCAATTCGTAGGAATAATTGTCAGGCAGCGTTAGCCGCTCAACATTTTCCGACTTCTCAACCGAGAATTCAGGCAATGGTTTTCTTATTTTTGTCAAATGTAACAGCGCGGAACCAACAGGCGGCAGGGATAAATCGACAATTACTTTGCTATCCTTGAACTGGAACTGATAATTATACTGCGTCCCGCTTATCGCACACCAGTATTGCACTTGTTCGGGCTTCTCAATACCCATCAACTCAATTGTTAGTTCTCGTCGTTCTTTTCGATTCATACTGCAAACAAAGACAAACAAGCCCTGGTCAACTTCTCTTATCTGATGCACTATATCCCTGCATTGGAGTTGTTTGTTCCGCTCCGTAATACTGATGGAACGATAGCTTTCCAAAGATCTGACCAGTTTATCAATTGAGCTGACCTGTTCCAATATGGATAATCTTTTTTCAGGTTCGAAAGATTTCTCGCCATCCATATATGGTGGTATTTCACCAAGAATGATCACCTTGCCGCCTTTGTCGGCAAAATCAGACAAGAGTTTAAGTGTAGATCAGGGATGATCACTATAGAATAACTCATCTGGCCAACCAGCAGCTTAGCAGTATTATCCTTAATTACCTTCGCCTTAATATCACCCAGCACCTGTTCGTCAATAAAATCAAATTCGTAATGATTCTCAATCAATTCTTTCACAAGAGCTTCATAATACAAATCTTTCTTTCGTACAACATCAATGGTCTTACTCTGGGCATTACGGTTCTCTATCTCCAGCCACTCCTGATTGACAAGGGGGTAATAACTTTCTACCGGGTGAACTACCGCAATATTACACGCCGCCTTACCCTCTGTCAAAACAGCGTTAAGCCTGCTGTAATAATCTTCGAGATATTTATACTGGCGATACCATGGCGAATGATAAAATATGGATGCTGGATAATCGCGTTTGGCCTCGCCTCGCATGGAACACCATGACAGGTGCTGGCATCTTAAATTGATTCCCATCGCAGCCTGCCAATCTGCAAGATACTTATATGTTGCAAACGTCGTATCCCACCCCGTGCATCCATAAAGCTCCGACAGCACCCATTTTCTGCCGCATTGCCGGGCAATAGAAACACATTGTTTAATGGTCAGATATTCAATCTTATACTCCGTGAGCATATCCACTCCCGGAACCTGCATATACTGGTAAAATGCCATCGGCGATCCGACAACACTTACCGCAAGGCTTATCGGCGATTCATCCATTAAATGACCTGTAAACAGAAGGCCATTCCGTTCGCACCACTCACCTATTTTTTTGCCATACCCTTCTGCAAACATTGTGTTGATACATCGATAAAACTGATAACGGGTTTTTGTATGGCTGCCGTCGACCATGTCAAATATCAGTTCCGGCAGCTTATCTTCTATCGTATCGCCATATATATCAGAATATTTTTCAGATAGTTTATCTGTCCAGGGTAAATGATCCTGGTAGTCCCGCATAAATCTGAAAAGTGAACCATGTTGCGGCTCATCACAAAAAATCCCCGGAATTGTTTTTGAAAAATCCTGTCCCACATGTGTTTTATAATTTTCATGTGTAATCTTTATGAATTCTTCAACAGCATCCTCATTAAGCGTATCAAGGTAAGTATAACCATTGTACCAATCTGAACAGGGAGCAATGATGACTTTGAATTCCAACAATTCCATCCTCTCTTCTGCTACTGAGGATTCGGTATGCTTATATCGTACGATCTTGTTGCCCTCAAAATGCACCGTGAAAAGAAAATTCTTCAGCGAATCCGAAGGAGCAACATATTTTTTAGGCCATCCAAGGCGACTAAACATAAGCATTCGCGGGCGAAATTGGGGATTTTGTGTCACCTTGCCCCCCGCCGCCCCCGAAGGCCAGCGGTCTTCATCATATAGCCATGCCTCAAGCCCTTGCTTCTTTGCTTCTTCAACACAGGTCTTTATCACATCAAACCATTCATTGCCAAGATATGGCGTATCAAGACCAACTCTCGAGTGCATGAAAAAACCGCCAAAACCCATTTCCTTAAAATATGATATTTGACGTTTAAGCTCATCAATCTCCAAATGACCATTCCATGCCCAAAATGGTTTACCGCGATATGCGGCTGGCGGATTATTAAAATTGCGAATGATCGTATTCAGCATACGCCCTCATAAATCGCCGTTTTCAGCCGGACTATTTCCGCTCCCTTCAATTTAACGAGAATACGGCTATTTGTCCTATGCTCCTGTCCGATAAAAACATACCCTTTATCCAGTTCAATTTGGCGAGCTGTTTCAGACTCATATTTCATTTGCAGCATAACAGAATTTTCCAACATCAGATTTTCACTTTTATGATGCACACATACATCCGGGTGCAAATTGAAAACAAAACATAATTGTCTATCCTCAACATTTTCAACTACATCTTCAATGGTAAGCCTGCCATTATCTCCCAACCGCAACATTCTCGTCCATTTGACACCCTTCCATGTATCGACAATGCTGGTTATTGCCGCAGATATAACAAATCCCTGACATTCTTCATGCCATCCATCACACTTTATTTCAGCATACCGCTGCCAATTGTAAAGCCCGTGTACTTCTCCATCCCCTTTTGCATCAATCAGCAGGCTGCTATGAGCCTGAGGTTTTTTGTACCAGTCCGCAAAAAGTTTGTGATCATAACTGCAACATCCACTGTCAACAAAAATTGGGTGATCTTGCACCCAATAAGTGAAAGCGCCTTTGCCGCCATGATAGTGGCTGTCAAATCCGGTAAAAATAGACGCGTCGAAGAGAAGATAATCCGAATTTGTCTTTGCGACTCCTATCCCGGCATTTTCATAATACCTTGCCGTTTTATTTCCCCCTGCAACCTGATACTCTTTTACGGTATCCAAAAATGGATCTGCGTATAATGCATATCCATCATTAATGACCGGCAGCCTGCCGTCATTTTGCCGGAGCATCTGGACAAAATCCACCGTTTTGCCAAGCTTTAATTCAATTTTCGAGGCATCCATTCCTGCCTGTTTTAAAAGTACCGCCGCATCACGCAGATGCCATGTTTCAAAACAATGATAGGAAGGACTGATTTCCCCCAACACCCCATCTTCCAAAAAGTCTTCACAGGCATGCCACCGGCAGATTTTTGCGCCATCTTCAAGAAAATTCTTCCATTCCCCAACTCCCTTAAAATAAAGACCCGCATAAAGCAATACCAATCCTCTTAGCGACTGGTGATTATCGCCCTTCACTAATTTTAAACAATTGCGTTCCTCGATATAGATAAGCCACGAATGTTCATAAAGGCTTTTATTGATCACAGCCACGTCTTCAGCGGACAATACGCCCAAATCTTTGATAAAGTAAAGAGCATAAAGAATATGAAGAACCCTGCTTGCCGGCTGGAAATCAAACCATAGATACTGTACGTTCGTCTCATCACGCTGATTTTCTTCATACGTGCGTTTATTGTATTGATTGTCCCGGATATCATAGACATAGTGGACGTGCTTTTCTATTTCTGCAATTTCTTTTGGCGCCGGGTATTTTTTTATGAAATGCAAAATGGTCTGTTTCACAAGTTCCGCAGCGCTTTTGTCCGAGGTTTTCCAGCTGTGCCTTGCCAGAGAGGCTATAAAATAGAACCTGTTTATCCAGCAGCTTTGCTCTATCGAACGCCATCTTTCAAGTTTTGCAAAATCAAGTTCCGGCAACTTGCCCCACGGTCCTAAAACATCCTCAGCAAGAATTTTCCGGACAAATTCGGCGTCATCCACAGTACCAATCATTTCATTATTGATATGTGAACCACCGCCGTCAAACGGATAAAGTTCAAAAAAATTATGTTTGCGCAATAGCTCCCGTTTTATCGGTATAATTTGATCAAGTCTGCTGAGCCGCTCCAGGTTGTCCATATTTCACAACTCACTTCAGCCAGTTTGCGGCAAACTCTGACAAGTCGCCAAAATCAACCACTCCACTACCGTCAATATCCGCCTTATTAGACCGGACTTGCACAACACAACCCAAACCCTGTGGTCCAAGTTCAACACTGATATATGCCATGCCATCCACAACTCGCGGCGTAAGAGGCTTTTTATTCCACAAATCAAAATAGCTATAGGCTGGGCTATGCGGCACCTTGAGAACCTCGCCGCGAACCGTTTGATTTCGTGAATTATATAACATCCAGAGGTCTTTACTATTGCCTGCGAATTTATTTGCAAAAACATCACTCCGTTCCGTTGCGACCAGCATCTGCGCATCCCAGGATGTAAAACAGTCTTTATACTGTCTGACTATCGAGATGTATTTTCGCATCATCTCCATATCTGTATCCTGAAACAGAAACCACGTTGTGTCATACAGCGATTCGGCGTTAAACACTATAAATTTAAGATTTTTTGCGCTATTTACATTTCGTTCATTCCCAACCGGGAATGCGAATTGCTTAATCTGTGGAAGCACAAACCGATACAATGAAACAAAAGGCTCAGAATATATTTCCGCTTTTTCGGACATATCATAGGATTCTATAAAATGCTCATGCAAATCCAGATAGTAATAATTGATATTGCCATCAAGATACTGGCTGACATAATCTGCCGGCGGATTTTCACACCACAACGCTGTTCCACTCGGCAGTTTTTGCCGTATCTGCTGAAGCAGTGTTGCTGCCGACCTGTTGCACCATGTCGGCACAGAATGTCCGTGGTTCTGAGCATAACAGGCATGACCCTTGCGGTATGGAAATACATCAAGATACATCATCTTGCTCTGTGTTTCTGACTGCACCCGTTGATAGGCATCACTTATAAACGTTCGCCATTCCGCATTTTCAATACATACCGACCAGCATGTTGAATCTTCATATTTATTCCCCTCAGGTCCATAACCTGCATATTTATCACCTTCTGCAAGTCCAATCGGACTTTTTTTGCTGTAACGATCCGGTATCAGGTAGAGTGAAAAAGGTATTCCCTTGTTATTTTGCAAATCGGCAAGCGCAGCTGCAAAAACGGACAGCCCACCAACGCTGGAATAATGGTAATCTCCCCAACTGTCCAGTTCTCCGGCCAGACCCGGGCTATTATAAAACCAGTCGCTAAAGTGTATAACATCAGGCTCTATCGCCCAGTACTCTTTGTCTGTCTTTAGGATATCGTCCCAGTTGAAAAACTGGCTGTTGCTGTCATATAATGCATGTGTATGGCTTATGCGCTGAGACTGTTCCTCATTGAGAAATTCATTTCTCAACAAAAATATATCATCAAACCACTGACGGTTCGAAGCCCGTGTCGGGACATACCATTGATTCAGTGAATTACGATAAAACGTCAGGGCTTCTTGCCATTTGCCTTTATGAAAGCCAATCGCTGTTGTAACATATGTCCTGTTCTGTCCCGGGGACAGCGAATAGAATTCACTCCCATACAGGATTGCAGCCGTAACACCCTGCTGATTTTTAGCAAGCACATACTCAAGCGGAGCCCCGCCGCGATTATCCGTTCGCACAGATAAGCCGCAGTTCATACTATAATTATAAATGTCATAGAACTGAAATGGAAATGAGCTATCATTCAAAGTCTGGAAATAACACTCTTCCGTTGTTATTGTATTACGATATTTAGGATAAAACAAGCTGGTATCCGCAAGCAAGCCCTGTTGCAGATTTTTCAATATTGGAAATTTGATTGCGGGCTTCAATGTTTCCGAAGTACTAATGTTCGTGACATTCAGTCCCATTTTGAATTCCGCCGTCTCATCGACCGTAAGGGTAAGCAGGAATCTCAACGGAATAGCGCCGATACGCGATTGCAGCGTCACATAGGCTGTACTGCCAAAGACATTGCATGAAACAACATTGCAATCATTACCTGTAATGGTTGTACTACCGTTAATAACCTCAAATCCTGACAAATTCGATACTGTCACAGCACACGTTGGAGACCATCGATTAGCCACTTGTGTAATGGCAAATCGATTATTGAGATCAATACTCAAATCATAGTAGCGGTTTCCGCAGACAAGACCATTGCTCACTTGCTGCATAAAAGGTATCCGATACGCCGGTTCCACCGCATCTATCGGTGTTACTGTAGGCGCATCCGTTGCAATTGCCGGTATTAACCGAGATCCCGTATTGGCGGTAACACTCAGAATGCTGTGATCTACTCCATCCAATCTGCTTCTGTTATGAAATATGACTTCGTTGAGTGTCAACGTATTATCAGCAGGAACACAATAGACCCCCATGTGCCGCTGTACCACACAACCCTCATCCTGTACCGAATATGGAAATGCTTTGTCGATCCGCCCGTTTGAGTATTTCAATTCGATGTAAAACTCTTCCGCATCTATCAGTCTATATGGTGCATCCGGCAAGGCATATCGCGACACAGACACTGGCTCATCTGATATCAGTATGAAATATACTTCTGAAACAGCGGCATTGATCGGTATTGAATTTTTATCATTCCGGGTAGACGGGAAAAAATATCGCCTGCTCACAGGCTGTTTCAAAAATTGCACCATGCGGTCGGCTGGAACCGCTGATGGGTGAATCAAATTGCTCGACGAATTGCTTCCAATCCTGAATGGCACATTAGCGACAGAGATGTATGGCCCCGTCAGACTCTTTGTGCAGTCCACCAGAATTTTTCTTGAATCCTGTATACGCCCGATTTCAGCAGTGTAAGAATCATTACAAAGGTTATCAATATTTAGACATGTAAACCCCTGCGGCGGCGATGCTATGGACTGATACTGAAAACCCCCGATATCCGCCGGTTCTGTATCATAAAACGATATTTCACTGAAATCTATTTTTGCCAACGTATTTTTTGTAGTGATTTGGATGCGTACTTCGGTAACATTCATCGCAGGTGAAATCCGCCCAAACAAAACATGCTCAAGCCCATCATTGATCACCTGTTGGCATTCCACCAGATTCAGCTCGACTGTATTGCCGTCAACTTGTCCTAACACCTTTACTACACCATATTTAGAATAGGTTCTATACACACCCTGTGCGATGTATTTAATTTTGAAATATCCGATATTTTGGGCAGAGAACGTCTGAGACCATGTATTTGTGAACTGCTGGGGCGGAGAGCCTGCCAGTTGAAAACTCAACCCTGTCTGCATTTGAACCAGCGAAGAGGTGCCCGCTTTTTCCAACACGACGGATTCCGCACCGGTAAGCTGTGAATAGACCTTTGTCGCACTGCCATCTCCAGATATCACTTTCCAGTCGCCATTGCCCATCGGCACGCTGGCCGCCATCGTCATTGAATTCATTAGTAAAATACACAATATCGCTATTTTGAATCCGGCTCTTACCATAGAAACTCCCTTTGAAAAAGTCAATTACTTGTGTATGCCCACATCTGTGAAAGAATGGCAAAATCTGCCAGATCGACTTGACAGTCATAATTTAAATCGCCGACAATACCGTTTCCTTCGGCAATCCATTGCTCATTACACGTCGCCGGTTCCAATTTTTCCGTTCCTGCCTGATAATTTGCTGTGATTTCCTGTTGTGTCAGCGCGTGATTATAAACTCGTATTTCGTCCAAATCGATTGCCAAAAAACTGGACTTCTCGTAATCTGTTCCTGAAACGAGCGGAATATCCGGCAGTATATCCGGCCTGTTTGTTGACCGCTTGTACCCGACTCTTGTTCCGTTCACATACAGAAACATATTGTAGCCGCTTGGAATGGTGTTATCCACTGTCCCAACAATATGAACCCACTGATTCAGCGGCAACGGGTATGAAACATTGTTTGTCCCGCTATAGCCGCCGTAAAGATAAACTCTGCCGTTTGTATAATAGCTCAAACCATAACTTGCAAAAGCTTTCCCGACAATAAATTGCTCTCCCGCTACCGGACCGCGAACATAAACCCACACTTCAAGACTGAAAGCATCATAAAAATTAAACAACGGACTTGTACCAAAATCAACAAAACTCTCGTTCCCATCAAGCTGTAAAAAGCGATTCGTATCCTCGGTTATACGCACAAAATGATTATTGATCAATCCTTCTTTTTTTCCATCAGTAAGATCGTTTACAACAATGCCAAATTCTTCATTGAATGACCAACAACCGACAAGCTGAGCGGATACACACACTCCCATCGCGTGAACTGCCGCTGCAATTGCGGCAAGCCCAACGACTCTCCTCAATTGCAGCATAAAGTTTACCATAAATTGTTTCTATTGGTTACCCAATCTTGAATTAATACCGGACGCACTGAACCGTCTATGAAAGCTGTGTTAGCACTCTTGGAATGGCGAGGAGCAAACCCAGAGTGATAACCTAAACCACTTCCACGCATAAGTTCTGACTTTCTGCTATCCAACACACCATCTTTATCTGAATCAAAATCAAATTTCCAGTTCACATTGGCAGGAGTACCAATAACACCTTGCCATGTATAACCATTTTTGCAATCCGCTACAATTAAAACTCCACTCTTTAACTGTGAAACCTTTTTTGAATTGCTTGTATAATATTGGTACTCTTTGGACTGTCCTTCCATTGACTTGAGTAGTACGGAATTATTTGTGAGCCATTGGAATACTATTGGACAATAAACACCATAAGTAAAAGGAATTATCTTGGCGTCGTATGGCATTGGATTACCATTATCATCGAATTGCTTTTCAATTAGAGGCTTTTGACTCATTGTTTCAGGACAACGCAGGTAGTTAAAACCAAACCATTTTTCAGCATTGGCATTTTTGTCGCCAATCCAGGGTATAATCTTATTAAACCACCATTCGCTCGGTGTATAAGGATTTTCCCAGTTTGAATAATTTGGTAATCTATCTTTATTGTCTATTGAATATGACAGAAAGCCTTTTATAAGCTGGTTTATATTACTTCGGCATATGACTGCCCGTGACTTAGCCTTCGCTTTTTGCAAAGATGGCAACAATATCGATAACAGCAACGCTATAATCGAAATAACCACCAATAATTCAATCAGCGTAAACGCCCGCCGCCTGCCGCCAAGACCATTAATTTTGCTACACTCGGCCATATTAACCCTTTCAGCTTCCACAACGACCTATCTCATTTATGCCGTATCAGTTACATCCCTGCGGATTATTGCACTCCAGCCAATCTTTGGCCATCAGGCTGAAATCTTCAAGATCGACGTCGCAGTCGCCGCTGATATCTTCCGCAAACTGATACCCCTTTGCCTTGACATCAGTACAATTCTGTATGGCGTACTTGCTTGCCCCGGCATTATAGCTGGCAGTCACTTCCGCCTGACTCATCGCGTTATTATATAATCGCAACTCATCGATATCCGCGTCCAGAAAACTCGTCTTATATCTATCAATACCGCACAACAATGCTAAATCAGCATTGGAGGGCGGATAAAGTCCGCTTGAGCTTTTCGATACGACAAGCACCCCATCCGCATAGAACTTCAGGGTATCTCCTACTCCCGCCGGATCCGAGGTCGCTACAATATGAACCCATTGATTGAGCTCCGGTGTAAAACTGATATTATTATTTCCTGTCGCTCCTCCATAAGCATAGAATCTATTGTTATAACATGAAATGCCATACACCGCTGTATCCTTGCCCAGCACCCATGCTTCGCCCGTAACGCCTCGCAACCGTATCCAGACTTCGATTGAAAACGCTCCGGTTATCGCAAAATTACTGTTCATACCAAACGTCACATAATCTTCGGTTCCATCCAGGGTTATCGCATCTGTTCCCGGCGAGGTAACGTACGATACATAATTGACCAGCGTTCCATTCAGATTATTACCGGATGAATCATTAGCCACCGTCCCGGCATTCTCATTAAATGCCCATTTTCCAATCAATTGACCGTTAGCTGTTGTGACAGCGGCAACAATTATTATCGTTATAGCTAAATTTGTATAGGTCTTCATAGTTATACCTTTCTTTTCTGCCTTTAGGTTAATATGGATAATTCGCTACACATCCAGCGTCTTGCGGATCATTACACTCCAGCCAGGCATCTTTGAATACCAGCAAGTCGCTCATGTCCACAGTACAGTCGCTATTCACATCGCCTGCCAGCTTCAACCCCATCGCAAGTATATCCGCACATGACGTTGCCGGCCCTTTATCGGGACCCGCCGCATAGCTGGCCGCCACATCTTGAGCCGTTAACGCATGGTCATAAAGCCGCAACTCATCGATGACCGCCGTCATATCGGCAGTATTGCCGTAATCCTTGCCGGAAAATAGATTCACATTTTCATTGGGAGTCGGCAGCCCAAATTCGGTATCAGTCGTTGCTGAATTTGCAAGCACACCATTAACATATATTTTCAGATTCTCAGACAATGCAGATAAGTCCGAAACTCCAACTACATGCATCCAATTGCCTTTCACATAATCCTGCCCGACAACATTGTTTCCCGTTGCACCGCCATAGAAGTATAACCTGCTATTGCCTCCGGCTTCCATTCCATAAGCATCATAATTTTTACCAAGAATCATTGGATACCCATTGGCGCTGTTGACCTTGATCCACGTTTCGATGCTATATGAACCGGTTATTGCCACACTCTGACTCTTGCCGAAGTTGATATATTGCGGCTTACTGCCATCGATAGAAATGGCTTTCTTGCCGAGGCTATTCACATATACCGGCACATTACCGGCATCGGTCGAACCGCTTATTACACCATCATTGCCCGCAACCGTGCCATCATACGCCGTAACACCCGCATTCTCGTTGAAGCTCCATCTTGCTGACGGATTATTTGCATTTACTGCATCAGGTCCCGCTGAAAAATGAGCGGCGGCCTGTGCGGCACTTAAGGCAAAATTGTAGAACCTCGCCTCGTCAATTCGACCTTTGAAAAACTCAGTCTTCGTGTAATTACTTCCGGCCACCATGTCCAGCGACGATCCCACCGGCAACGCTGTGCTGACTCTCGACGCAACCTGTGTTCCGTTTATATACAGGAACATATTATCGCCGCCAGTAATGCTATTATCCACCGTACCGATCACATGAAACCATGTATTGGCAGGCGGAGTATGACTCAGATAATTCCCTCCTGAGCCGCCGCCATAGAAATAGATATTGCCGTTGTAAGCGCTGATACCATAAATATCCGTATGCCTGCCGATAATCATTGGCTCGCCAGTGCTTGATTCATAATAAACCCATGCTTCGATGCTCAAGGCCTGTGACACCGAAAACTCCGGTGCATTACCAACGACCATATAATCATTAAAGCCGTCAAAACTAATCGCCGCCCTGCCGCCTTCCGGCGCTGCGATATGTGTCGGCAAATTATTGGGGTCGGTTCGGACCGTACCGGAATTTGAATAGGTTGTAGAATCAAAGGCGACCGTTCCAATTCCCTCATTAAAACTCCACTTTCCAATTGGAGTACCAACAGTCGTTCCGTTTGGTCCCTGAGCATAATGCAATGCGATATCCGCAGGGCTTAAAACATAATCATATATCCTTGCCTCATCAAGATATCCCTCAAAATCACCAGTAACATTCGCCGTCTTTACGCCACTACCCAGATGGGTCGCAAGCGCATCGCCATCTACCATCGGGTCTCCCAAACTCTGCCTTGAACTGACAAGCACGCCGTCGATATACAAAAACATATTGTCCGTACCGCTCATGCCAGCACTGGTTCCAACAACATGTGTCCATCGCCCGGGCGTAATATCGCCGGAAATATTATTGTTGCCGGTTTGTCCTCCGTAAAAATATACCTTGCCATTCGTATAATAACTCAACCCGTAAATACCGGTATCTTTACCGAATATCAGGGCTTCGCCTGTCACCGAATCCACCCAAACCCAGACTTCCAAACTAAATGGCGTGCCAATATTGAATCGTGGCGAATTCCCCAAATCCACCTGGGTTACCCCAGTAAGACTTACCGCCGAAGTTCCCGGCGATGCCGTGTACAATGGAGTCACCCCGCCGGATATGAACGTCCCATTGTTTCCCTTTCCAGATGAGTCTTTTACAACCACCCCAGCATCATCATTAAATGTCCACTTGCCAACAAGCTCCCCAAAAAGCGATGCGTGTAGCATTAACATAACTGCCACGATAACCATTAACCCAGACTTCATAACCTCTCCTTTCGACTAAATCGACATTTACATTGACTACTGCAATCAGTACCTCTGTGTTCTTTGAATTGTATATACTTCGTTTATTAATGTCAAGCAGTTTATTAGAAAATATCTAAAAAATATCAAAAACATCATAAGTAATTACATAAAAAAGATTTAAGAAAATTACAAATTAGCAAATAACCCTCAAATATACAGGAGTTATCCTGTGCTTTTAAAGGAGTATTTTTTTTCGCATTTTTTGAGATTTTCTTGCTGCCTCAGCAACCGCAATATTTTCTACTATAATTTTATAATCTACCGGCGGTTTATGGCTAATTACCATCTTTTTAATCAGCTTTAATATCTCGATTGCCCCATAAGGAAACTCAAAATCGCCTATCCGAGGAGAATGTACTTCGCCATTAGCACTGTATGCGATCGAATACATCGAACTATGCCACCCGCCTCCCGAATCACAGTTGAGCATTACTCCCGCCCTGGGGCGATCGGGGCGATTGCCGTAATCCAGCAGAATATGGGCACATTCGGACGAGCCCATACATTCAACCGCCTTAACACCGCCGCCGAATACCCGCTGTGCAAGACTGATTGTATGGATGATGCCCGCAAGCGATCCGCCAAAACCTTTAACTATCCCGAACTCTACCGGCGCAATCTCCGCAAGCCGATTATGAAATTGAACCGCCTGCGGAACCATTGAGAGTATCGACAGCGATAACAATGGGCAGCGTTTCTTTTGGGCAAGTTCTATCAATTTCAAAGCATCATGAACCGTATAGGCAAATGGTTTATCAATAAACGTCGGCACGCCTTTTGTGAGTCCCGGAGCGGCAAGTTTTAGGTGGTCGCTGCCATCACCGTTGCAGTCGGCTATAAAAACAAGATCCACGTCATCGGAAACCTCTTCAAATTTGCGGCACACTTGCGGCTTATCATAAAAAATATTTGAACACATTTCGGCGGCGTCACGGTACTCATCCCAGACTTTGACAATTTTAAAGCCGCGTACCTGAGGCACCATCATGCGATAGCGGTCGGCATAAAACGTATAGAAATAAAAGTGTGCACCGCCGCTTTGCCATGTATAATGGCCTTTTCCCTTACCCTGCATCGGATCGACAAGCAATGCCGGGTTGTGTTTGTCCATCAAGGCGCCATAATACATTCCGTGCGTATCACAGCGAATAAGTCCTACTCTGATCGTACTCATCACCGCTCCCTTATGGTTTCCAAATATCTTTCACGTAAACGCGCGTTCCTTTTTTCTGCGCGGCCTGGCCTGCTTCAATAACGGCAATATGCAATATAAATTCTTCGTAAGCCACCGGAGCAATACCTGTCTTCATCATTTTTTTGAAAACTTCAAGGATTCGCTGTCCACCGCCGATAAACTCCGGATCACCAATCGGCCCTGAATGAATCGCACCAAATTTGCTGTATGCCGAGGCATAAAAACTGCATGTTTCGGGGAAAATATCAACTGAAGTATTCATAATCATAATTTCGATGCCGCTTTTGGTATGCAGGTGCAGGTATTCAAGCGGCAGTGTTCCCATCGCCTCAACCCATTCAATATCCTTGCCAAACAGGTTCAATGCCAATGACACGCCATGAATAATATACGCCATACGGTCTTCGATGCCGCCTGACACAGCCTTTCCGCTCAACTCCTGCGAAAATGCACCGCCAACACCTTTTACCATACCCAAGCCAAAAGGTAAAGATGGAAGCTGTGCAGGAACAGGATAATACGTGGAAGCAATTTCACCAAACCGCTGTTTAAAATGATCTGCGACGGGAACATAGCTTAAAATTGAGGCGTTAAACATCAGGGTCTTGTGTTTATTTGCCAATTTAACAATCGCTTTAGCGTCATCCAGCCGTGAAGCAAATGGCTTATCCACATATGTCGGGATACCTTTTGTAAGGAATGGTTCTGCAAGTTTGAGGTGGTCACTGCCAGAACCATCACAGTCGGCTATAAACACCGCATCAATCTTACCAATCATATCGTCAATTTTTTCACATACGATGGGCTTATTATAAAATGTTTCAGAAAAAGCCCCAGCCGCAGCGATATTACTGTCATACACGGCAGCGATTTCAAAACCGGCAACCTTTGGAAAAGTAAGCAAATCCGGCTGATAGATGCTCGATGCATAGTGGTGGCAAACATAATTGTACTTCTGGAGCAGCAGAGGATCACACCTATCCAGCATAATACCAAAATAATAGGCGTGCGTATCGGCGCGAACAATCCCTAAGCGAATTTTTTTCATAAGATTAATCCTTACTGGGTTTAAGCTAATGTTTTCACGGCGTTATCATAGATATCATTCAGAGCTTTCTGCTGATCTGGAGGCAGACAGAACTGTTTATAAGAGCGTATTTTTTCGATAGCGATTTCACGTGCACGATCTTTGATGAGTTTCCGATGACTGAGCCATGACCGCACTTTTTCACGAACAATCAGTTTCGGAGATGGAATAATATTTTTAAATCGCCTTACTGTATTTTCACTTGAAACAAACGTATCGACCCCAATCGCCACATCCCGACACTCTTCAAACAAACCATTTATTTTAATAATATCAGAATGCGGATTAAACGCCTCTATTGTTTCTCGGATATAATCGACAATCTCAAGGTCAATAACAAACTGTGCCCCACTATACACATCATCAACACATAAAACACCGGCATAGCGAAACTGACGTGCTCCCTGCATTGCCGCTATCATGCCGCATCCCATTTTTTCCATCGCAGCCTGTTCATCCACGGCCGGCGAACTGGTTTCAAGATGAACCCAATCATTGATGCCGTAAGTGTGAGGCGTAACCCTGCAAAGATTCGGCAGTATCATCGAATTGAGAAAACGAAAAAGATGTGCACGCGGCGAACCGAATGCCCAGCAGGCATTCCGAAGGTCGGTAGGAAGTCCGCCGTGCATGGAAATACTCAATTCAATCTCCGGATCAAATAGATTGAAGAGTATGTGCGTACCGAGCGTTTCAGCGAAACACATCGCCGCACAGCCGCATACGCCTATTGGCTTGGTAATCGCCGTCATGGGATAATTCAGCACGCGGAACTTTATATCTTTGTGTTTTTTCCACGCCGGATAATAAGCCATAAAAATATCGAGGTCTTTTGGATCGATGCACATCGCCGATGGGATGGTAATCACAATATCCATCGGCTTGCCGAGAACCTGATGCATTTGATAAAGAAATGGAAGCTGCTGAGGCTGCTGATAATCATAAGGACGGATATTGTCACTGGTTTCAAAGCATATCTTAAAACAATTTAAGGCCTGCAGCATCGGCGGAACATCTTGCGGCATAACCATATAGGAGCCGTCAATGCCGAAAGAATTGGCAAGCTTTATCATATTACGCAGGTCGTCTGATCCCGCCTCACGGAGCTGATCGCTTTCGAGATCAAGAATCATCATCGAAAAACCATCCGTCTTGATCTGCCAGGGCTGTGTTTCGGCAGGTTTGTTTTGTGTATTTTCCAGCAAAACCGTTTGCGTATTGATAAACGCATCGGTATATCGTTTGACTGCCTCGGCGTCAAAATAGACTCTATCGCCATTGATTTTAATCGCGCGATGCTTCGCAATCCGTTCAAGAAATTGTGGATTGGCAACCTGCATACCCACTTCAACCAGCAGCCGACTTGCCATTGCGGTGCATTCTTCAATAATACCCTGCGGCAGTTCAATTGAATACTGAGGATATGAACAGATGGGATTCATCATTTTCCTTTATCGAAGTTTTTGAAATGATCCGGATAAACCAATTGCCCATTTTGAGCGGATTCCTGTATTGCCATCGCTATATAAAATGTCTGCATATCCTCCATGAGCCTTTTTTTATCATCAAGCCGTCCATTGACTGCCATTATAAAATCTTTGCACGATTCGTCAACACCCCAGTTATCGTCAAGAACCTCGCGATTTTCAACCCCGCCATCATTCCATACGGCTTCCGTTTGGCCGTTTTGGAGGGTTATCAGCGTTAATGAACCATTTGTGCCATTAAGCCACATCGCGCGCGGCAAGCCGCCGCCCGAACGGCTTAGATACCACTGTACACAACTGGTCTTGTTTCCAGCATAACCCATCATTGCCGTGCCGCCAACAAAATCCCGGTAATTTCCATTCGCCAACTCGGCGGAACTTTCATCCTGCCCCATCACCCAGACAGGCTCGCCCAGCAATCGCTTGTAATACTCGATATGATGATAGTGCAGCCCGGCAAACACAGAGCCCAACTGTCGCTGATTGAAAAACCAGACATCGCCGCAGTCATTGCTATAGAATGCAACCCGTGAAGCGGCACTAACAAGTTCACCCAGTCGTTCTTTATGTTTATCGATATACTTAAACGGCGCCTCATGAATAATGGTATTGCCAACCATAAGAATAGACTTATATTCCAATGATGCGGCACACAGCTTTTTGGCACCATCAAGATTTGCCGTGAAGGGGTATTCAACAAGAACATTTCGTCTGGCCTCCAAGGCCTCCAATGCAAATTGAAAATGTAAATCATTAGGAACACATATCGCTACGACGTCTACAACATCCAGCATCTTCTGATAATCGTCATATACTGCAATCCCCGCTTCGTCAGCCATCTGGTGTGCCTTGTCAAGATTACGAGAATAGACGGCCGCGACTCGGACATCTGTCATCTGTCCGAAACATCGCAAGCGTTCCTTCGCCATCCCACCAGTGCCGACTATGCCTATCCTCATCATTTATCTTGATATCCTCTATGACAATTATTTACATAGAGCTTTTTGGGCTCGCTCCACAACACGTCTTGCTTTTGCAAGCTGGTCTTCTTTTCCGAGAGGCTTTACATAGTTCGCCGAAATCTGCTCAAGCTTATTCATCGCATTGGCACAGACTTCCTTTTCGATTTGCTCCGACCATCCATTACGACTGAATACCTCCGGCATCCACACATTGGATCTGAAATTTGCCAGCGTATAGTCGTCCTCCATAAAGTTTTTGTTGAATCCAAAGCCAATGTCGAAAATTCCGTCAAGGCACAATTGTGACTCTGTAATGGGTTTCGGCTCAAGCTGCTGCAGTCCCAGCGTGAATTCATGATCCAGCAATAACTGCATCCCGCTGATCGCCAAACCGCCATCAACATGTCCAACGCCAATTTCGGGATGATGCCCCGTAAACGCCGCCGCCATCATCGCAAAATACGCCTTTTCCAGGGTGCAATAAAGCCCCGGCGATTTCGTAGGCGCCCATTCGCCGGGCCCCGGGGCAAGCTGAATATCAGCCCACTTGCGCAAAAATTCACAGATTGTAAAACGCCGCATTGCAACATCAAATCCTGAAAAACTCACTTGCCCGGTTTTAACATCCATGGTTCCCAGAACCGGTAAGCCTACCAGCGGTATTTTTTTACTCTGCAAAAGTCTCGCCGCAAACCACAGGGCTATAAATTCAGCGGCAATAATGATTGTCATCCCCGCCACGGTAACCGGCACATTGACTCCAGCCACCGGCATCGCCGCAAGTTTGCAGGGATACAGTCCCGATTTAACCATATGCACAAACCGCTCTCCGACAACCTTATCGATTTTCAGCGGCGAATTCGGACAGATATTCGCCATCCAATGCCAATACGGATCGGTAATCCCAAAAATAGCCTCGATCTCCTGCAGATAGGGTATTTGGCGAACATCGTGGACATACACGCCGCGCGGATTTTGCGAATACTCCAGCAGCGTCATCGCCGCTTCCAGCGGCTCAATTTCGCTTGGCATATCGGAAAGATTCAGCGCATGCCCCATACCTTTATCGGGATGAATACCATCACCGATTTTAATCAGTTCGACAAAGTCCGCCTTGTTTCCTGTGCGCCGTTCACCCGTTGTATCATCATAATACAACGTGCTCAAATTGTGAAACATATAGGTCGGCTGGCAGGCCTTGAATTTCACATCCGGCTTATATGGGTGATACCCGGAATAAATAATCTGCCTGTCTTCAGGACTTAATTGCTTTTCCCAGTCGGTTTTATCCTCTTTATGCAATTGCTCGATAAATGAGGCGATTATTTTGCGAGGAAATTTTGCTGTATGCTCTTGATGGTCTACCTTGGCGCCGGCTTGCTCATAGGCGTTGAGCATTTCATCATTTGCGCAATGGAATCCCTGCTCCTCAAGAACACGCATTACAGCATTACTAAGCATTTCGACATCATTACTTTTGAGTATTTCAAACATAACACCGCCTTTTTACAAATGGTTTTTTAGAGTTTAAAGTGTTTTACCGCCGCCGAAATCGCCTGGTCCATCAGGTCAGCCATCAGGTCGATTTCCTTATAGGATATGATTAATGCCGGTGCGGCAACCAGAATCTCGCCGTTATTCCGCATAATCATACCATGATCCCAGCACCACTGCCTTATGAAATTGCCAACGCCAAGTTTGGAATCCAATTTTCTGCGACTGGCGCGGTCGGCCATAAGTTCCACCGCACGCAGCATGCCGATTCCGCGCACTTCTCCGACAATAGGATGTTTCTTGAGTGATTCCAGTTTCTGTCGCATATATTCGCCTTTTTCCGCAGCCTGCTGAATCAGCCCATGATCCTCAATGTAGGCGATATTTGCCAATGTCGCCGCACAGGCAACCGTATGCCCACCATAAGTCGAACCGCTGCGAAGTTCATGACCCGGCGACTTGCGAAACACATCGGCAATTTTGGGGGTTGTAACCGTAGCGCCAAGCGGAATATACCCTCCGGTAAAACCTTTCCCAATAGTCATAATATCCGGCACGACGTTCCAGTGTTCACAGGCAAACCATTTGCCGGTTTTTCCAAAGCCGGTCTGAACTTCGTCAAAAATCAAAAGAATACCATACTTATCACACAAGACTCTAACGCCTTCAAGATAGCCTTTAGGCGGCAGCGGATAACCGGTATTGGATCCGGGGATCGGATCCATAATAATCGCCGCAATCGTGTTAGGTCCTTCCGACTTAATCGTCCGCTCCATCGCTTTAAGACAACCCAGTCCACAGGTCTTGGGATCCATCTCAAGTTCACAGGCACAGCATTTTGCCGAAGGCACAAACACACAGCCCGGCAAAAGCGGTTCGAAATACTCTCTAAACCACGACAGGCCGGTTACTGAGATGCCGCCTAATGTTGTCGCATGATACGAATCGTGACGTGCAATAAATTTATAACGATGTGGCTGGCCTTTCTCAAGATGATACTGTCGTGCCATTTTCAATGCGGTTTCATTAGCCTCGGAACCGCTGTTGACAAAAAAGCTTACTTCAAGATCGCCTGGCATAATTTGGGCAAGCTTGCGGGCAAGATCGATCAATGGAACCGTAAACGCATCCACATAATTCGGAAAAAATTCCAGTTTTTCGAGCTGCTCGCGTATCGCCTTATCCACTTCCGGCCTGTGATGCCCGCAAATAGTTGTCATGAGCGATGCAAAGGTATCCAGATAGCCATTGCCGTCGATGTCATACACATAACACCCCTCGCCTCGAACAAAGATTTTGGGGCCTTTTGCCAATTCTAAATTGCTGGCAAAATGCGGAATAATATACGCTAATGCATCCTTGCGAAACTGTTCTTTTTGCTGTTCCGTCCAATTCTGCTCTGTAAACAAAGACACCTCTTCAGATTTTTGACAAGTATGTGCCATTATAAATACTCCTTTCCGGTTTTAATCATAGTCATAAAATTTTCAGGCCTTACGGAAGATGAAATTGTATTTCCGCTTGAAAGAATATGTCCGCCAAGACCTCGCATATCATTGAGAACGGCAAGGGTTTCCTGTCGGACCTGCTGAACCGTTCCCCACGACAATAACTCCATATCCACATTGCCCATCACACCAACCTTGCTTTTTGAATGTCGCCGAACATCACTGAGACGCATATAGGGTTGCTCAAGCGGCCCCAGGATATCAAGCCCTGTGGAATTAAGCATATCCAGAATCTTCCACACATCGCCATCAGTATGTTTTATCACATATCCGCCGGCGTCTTTAATTGCCCGGACTACTGCTGTAAGACCGGGTAGAATAAACTCCTCAAAGTGGGCCGGCGACATAAATGTACCGTTTTTACCGGCATAGTCATCGCCCAAAACTACGATTTCAACACCTTCTTTAAGCAGTTTTCGATATAGTTCAATATGGTACTCAACACCAATTTTTGCAAGTTTTTTTACAAAATCCGGCCTTTCAACATAATCAAACATCAAATTCGCCAATCCGGCACGTAAATACTGTGATGGGGCAAAGACTTCTTCACCAACTACGGCAATCGCCCGCTTACCCTTAAATCGATCCACTAACTTTTTCGCATACCCGATAACCGGAGACTTCATCGGGTCCGGCGGCAAATACGATTCAAGTTCTTCACAGGTTGTAATCCGTGCCGGTTCAGTTATCACCGACACCACATCTTCGGTAAGTATCTGCTTCGCACCCCATTTGTCCAGCCAGATTCCCTGCTCTTTATCAATCCAGTTGATATTTTCAGGGCTGTCCGCCATCGTCAAACAGGTTACCGCATCCATCTCGGCATAATCAATAAAATCCTCATAGGACATACCCGGACAAATACCGTGTATCACCTTGGGGTCAATAAACATTTCCATCATCGGCGTTCTATCAACCGGCTCGCCTTTTAAGGCCGCAAACATACGCTGCTGTGAGGTCATCGCGTTCATTTGATAATCCCTTTGACAACATCCGCGATAGCCTCCGGCGAAAAACCGAACTTATCCAAAAGCCATTCATGCGAACCGACACAATGGACATAGCTGTCCGGCAATCCGATTCGCTTAAATGGGATTCCAATTCCCGCATCCGCAAGGACCTCGGCCACGGCGCCGCCCAAACCGCCGGTTACTTGATGTTCCTCAACAGTAATAATCCCGCCGGTTTCTTTCGCTGCGGCGAGAATCGCCTCTTTGTCGATCGGCTTTACCGTATGCATACTAATTACGCGCGCCTTGACGCCTTGTTTTTTTAACAGTTCTGCTGCCTGGTAAGCACGATAGGTAATCGTACCCGTCCCGATTAACGTTACATCCCTGCCGTCACAGACCTGAATCGCTTTTCCGAATTTGAAATCGATACCGCCTTTGTGCAGATTGGGTTCTTTTTTATAACCGCAGCGATAATATACAGGACCATCGTGTGCAATCATTGCGTGTGTCGCCTGTTTTGCCTCTTCAAAATCAGCGGGCGCAACCACCACCATATCCGGCAGAGCCCGCATAATCGCAAGGTCTTCTGTCGAATGATGTGAAACGCCCAGCGAACCATAGGCAAGACCACCACCGATAATCACGATTTTCACATTGGCTTTATGATAACAGACATCATTTCGTATCTGTTCGAGACAGCGCAAAGTCGGAAAATTGGCAATGGAATATGTTATCGCAATATTCCCTTCCATTGCCACGCCGCAAGCGACGCCGGTCATATTTTGCTCAGCAACGCCAACATTAAAATAGCGATCCGGAAAGGATTCGGCAAATGGCTCAATCTCACCGTAGCCGATATCCGCCAGGATCATAAATATCCGTTTATCCCGCTTCGCTATACTCTGCAATGTTTTATTAAATACCGCTCTCACAGCCATACTCCTATTTCTGTATATGCCTTTTCGAGTTCATCGTCTGGAATGCACCGGTAATGGCACGCCACCGTATTTTCCAATTGCTTGATTCCTTTCCCTTTGATGGTATGAGCAATCACAAAGGATGGCTTGCCTTTCTTAATCGGCAAATGTCCAAGAGCTTTTTCAATTTGATTGAACTTATGCCCATTGATTTCCTTAACTTCCCAGCCGAAATCTTTTAATTTTTTTGCCAGCGGCTCCAGATCAATGACATCTTTGGAATGTCCCAGCGCTTGTACGCGGTTATAATCAAGAATCACCGTCAGATTATCAAATTTCTGATGTGCGGCAAACATAATCGCTTCCCAGGTCGAACCTTCGTTCATATCACCATCGCTAAGAAGTGCAAAAATCCGATGTTTTGCCTTGGCCTGTCTGGCGGCAAGAGCCATACCCGTTGCCACAGGAAGACCATGTCCCAGCGACCCGGTGGAAAATTCAACGCCCGGCACATGGTGGCTGATGTGGCCGCACAATTTACCATTATCACAGTAATAGGTTTTAAGCCAATCTTTTGGGAAAAAACCTTTTTCGGCCATAACCGCATAGACACCCGCCGAAGCGTGTCCTTTACTTAAAATGAAACGATCACGCTCCTGCCAATTCGGATTTTCCGGATCAAGGCGAAGGGTCTTTTCAAACAACACCACAAGCAATTCCGCCATGGAAAGCGTACTGCCTAAATGGCCGCTTTTTTTGAGATTCGTCATCATAACCGCCGACGCCCTGATATGAGCTGCAAGCTGCCGGAAATCAACATAAGGGTCTTTTTTTGTATTTGCCATAACAAATCCTTTTACTGATTACACATCTTTTGTATCGTAGAAATAATATCTTCTAACTGTGGGATACAGACTTTTTCCAGTGGCGGCGAATACGGCATCGGCGAACTGACGCCGCCAATGACTTTTGGCGGAGCCTGCAACAAACCATATGCTGATTCGGCAACTTGTCGTACCACTTCCGCACCAAATCCGCAGCGCACCGGCGCTTCATGCGCAACAATCAGCCGTCTCGTTTTTTTCACGGAGTCCATGACGGTTTCAATATCAAGCGGCACTAAAGTCCGCAAATCAATCACTTCAACGCTAATTTTACTCTCAAGCTGTGCGGCGGCTTTCAATGCGGTGTCCAGCATTTTCGAATAAGTTACAAGGGTAACATCCGTTCCCTGCTGACGAACCGCCGCTTTCCCAATCGGCACAAGCCACTGTCCATCAGGAACCTCTTCGCTGCGCCCATATAAACAGCGGTGTTCAATGAAAAACACAGGATTATCATCGCGTATCGCCGACTTTAAAAGCCCTTTGGCATCATAAACCGTTGCCGGGGCAACCACCTTAATCCCGGGCGTATGGGCAAACCACGCTTCAAGGTTGCTTGAATGATGCGCCGCTTCCATCGTTCCGCAACCTTCAGGGCATCGAATGACCAGGGGAACCGTCAGCTTGTTTCCGCTCATTAGCCGCAGTTTTGCCGCCTGATTGACAACCTGATCCATCGCACAGGTAATAAAATCGATATACATAATTTCCGCGACAGGGCGCAATCCGGTTATTGCCGCCCCGACCGCTGTCCCGATGATAGCCGATTCGGAAATAGGCGTATCGACCGCGCGCATCGGGCCGTATTTCTGATAAAGGCCTTTGCCCGTCCCCCACACACCGCCCCACTTGCCGACATCTTCGCCAATAATGAATACGCGATCATCGCGTTCCATTTCTTCGTCTAAAGCTTGTCCTATTGCAGCAGAATATTTTATTTTAGGCATTATTTACCTCATGTTAGTCTTACACAAATTCAGGCATAACCGCCGCCGTCGGCCAGTCGCTTTGCATTGCAAATTTCTCACCTGCTTCTATCTCAGCCTTCACTTGCGATTTAATCTCGTCTAAGTCGGACTGGTCGGCGGCTCCGCTTTTTATTAAAATTCGTTCGTAACATTCTATCGGATCACGGTCTTTCCAGTGAACCAGCTCGTCCGGCTCTTTTTTTTGCTGAATAACCATACAATGGTCTTCCATTCGGAATGTTTTACATTCCAGCAATGTCGGGCCGCCGCCGTTTCGTGCGGTTTCCGCCGCCTGACTTGCGGCGTGGTAAATCGCCTCGACATCGTTCCCATCAAGACTGATACCCTCTATCCCATACGCCTGCGCACGGGGTGCGATATCTCCTGTCGCGGTTACATCTTGATTACGTGTGGTTGCCGCATAAGTATTGTTTTCACACACATACACAATCGGCAGTTTCCACAATGCCGCCATATTCAAACTTTCGTGAAACGTCCCCTGGTTTGAAGCGCCGTCGCCGAAAAAACACACTGCGACTTGCCCGCTTTTCCGATATTTCGCAGAAAAGCCAGCTCCAACAGAGATTGGAATTCCGCCCCCAACAATGCCATTCCCACCCAACAAACCCAATTCTTGACAGAAGATATGCATACTTCCGCCGCACCCTCCGGAATAGCCGCTGCTTCGCCCCATTAACTCCGCAAAAAGCCGCGAGACCTCCGCACCCTTGGCAATACTGTGACCATGCCCGCGATGTGTACTTAATACATAATCATCTCGGTTCAATACGGCACAAACTCCGGCAGCAATCGCTTCCTGCCCGATATAAAGGTGCAATGCGCCATAAATATGATTTTGGCGATATAAAGTTTTTGTCCGCTCTTCAAAAAACCGGATGCGTACCATGACCTCAAAAAGCTTTTTTTTAATTTCCAATGCAATACTACTCATAGAAATCATTTCCCAGAAATACCGTAAGAAAGTTATCTCAATCTATTTATTAGA
Organism: uncultured Pirellulales bacterium; assembly: GCA_964437685.1. GTDB lineage: Bacteria > Planctomycetota > Phycisphaerae > Sedimentisphaerales > Anaerohalosphaeraceae > Anaeroglomus. The sequence goes on from CAYTHV010000012.1 coordinate 31,965, forward strand.
TAATTTCTAATAATATATCAAAACAGAATTTCTTAGTCAACTACAAATTCGATAATCTCTAAAAAATACGCTATCTCGCTATGCAGGATTAAAAACTTTGCCGAGTACAAGCATCCCTGCCCCAATAATCGCCCCATCATCTCCAGATTTACCATTAATGATATTAAGTGCTTTATAGGATGACGGTATTGCATGAGATTCAATACCTTTTTTTATGGCATTTTCAACAATGCTCCCGGCAGACATCAATTCTCCACAAATTATCAGATATCCTGGGTTTAAAACATTCACAATACTGCTTGTCGCAATACCAATATAGCCCCCCGCATCCTCAATCACAGAAATTGCACCCCGATGTCCCTGTTCAGCAAGTGTACAAATCTCCTTAAAAGATGAATTTGCATATTCGGGAAATTGTTCAGAAAAAGCCTCTTCAATAGAGGGAATCGCAGCCATCGCCTCCAAACAACCTTTCATCCCGCACCTGCAGGCTTTCCCGTCAAATACAATAACATTATGTCCTAATTCGCCGGCGGTATTTGTAATTCCAGATAACAGATTACCACCATTGACAATCGAACAGCCAATGCCATACCCCAAATCAAGTAAAACAAAGTCCTCAATATTCCGCGCAGCCCCAATCCAATGCTCCGCGATAGCTTTGCACCGGGTGTTGTCCTCGTAGGAAACATTCATCTTGAAATGCTCTTTGAAAAAATCACTGATATTAACTCCCAACCACCCCGGAAATCTTGCTGATTGCAAAACTACCCCTGTCTTTTTATCAATGATACCATGCGTTGCCAAACCAATACCTAAAAGCGTTTTTTTAGAGGCTTTTGTCAACAACTTTTCTACGATGGATTTTAATTTGTTAAAAAGAACATCCTGGGAATCCGTTGGCAATAACAACGCAGAAGTTTTAGTCTTTACTTGACCCGAAAGATTAACTAAACCGCCGGATATTTTATGGGGTTCGATTTGTATTCCTATTGCTTCTCTGCCATTCGCATTCAGTTGGAGAAGCTGCTTGGGACGCCCCATAATAGATGTACTATAACCGATAGACTCTATTAATTTCAATTCAAGTAATTCACGCACCAGATTGGTAATAGTTGTTCCATCCAACTTCAGCGCATGAGTCATACCAATACGAGACATCGGGCCTGATTTCCACAGGATATTCAGAATCGCACCCGTGTTTATCGTTTTCATCCGCCGATGATTACATGTCTTCGCCGCTGGACTCATGAATCTCCCTACAACATTGACAATCTACTCTATATTATAATACACCTTTTTTGTCAAAAAAACTAGCATAAAAAGGGGGATTTCCCCTTAAAGCATTTTTAGTTCTCTCTGCACCATTCAATTGCGTGCCATACTACCTCTGAAATATCATAATTCTAAAAACTTAGCGCTCTGGAAATTCCCAGAGGTTCTTGATTATACCATAACCCATTTTCTTTTGGATAATTTTCTGATTTTTGGTCATTGCCTTACACTCCTTTCGTTGGGTTGACAAAACACGCCATACATTATTCAGTTGGCACCAGATAAAGGTTTGACTAATACAAATTGTTATACATAAAGTAAATTCTGTTAGCTGGAGCTATATTTATAATACCACAGGCTGGTCAAATTCAACTGCATTCTATGATTGGGATAGGATGGCGCCCCATATATAATGATTGGAATCAATCATTATAGAGTTAATATGACGAATCTTTCCAAAACATTGATAGGGAATGAAAATATTTCAACTTTAACGCCCTTGTTCAAGATAAGGCATGGCTTGTTTTAGAATTTCCCCCGCGACCGGCGCCGCGACACGCCCGCCGCTGTAACCTTTACCCAAATGACGATTGGGCTTGCGAATTGACACCATAAGCACAATTTTTGGGTTATCTGTCGGTACGCCACCGACAAAGGATGCGACAAAGTTTGATTCATCATATCCCCCGCCAGGTAAGGCGATATTGGCAGTCCCCGTCTTGCCCCAGACCTGCACATTCTCCAGTGCCGCTTTGTCACCCGTACCTTCATTGACGACGCCGGCAAGGGCTTTTCTCACAATCCAATGCGCCACTTCCGGTTTAATAATAAATCCGGTCCCCGGCGCCGACTGGTACAGTTCAGTGATCTGCCCCTGCGAATTGACCACCGCCCTAACCACATGCGGCGTAACTAAACTGCCCCCGTTGGCAAGCACACAATACGCCCGGGTAATTTGAAGTGCATTGATCAGGATTTCGTGGCCAAAAGGAATACGTGTAACACTGTAACCGCTCCATTTGGATACCGGGTACAGCAAACCCGCGTCCTCACCCGGCAAATCAATGCCGGTCCTTTGCCCCATCCCGAATAACCGCAGCCCTTCATAAAGCTGCTTTTGTCCCATCTTAATACCAATTTTGGCCATCCCGACATTGCTGGAATGAATCAAAATCTCACGTACTGTAAAATTACCATAGCGGTGATTGCCGAATTCTCCGATACGATACTTACCCCAGTAGCCATCTTCGCAATAGAATACTTCATTATACCTAATCGCGCCGCTGTCAAGAGCAATCGCCGCAACAATAGGTTTGATAATACTGCCCGGCTCATAAGGGTCGGTCAATATACGATTTTTCAGACAGTCCGATTTTTCCGTATTAAACCGCTCCGGATCAAAATCCGGAAGCGATACCATCGCCAGCACAGCACCCGTTTGGGGATCCATCATAATTCCAATAGCAGATTCGGCTTCATACTCCTTCATTTGTTTGAGCAATGCCGCCCGCACATACTGCTGCAGTGTCGAGTCAATGGTTAAAATCAGATTTTGCCCGTGTATTGGAGGCGTGTATAAATCCGGCCGGTAACCAATAGGGCGGCGGGCAACATCCACCAGATAGACTTCTTTACCAGCCTGTCCCTGTAAAATCTCACCATATTTCAGTTCCAGCCCGGCAAGCCCCTGACTATCCAAACTGATAAAACCAACAATATGTGAAGTCAGTGTCCCCATTGGATAATACCGTATCCACTGATTCTGAATGCCAACCCCAGGCAACCTGGCGTTAAAAATTGCTTTTCGCTGTTCCGAATCAATTCCCGACTGAATTTTGACATACCCCGGATTCTTGCTCTCGTAAACCATTCTGCAAATTTCAGGCCCCGGCAAATGCAGAATATCCTGCAACGCCATCGCGTTTTCTTTAATGTCGTCCGGATTTGGAATTCGACGCGGCTCAATAAAAACTTCATCGGCTGTATTACTTGCGGCAAGAACATTCCCCCGGCTGTCAAAAATAGTACCTCGCTGGGCAGGTTGCGTAACAGTTAAGTTCTGCTGACGACGACTTGTTTCCGCATAGTACGCGGATTTCTGGATTTGCAGATAATACAACCGCCAGCCCAAAAGTCCCATCGAAATGACTAAGACAACGCAGATAATAAAAATGGTGATTTTCAATCTCATCGCGTCTTCTTTTCAGTTTTGGAACTTGGCTCCGGCATCGGAGGAAGATGTTCAAACATATAACGGGGATTAATGAGCGACTCTAAACGCAATTGCTGACTTCGCAACTCCTGAACCAGCAGTTTTTGGTCAGCCCGTGATTTACAGAACTGGTTGAAAACCCGGCTGGACGTTGTTCGCAAGTGAATCGTGAAAACCAGAACACCTGTCAGAAAGAAAAGAACAAAGACCACTCTTGGTCGGGTTGGCATCGTCATACTGAGAGATTACCGTTTTGGAACTTTAATTTTTGTCCCTACCACCAACCGACTGGGATTGGCAAGCTTCCCTTTATTCAGAGCAATAATCTCCGGATACCGATCACCATCGCCCAGGAATTTTTCCGCAATTTTATAGGGGTTATCGCCGTTTTGAATGGTATAGTCCATGGTTGCAATCATAGTTGCAGTCTTGTTTTTTACTGGTACAACCGCATCCTTTTCATCCTGTTTTTCCGCAACTTTAGGCTTATCGTCGCTTTGAATTGCATCCTTCATAGTTGCAGCCGCCGTTACAGTCTTATTCTTTACCGGTGGTACAGTCACCTTTTTATCCGATTTATCCGAAACTTTCTCTTTGGGCTTCTCTTCAACCGTACTATTGTCGACTACAACTTCATCTTTTTTTTCCGCAGAAACAAAAACACCTTTAAACTTATCCAGCAGCGTATCGGTCCTGGGCGTGGGCGCCTCTTTGGAAACAGCCGACTCCGCCGGCTTATCTTGAGCGGCTGCAACTTTCGGAATGACCAATTTATCGCCGATGTTGACTTTATTCGGTGAATCGAGTACTGATTTATTTGCTTCATAAAGCATCTGAATGGTCGAACGCTGATTACCAACTTCCGAACCATAATATTTCTTGGCAATGGATCCGAGTGATTCACCCTTTCCAACAACATGACTTTTTCCTGCAACCGCCTGCTGGATCACCGCTGTTTTTGCGGGCTGCGACGTTACCGGAGGTTCAATCTGTGAAACCGTATCCTGGGCAGCCTGTCGTGTCTGATTCAATTGCGGATTAAGCTGCATCCTCTGCTGGGCAGCCTGCTGTTCCTGCTGAACCTGGGGCAAAATCAGCGTAGGATTTTCCTGAACCGAAGAGACCGTATTGGAGAAACCGGACTGGGACGTAGTATTTTCCGACGCAATTGCATCTGATGGTGACTGTGAACTGTCTTCCGTCGCAACAGCTTCTGTCGCCTGGCTGCTTCCAGCATACGTATCCAAGGCCGTCGTCTGCGAGGATGCTTCGACGTAACGCAAATTCGAATGCCCCTGCTGCAAACTTCGAGCCACATCAACCACCGCCGGCTCAATCACCAGATTGCCGCCAGTCTGCGTGGTGACCGCAGTCTCAACAACGGTTTTATCGTTAAGCGTCTTGACAAAATCAGGCAATCCATTAATCACAAAAGCAATAATGACAATGAAGACCAGTCCCAACAATAAGCCCACCTTGGCGTCAGTCGTCATTTCCGTATACTCCTTGGTATTTCGCATATTATATTCGTTTAGCTATTCTTAGTTTCGCGCTGCGGGATCGTGGATTGCTCGCTATCTCTTTGTCATCGGCAATCAGCGGCTTTTTAGTGAGGATTTCATACACCCCATCGGCTTTACGCTGCCGAAAATCTTCTTTCACCGTCCCATCTTCCAGACTATGGAAACTGATTATCGCAAGAAGTCCGCCGATTTTCAACCGCTCAGGTGCAATTTTTAATAAACTTTTTAATGCTTCCAATTCATCATTAACCGCAATACGCAGCGCCTGAAATGTCCGGGTCGCCGGGTGAATCTTGCTATGCCGCCCTGTCGCGGGCTGGCCCAGCGCCCGGCAAACAATCGAAGCCAGTTGTCCGGTCGTATGAATTCTGTTTTTGGACCTTGCTTCGACGATAAAACGGGCTATCCGGCGGGATGCGTGTTCCTGTCCATAGCGGAAAATGATATCCGCAAGCTGTTTTTCATTCGCTTTATTAACAATATGGGCAGCAGTTGTCTTTAATCGGCGATCCAGCCGCATATCCAGAGGTGCGTCAAGCTGAAAACTCATCCCCCGCTCCGGATCGACTAATTGTGCCGAACAAAATCCCAAATCCGCAAGGATACAATCGACTTTTTGTATCCCGTATTGGGGAAATACGTTATCCAAGTGGGAAAAATTTTCCCGCACCAAAACAGTCCGACATACCAGACTGGATAAATTCAATTGGGCCTGTTGGATGCTATTTTGATCCACATCTAAACCGAGAAGCGTTCCCTCAGAACCCAGTTGCGAGCCAAACAGACGGCTATGACCTCCGTGTCCAACCGTTACATCCACAAAAATCCCATCCTTGGGCAAGTGGATGTGTTCAGCAAGAATACCGGCTAATACCGGTATATGACTGTTCGGCCCAGCCTCATCCGTGGGCTGGACCGAACACTCCTTCGTTATTTCCGAATCCATTCTCAATACAACTCTCAACTGGCCATAGAAACCATGGCCTGATTCGAGAGCCGTTGA
>CAYTHV010000013.1:0-1668 GCA_964437685.1 uncultured Pirellulales bacterium
ATCTTAAAGAAAAGTATGCCACCAATCAAGCTTTGTCCAAAGCCTGGGGTTTTGAGGTCACATTCGATACAGCCCAGATACCGGCCTACTCTGTGCGAGGTAGAAGTATGCCGATTGAGTATATGGGTATGAAAGGCGAAAGTCCGATTATGAGTTATAACTGCAGCCAGATGCAGGCTGTGGATTATAATAAATTTTTATCGGTCGGCAATACGCGGCGGCAGATCGCATTCTGCAAAGGGCTAAAAGAAGGAAGCAGCGGCAGACTCCTGTGCGGTCAGTGGTGGCCGACCCTTCCGGCGCCATATCCTTTGTCGCATACGGACTTAAAGAGCATGCTGGAATCTCCTTATGTCGATTTTATTTCCCGCGGCGGGCTTTTGGGTGCCGTCTTCCACGGTAAGTTGACGGTGGATGAACTCGATTTGCGTGACCTGCGATCAGGTATTGAGCCGTGGAATGTTACAGAATTTGACGTCCCCTGGATTGCCAAATCGCCGGCGGAGTACAAGCGTCACATAACCTCGCATGTTTGCCGACCTCTTGCCGGCGGCGGCGGGTATCATCTTTTTGACATGTGGGGTGGATGGTTCTGGTATCCCGAAACGATGCAGATGGTAAAAGACACCTTGAATTTATACAACAGCGTAAAAAATGGACCATCTATTGGAGAAAATTATGTCGGGGTATTCGTCGATGAAGATGCTGCGAATTATCTTCAGCATCTGGGACGATATTATTTGGTTAATGCGGTGCAAAGCGTAACTGAAGCGATGGGGACATGGACATACAATATGGTCTGGGGACGAACAGGTTTGCCGGTGCGGTTTTACCTGATGCAGGATGCGATGAGTCCTGATTTGATTGTTCCCAAAGTGGCAATATTTCTGAATCCGCTGACTATGGATTTGGAACAGGCGCAAGCCATCCATAAAAAGTTCTATAACAACAACAGGGTGGTGATGTATATGCAGACACCGGGGCTGGCTGCGCCGGGTGATGCGAACAATCCAATGAAAATTACCGGGTTTGATATTCACGAAGACCCCCGAACGAAAAATAAGCCGCTGATAGCCTGTGATGTTGATGATGCTTTATTGAAAGGCATCCGTCCGGGCAGTATGCTGGAAGCATGGACGCTCGAAATGAGTTACTATCCTAATGCTTCAGCAGTGCCTGGAAAAAATGATAAGGTTCTTGCGAAATATGTTGGAACCGATATTCCCGGTATGCTCGTCAGACGTGAAAAGGATCATACGGTTGTCTGGGCAGGTTTCCCTGGCACAATTACAGCACAATTTGTCAGGAATTTGGCTAAAGATGCAGGTATGAAACCATGGCTGGAAACGGATGATGAACTTATCGTCGGCGGTGGGCTTTTGGCGGTTAGCGGGCTAAACGGCGGTTCGCAGACAGTGAATTTGCCGGATAATTTCAACGTTGAAAAATGCCTGAGCGGTCATAAGTATACTGTTAAGGATGGCAAGCTTATGTTTGAACTTGGTTATGGTGATGTGTATGGCGATATTGCGATATTTGCCGTGAAAGAAAAACAACAATAATACGGTACTCAAAAGGGATTTATTAATGTGGCCGGAATATCAATTAAAAGTTGGCAGCAACACCTTTTTTTGGCAAAGCGAATATGGCGCTACCGAGAGAGGAAAG
>CAYTHV010000013.1:1678-32134 GCA_964437685.1 uncultured Pirellulales bacterium
TCCCCCCGGATGCCCCGCAGTTGCTTGCCGCCTACAACCAATTTCTTAAAAAAGTGAAGAAGGACGGCACGTACCTGAAGCTGGTACGGAAATACTATCCGTCGGCTCCCTTCTTCTTCCCGGATTTTTTCAGGGTGAAAGACGATATCCTGTTGTGGCGGCATCAATATGCTCAGCCTGGCATCGAAATTGCTTGTGAATATAAAAGACTTGATTCTGAATGTATGCAAATGGTGCTGCATTTTAAAGCATTAAAAGATATTGTTTCACCGCATTTCAGTTGGGGTCTCAAAATTGCTTCCGGAGAGATAAACAATTATCATTGGACTCAAAGCCCGACGCAGATGGCCTATTCTTTTCAGCATCAGAATCGGACGCTCTGGATGATTAATACTTATAATCATAACCATTCCATAAATCGGTTTTCTGGCTGTCAGGCTTTGATTGCAGAACATCCCGACCCATGGTCTCTGGAATTTCATTTGAGAACGCCGCCGGGTTATGCAGAAACTACGGAACATAAACATACATTAAAGGTGGGGCAAACAGCCGAATTACGATGTGTTCTTGCTTTGCGGGAGGGCTATTTCTATGAACATCGGCTGAAAAATGAAAAAATTCAGCCGCTTGAAAAGCATCTGAGCAGGTACCCCTATAAACGTTATATCGATATGGCGGTGAACCAGTTTATGGATTCCAGAAAGTATCATCCGGAACATAAAGGGATTCTTTATGACACCGCGGTGGATGGTACGGTAGAAAAACCCCATTTTCAAACTTGGACCGAAGGGCCTGGCTGGGGTGGAGGCTGGGAAATTGAAAACGCTTATAATCTTTTATTATATGCTCAGGACATGGCTCCGCGTCACAAGCGGGAGCTCTATATAAATCACGCACGAAAGATGCTTGATGGTTTTCTTGAAAATCCGAAATTTCATATTCCCGATGGTATTTACTATAAGAAAAACGGGGATATGAAAGAAGCCCTTCTTACCACCTATTGGTTTCCTGATTTTATATGGACGGGCGGACAGGCAGACTTTATATTCAGATTATCTCAGATATACAATATGACGAAATGGAAAGATTGCCTGACGCACGCTAAAAAAATAGGACAATGGGTATTGCGTCATCAGGCAGAAGATGGCTCTATTCCAACCTTATGGCAGTTTCCGGTTCAATACAGTCAAAAATTGATTGAAATGGGATGGAGACCTGATTTTTCATTCTGCAACAGAAAAAATCGACGGGCCGAAGTCATTGTAGGATATCAGCCTGCAACATCCGCATTTCTGGTTGTGGCGATGTTGAATTTGTATTATACTGATAGGGCAAGAATATGGAGGGATTCGGCCTTGAAGCTGTTGAAAATTACAGCAGACCATCTTGAGAAAGATTTAGCGGAGTTTGGGAATGGCGAGATGGATTATCTGGTTTACCATGCCAAATGTATGGACCCTACAGGTTTATCATATATCATTCGATGTCTGGCAGAAGGTTACAAGGCAACCAAACAACAGCGGTATAAAAAACTCCTGTGCCGATATACGGATACCTTGTTAGCCTACGCTGTAACGTTTGATTTCAAGGAGACGCTGCTTCGCCCGAAGAGCAAAGTAACATTAGGCGAATATAAAACAGATATACGGCTTGCCGGCGGCATTACTCATGCGAATTGGCGTCCTATATACGGACGGAACTTTGGCGGCAGATTCAATTTGTTGATGAATCGCAATGAAATGGGTGATGCTCTTCTGGCAGCATGGGAAATTACACGGAATAAACAGTATGGGGAATGGCTGAAAGCCTATGCAAACTGGCAGACCTATTTCCAATTTTTAGGTGAAGTGAAAAGCAGTCCTGTCAGTACAAAAGGCAGTTGTCCCCAGAATCACTTCTGGACAGTCGATTTCGGCAACTGGAATAATGATTACGCCTGTACGGCGAATAAGTGGGTTGGTACTTATTTAGAGTTGATTAAAGCAGGGTTTAGTGGGACTTAGAATCCATATAAGGCCGCCGAAATAATTTTTTAGGAACGAAAAACGAACCATGAAAAGCTTTACGCAAACCATTGTATTGGGTACACAATATTACCGGCAGCCGACTCCTACTGCCAAAGAGTGGGCTGAAGATTTAAAGAAAATCAAAGATCTTGGGATGCAGCTGATTCAACTGCGTCCGCAATGGCGGTGGAACGAAAGAACCGAAGGAAATTATATCTGGGATGACATTGACAAGCTGCTTGAGCTTACAGAAAAAAATGGATTGGGTGTTATTTTTAAACCGATGCTTGAAACCGCTCCGGATTATATATTCAAGAAATATGACGGCTATCGAATTGGCTTAAAAGGAGAAAAGATATGGCCGATTGCGCACGGGGCATTTTATCCAGGCGGATGGCTGCCGTGTTTTGATAATCCCGGCGTAATTGAATCCGCCTGCAGATTTGTTGCCAATGCCGTCAAACGCTATGCGAGCTGTGATACAGTGAAGATATGGCATGCCTGGAATGAGCCTCGCTCTCGTCCCATCGGGGAATGCTGCTGTGAACATTCGTTGCTATATTACAGAAGTTGGATCAAGGAGCAGTTCAAAACCATTGATGTCATGAATGATTGTATGGGCAAATGCTGGGCTTCATTTGATGATGTGGATGTGCCGCGGGATACGGCGGATTTTGCAGAGATGCATTTGTGGAGAACGTGGGCTGCAACGCGCGTAGCATGGCGTGTTGAACAGGTTGTAAAAACCATTCGCAGTCTGGATTCATCGCGGCAGATTGTAGCTCATGTGGGTATGCCGAGTATATCGCAGGATGTATTGTGTGATACCAGCGACGATTATCTGACAAGAAAAACGGTTGATTTTTATGGCTCTTCTTTTGCAACACGAAGGGCGCCTAAGTCTATATATGAAAGTCTGCCGTTTTTGATTAACGATTGGATTCGGTCTATTTCCGGCAATGGCTATTACTGGATCAATGAATTATATCCTTCCATTGGAAGCTGGCTGCGGGAAGAATCATCAGACGATGTTGTCAAGTGGCTTTGGTCATCCATCGCCTGCGGAGCCAAGGGAGTTGTTTTCTGGCAATATAAAAAAGAGCGGGTTGGTCTGGAAACAAACGATGCGGGTATAGTTGAAACCGATGGCCGTGATAATTCCACGTCTATTGCGCTGCGAAAAGCATTTTCTGTGATCAACAAAAATTCACAGTTATTTGCTTCGGCGAAGGTTCCTCAGGCGAAAATAGCCATCGTGTATGATTTTGCAAGCGATCTTATCAATCGTATAGAGGAGACGCGGCACATGGACGACTACCGCCTGACGGTCGATTATGGTACCTGGGTCAACACGTACAAGACCGCATTGCAGGGAGTTTACCATTTGTTCTGGAAAGCCGGAATCCAGGTCGATATGCTCTCAAGCCATGAACTCGAACGTATGAGTGAGTACAAGGTTGTTTATCTGCCGATGTTCTTAGTTGTTAATGAGGAACAGAGCCAGATTTTTGCCAATTATGTCAAAAATGGAGGTAAACTTGTTGCCGAGGGCGGTATTGCTCAGCGTGAGCCAGGCACTATACTGCAAACGACACGTCCGGGAGCCGGCTTATTGGAATTATTCGGTGCACAGGAGGTGTATCGGGTTATTGAGGATGGCGAAGACCGCCGCGTTGTGCTTTCAGATAGAACAGCGCTGCTATCGAAAAAAATGAACGCTGCGTTTGATCTTAAGGGTGCCCATTCAATTGCTTATTATGAAAATGGGCAGGCCGCCGCAGTAGAAAATAACCATGGCAAAGGTACGGCGATTATGACAGGCTTTAGTCCCGGCCTGGCATATCTTTTGTCTCCGGATGAAAACTGGATAAGTTTCCTGCGGGCCTTAATAGGGAGTTCCTGCGATTCAGCTATTGCTGAGATGGATAATAATCCGGCATTTTCGACGCGTATTCTTGAAACCGAAAAAGGCCGAATACTATTCCTTTTCAACAGGACGAATAAGGAAAATTTCTGGATTTGTCCGAAGAGTGGATATGAATTGGTGTCATCAACAAATGTGAAAAAAGAAGAACATATAATATTGGGACCCAGTGAAATTCGTATCCTACTTTTTCAAAATGTTGAGTGATAGTTTATGTGATGAGTTAAGCTCAAGGTAACACAAAGAATGCGGGACTATAATTGTAAGGAAAATCAAATGTATAAAAACATAATGATTGGGCGGTACATTTTATTTCTCGTTTTTACCTTCGTTGTCAACAACGGTATTGCTGGAGGGTATTCGGAGGAGATTATTGGTCCTGCTGTTTCTCCACTTTCGGTGAATTTTAATGTGGATGGGGCTGTTTCCTGGTATGAGCCTGTCAGTAGTTCTGTTCTTCAGATTGTTGATGAAGGCAATAACCTGGCTTTCGTTTGGGATGGCTCAACTTCCTCGACTTCGATAGAGGTCCGCAGTACCGAAAAACTTGCCATTACCCGTGGCGATGCCAACCAGGTCCGAATAATTTGGGAATTGACTATCGGCGAATCCGAATTCGGCGCCTCCGTTACACCGGCTGTTGTGGAATATAACAGTGCGAATCAATCGCTTGCGATTATAAATTTGGAAAAGCAATGGTTCCCTACCAATGTTGGCCATACGCATGTTGTAGGCCTGACTTGGACGCCCGGCTTGACGACTGCTAAGGTGTCGCCGGCTCTAGTGTTCAATGGCAATGCAGTAACATGCCGGGTCATATCTATCCGGCTTGAACCGGCACAACCCAAACCCATTTGGACTCCGCCGGCCAACACCAGAACGCCGGAAGTGCGATATAAAATTGATGGTAATCAGCCTGCTGTTGATGCGGCCGTGTTGACTTCTGAGGCGCAGATCGATATGAAATTGACCCGCCGGGTAAAAGCTCTTCCACAGATAGTGCGGACAGAAGATCCATTTAAAGTCAAGCTTTTGGTTAATAGCAACCCTGTGGATCCTACCATTTATTTATCGGCTGCGGCGGGCTATACGTCATCCCGTTTTGGTGATATGTACAATGCTGGTATTAATATAATAGCGCTGACTGTTAAAGCAGGACCAACCACAGACACACCTGGAGCGCCCGGCAATATATGGCTGGGTGCCAGCAGCTATAACTTTGAGCCGTTGAGGCAGGCGATTCGTTATGCGATTGCCCGAGCCCCTAATTCTTATATTATGCTGCAGTTATATGTTAATGTTTACAATAACTGGGGAGTCGAACATCCTAATGATGTGCATGCCAATGAGGAAGGTGAAAAAGCAGTAGCTTGCGGCAGTCGCGTAGTACGCTATGGCGGCAACCCTCCTGGTGCAAATGAATCCTGGGAAGCCTCCAACCATTCCGTCCAGTTCCGCACCGACGGTTCAACGTTTTTACGCGCCTTGGGTGCCTGGCTTGCTACTGCTCCCGAAGGCAGAGTTGTGATTGGTGCTTACCTCAATGGCAGTACGGACGGGCAGTGGTTATACTCATCAGATAATTCGACAGGGGAAGTTGAGTTTGCCTGCTTTAGCCCGGGAGCCCTTAGTGCTTTTCGCGATTACCTCCGGGAAAAATATGTTACCGATGCAAATCTTTCCACAGCATGGGGTTTTAGTGTGACCTTTGACACGGCTCAAATACCTTTGTATGATGTACGCGGCCGTGAAAAAATTGTTGGCAGTCCTCTGATGAGTTATAACGGCACAGAATCCCAAGCCTTTGATTATAATAAATTTCTTTCTGTCAGCAACACCCGGCGTCAGATCGCTTTTTGCCAGGCATTCAAAGAAGGCAGTAATGGCAGGTTGCTTTGCGGCCAGTGGTGGCCGACACTACCGGCGGCATATCCTCTTTCACATACAGATTTGAAGGATATATTGAAATCTCCTTACGTTGATTTTATTTCCCGCGGCGGTCTGCTCGGCGCTGCTTTTCATGGAAAACTCACTGTCGATGAACTGGATTTGCGAAATCTCCTGAGCGGACTGGAAACATGGGACACTTACGATTTACCATTCCTCCCCAAGTCTCAAGCAGAGTATAAGCGTCAGGCGGATGCCATGGTTTTGAATGCGGTTGCTTCCGGCGGTTCTTACCATTTCTTTGATATGTGGGGCGGCTGGTTCTGGCATCCTGAAACCATGCAGATCGTAAAAGATGCGGTTAATAATATCGCCCATAATGCCAAAGTTGCTCCTCCCCTTGGGTCGGACTATATTGGTGTATTTGTGGATGAGGATGCTGGCGATTATTGCGGCAAAGTCGGACGTTATTATATGCTTTCTGCTGTTGAAAATACCTGTGCTGGAATGGGCTGGAATTATGCCAGTGCCTGGGGCCGAACTGGTATGCCTGTCAAGTTCTTTTTGATGTCTGACGCCCTCGATCCCAATCTGATTTTGCCCAGGGTGGCAATTTTCCTCAATCCATTGACGATGGATTTAACCACTGCCGATGCCATTAAGACCCGTTATTGCAACAGCGGCAGGGTCATAGTCTATATGCTTGCTCCCGGTTTGGCGGCGTCTGGAACGTCAAACAATCCATCCATTATCACAGGCTTTAATATTGCCGAAGATGCCGCTACGCGCGGTAAACCGCTTGTGATTAAATCGGGTGTCAGCGATGCCCTTCTAACCGGCATCAGGGCTGGCAGTGCTCTTTGCTACTGGCGTACAGAAATGGGTTATTATAATAGCTTTATTCGTTCCTCTGGAACCACAGGTAAAGTTCTTGCGGTGTATGGAGATACCGAGACCCCCGGTATGCTGGTCGAACGCCGCACATCTCCCGGCAATCACACAGTCGTCTGGAACGGTTTTCCCGGCGCCTTGTCGCCGCAATTTATACGTAATTTGGCCAAAGAGGCCGGCATGACGCCGATGCTTGAAAGTGATAATGTGCTTGTCGTTGGCGCTGGTTTGCTTGGTGTTGTTGGAATTACAGGCGGTACTCAGACCGTTCATTTGCCCAATAACTATCAGATTGAAAAATGTCTCAGTGGCCATAATTACAGTGTAGAAAACGGAATTCTTACATTTGATTTAGGATATGGCGATATGTATGGAGATGTTGCCGTATTTTCATTAAAGAATCTTCAGACAGTTAGCGGAAATGTGGTTTTGCTGGGTTATGACATCTCGAAAATAGAAGGCATTGAGGTTATATTTAAAGTTTATCAAAATGGAGAACTGGTTGATTCACAGGTTTCCGTGCTGGATGCGCAGGGGAATTTTAGTTTTATGACATCAGCGCAGGGAACGGTAGAGATTCGGGCCAAAGCATCGCATTGGCTGGCCCAGAGCGTTTCCGCAGATGTGCCGGGTACTGTGAATTATTCACTTATCAATGGGGATTTAAATGATGATAATGTGATTAATTATTTGGATTTTGCGATACTGGCAAATGACTGGTTGGATGGTGCACAATAATATTCAGGATATGTTTATGGATTACAAAACCTTGTTTGACAGGCCGATATTTTTTGAACAAAACCGAGTTTGGCGGTGCTATACCGGCGGAAAATTGATGGATCTGTTTACCCATAAAAAATCTCCGAGTGACACCCATTTCCCGGAAGACTGGCTTGCCTCGACGACAGTTGCCGCCAATGGAGCACACCAGCAGCACCCAGGGGAGGGACTCTCGAAAATTAAATTATCAAATAGTTCAACAGACGTGTATTTCAAGGATGCTCTTTGTGAAAACCCGCGTGAACTGCTTGGAATAGACGATTTCTGCGAGAAAGAAGGCGTCGGAGTTTTATGTAAATTTCTGGATTCTGCGGTACGGCTGCCGATACAATGTCATCCGGATATCCCGTTCGCCCGCAAATATTATAACAGCGAACACGGCAAATCTGAAGCCTGGTTTATCCTTGGCACACGTGTCATTGATGGGCAGGAGCCTTATATTTTGATGGGGTTTAAGGATGGAGTAGAACCTGAAAGTTTTAAAAAAGCGGTAAAGAATCAGGATATTGCTTTTATGGAGCAATGTCTGCATAAAGTCAAGGTTGCTCCGGGCGAGATGTATTTTATACCGGGGCGAATGCCTCACGCGATTGGTCCGGGCATATTTCTTCTGGAAGTGCAGGAGCCGACCGATTGGGTCGTTCAGCCTGAAGAATTTATTGGTGAAACACAGCTTACCTATTCAGATATGTGGGGACCGTTAACGCCGGAAACAGGCCTTGACTGTTTTGATTATCAAGGCCGGGATACCGTGGAAAATATTTTGAAGAATGTTAAGCTCACCCCTGATAATTTACAGGATCGCGGCGGCGGGTTCATTGAAAAAATTATTGATGCCCGCATTACACCTTGTTTCAATGTTGACCGTTTGACAATTAACAGTGAAGTCGAAATAACGTACGATGCACCCTGGTATATCGCAATAGCGGTAAAGGGTAATTGTGTAATCAAAAGCGAGGCGGGAATAGATCATGCGAGACAGGGGGATTGCTTTTTTGTATCGAACAAGATATCGGAGTTGAATTATAAGACTGTCGATGGTGCGGCTCAGTTGTATTTGATAACTCAAGGCTTGCGGTAAAGGATTCCGATGTCAGAAAACAATCTGGTAACAATGGTTAGCGATAACTCAAACAATACCGATTCAGGATGTTGTGATAGTTCCGAACTGCAGCTTTCACCCAAAGAAGTCAGCCGTAATATATTGGTGATAACGTTGCTGAATGCAACTTACAACACCGGCTGGACAGATCTTAATTTGGCAATGCAGCCATTTTTGGTTTTTCTTGGTGCATCAAATACGATGATTGGCATTATTACAGGATCGCCTTTTATGGCGTTGATTGGTGTTATCATTTCGCCATGGATAACCAGGCATTTTAGATATAAGAAGAAATATCTCTTTTTTGTAAATGTTCCTTATCTTGGAATGGCGTTTTTGATGGGATTGGCGGCGGTATTGGCTGGGTGGTTGAATATTCAAAATTCACATTTATTGATAGCTGTATTTTTATTAACAATAGCGTACTGTTTTTTTGGTGGTTTTTGCAGTTTGCCATCGCAGGAGTATATGGCGGCATGCGTTCCGATGAGTCATCGAGGAAGATTAGTTGGATATTCGACAAGTATTGGCGGAATTGCGGCAGTAGTAGCGGCGGCGGCAGGAGGATGGATACTTGCCAACGTATCTAAGCCTGCTGCTTTCGGATATGTAATCATCCTTGGATGGATTATTATGCAGGGGGGGTATTTCTTTGCCTTGCTTGCAAAAGAATTACCCACACCTGTTGAAAAATCCCCCAAACCGTGGTCTGTTGCGATGCTTAAAACGGCCTGGGAAGATAAATCTTATATTCGGTTTCTTCTTATGTTTTTTTTATATACCACACTGGTTACGCAGTCATTTATATTCGTAAATATTTATGGTTTTAACGGACTAAAAATGGCGGCGGCAACCGCGGCGATAATGACGATTGTAAACAACGGGGTCAGAATATGTCTGAGTGTGCCGCTGGGCCACATGGCAGATAAACTTAAACCTAAACGGGTACTGCCGTATACTTTTATTCTGGCGGCAATTGCACTGTTTTTACCTATTATGATACCGAACCAGTACGGCGTTTATTGCAGTATTGCGGTTTCTTCAGCTTTTGGCACGCTGATATGTTCCGCGCAAACAGCACTGCTGCTGGGGATTCCATCGCCGGAAAACAGGGCGGGCTGCTATAGCTTACAGCTCTTGGCACAAAATGCATCGTTGGCTATCGGGCCTATTATGATGGGGTTTTTATGTGATATGATGCCATACAGAACCGTATTTATGATTATGGGCATTATCGCAATCATAATGATTCCATTGTGTATGTATATGTTAAAAACATTGCCTGACGAAACAAATTCGTATTCATAGCATTTTTTAGTTAATGTTCGATTTTGACAAAATGGAAATAATATGTTATGGAAAATGTCAACAATTTCATCTCTCTGGAAACTTGTTTTATAAAAACATTTCCATTGGATTTACCTGCTTCGGCAGAGTTCGTGTATAAAAATTACAACACTTGTGTTCAGGCTGACGACAGCCCCTGTATATGGAAATCTGAGGCTTTTGAGACAGTATGGATTTCGCAGGATACGGTTATTGTTGGGGACCTTGCTTCTAAGCAGTACATTTTATTTGGTGCGATCACAGCCTTTCGTTCGTTTACATATTTTATAGTCCACAAACATCAAGGCCGTTTTGTATCCGTAACCGCTTATCAGCCTGAGATTAGTAAGGATGGCACCCCTGAAGAGATAATTGTTCTCAAGGGTCGCAATTGGCGTCAGCTTTTGATTGATTACGCCAGAATGGCCGCCGAACGCATGGGTGCAAAGATTGCAGATACATCGAAAAATTGTACAGGCTATTGCAGTTGGTACTATTATTATCATCAAATTACAGAGCGTCAATTCATGGAATCAATTGACGCAATAGTCGCACGAAAAGATGTTTTCCCTGTCCAATTTGCACAAATTGATGATGGCTATCAGATCTATCATGGCGATTGGCTCGACCAAAATGAAAATTGGCCGACACCATTGGTGGATACGGTAAAGAAAATGAATGCTCTTGGCATGCAGGCCGGTATATGGACAATGCCTTTCCTTGCCAGTAAATCAAGTAAAGTTTTCCAAAAACATCCTGATTGGTTCGTCTGCGATAGAAGCGGCAAGCCGTGGTATATTCAGGGCTGGTCGCCTGCGCCTAATAACGAATGGGTTTGCTTGGATGTTAGCCGTTTGGATGTTCAGAAGCATTTGTATAATATTTATGAAACATTCTACAACTGGGGATTTAGGTATTTTAAGTTTGACGGCGGAGGTTTTTCTGCTCCTGCCGGAATAAGGTGCCAGCCGCAGGCAACCGGCATTAGCTGTCTTAGGGATGGTCTGAAATTGATACGTAAGGCAGTGAAGGATTCAGTCATACTTGGGTGCGGGATGCCTTTTCTTGCTTCTGTCGGTCTTGTAGATCACAATAGAGTGTCTTCGGATACAGGTAAAACCTGGCTTGCATGGGGCTTACCGACAGTTGTCGGCCAGGAAATAGACAAATCCCAGCCTTGCAGTCCTGTTGCACCTTCCCTGAAAAATGCAGTCTATGGCACATTATGCCGATGGTGGCAGTATGATCGATGGTTTAGGGCTGACCCCGATGTTGTCATGGCAAGAGATGAGAATACTGAACTGACTATCGCAGAGGCGAGAATAAGTACCCTTACCGCCATTATCACGGGCGTGGCGTTCACAAGCGACCGATTGGACAGAATTGGAAAGGATAGATTAAGATTGCTTTCTCTGGCGGCAAAATTGCGAATTCGGGACATTAAGCCGATCGATTGGGAGAATAGAGTTTATTCCTATCTCTTTGAGGGACGAATTGAAAATCACAAAGCGATAGCCGTTTTCAATTATTCCGAATATTCTATGAAATTAAAACTATCAGAGCTAAATATGCCTGCCGGCTCACAGGAATTGCTGCATCCGTTGGAAAAAGTCGGGAAATTTATTGAAATTGCACCCCATGATGCAGTATTGCTTGTGGAAGGAAGTTATAATAATAATTCAAGTTAATTAGAGCCGTTTATAAGAGCACAATATGTTAAAATGCTCTAATTAACTAAATTTGATATAATACCCAAATTTTGTACCATATCATTTGGGGAACCAAAGGTCCCCATGCTTATCTTGACCTGGAGCGGCATGATGAGCTTTGCGGCTACATTGCGGGAATTCTGAAAAACAAAAAGTGTATGCCGTACAAAATGGGTGGATAGTCTTTAGTTCAAGTTTTGGGATGCCTGCGGCATGGAGATAAAAAAGGGCGGGTTTTAAGCCCGCCCCGATGTGCAAAATTTTAGGATGCTTCTATCGCGGTTTTCAGGACTTCTTCGGCTTTGCTGATAAAGACGAATTTCATAGCCTTTTTCGCTTCTTTGGGGACTTCGACCATATCCTTTTCGTTGCGTTTGGGGAGGATGACGGTCTTGATGCCGGCCTGTTTGGCGGCGAGGATTTTTTCTTTCAGGCCGCCGATGGGCAGTACCAATCCCTTGAGCGTGATTTCGCCGGTCATCGCGACATCCGGCCGGGCGGGCTTGCCGAGCATTAGCGAAACCAGCGAGGTAAAGATGGCGACACCCGCACTGGGGCCGTCTTTGGGAACGGCGCCTGCGGGAACGTGAATATGGTAATCGAACTTGACGAGGTCTTTGGATGAAATGCCAAGGGCTTCGCTGTTGGATTTGACGACGGAATACGCCGCCTGTGCGCTTTCTTTCATGACGTCGCCGATTTGTCCGGTCAACTGAAGCATTCCCTTGCCGGGCATTCTGGCGGTTTCGACGAAGAGGATTTCGCCGCCGGTGGGGGTGTAGGCCAGGCCGGTGACGACGCCGGGCATTCCGGCTCGCTGGGCGATCTCGGATTCGAATTTAACCGGGCCGAGGATTTCGGCCAGACGATTCGGCAGGATGGCCAGCTTGCGGGCGGTGCGTTCGGCGATTTTGGCGGCGGCGAAACGGCAGACGGATGCGATGGTTCGCTCCAGATTGCGGACGCCGGCTTCGCGCGTATAACTGTCGATAATGACTTCGAGCGTATTATTTGGAATAGTAAGCTGCGTTTTCTTGAGGCCGTGCTCTTTCATCTGCCGCGGGACAAGGTATTTGCGGGCGATGCGGAGTTTTTCCTTGATGGTGTAGCCGGACAGCTCGATGACTTCCATGCGGTCGGTCAGGGCCGGCGGCACCGGTTCCATATAATTGGCCGTACCGATGAACATGACGCCCGACAGGTCGAACGGCTGGTCGAGGTAGTGGTCGGTAAAGCTGTTGTTTTGTTCGGGGTCGAGGACTTCCAGCATCGCCGAGGCGGGGTCGCCGCGGAAATCCTGGCCGATTTTGTCGAGTTCGTCGAGCATAAAGACCGGATTTTTCGAGCCGCATTTGCGGAGTTCCTGCAAGATGCGTCCGGGCAGGGCGCCGATGTAGGTTCTGCGATGGCCGCGGATGTCGGCTTCGTCGCGGATGCCGCCGAGCGAGATACGGATGAATTTGCGTCCCATCGACCGCGCGATGGATTTGCCGAGGCTGGTTTTGCCGACGCCAGGCGGGCCGACGAAGCACAGGATGGGGCTTTTGCCCGTGGGGTTGAGCTTGCGGACGGCCAGAAATTCGAGAATGCGGCGTTTGATTTTGTCGAGGCCGTAATGGTCGTGATTGAGGACTTTTCGTGCCCGGGTAATGTTGAGGATGTCCTCGGTTTTGACGGACCATGGCAATTCGCAGACCCAGTCGAGATAGGTGCGGATGACGCCGTAATCCGGCGAACCCTGATGCGTTTTGGTCAGGCGGTCCAGTTCGCGCATCGCCTCTTTTTCGACGACGTGCGGCATTTTGGCTTTGTGAATCTTGTCCTTGAGTTCTTTGAGCTCTTCGCTTTTGCGGTCATCCTGACCGAGTTCGGCCTGAATGGCTTTGAGTTCTTCCTGAAGATAATACTCGCGCTGATTTTTCTCGATGGAGTCGCGAACCTGTCCCTGAATTTTATGGCTGAGTTCCAGCACTTCAAGCTGGTTGGCCAATTCGAGGGCAATTTGTTCGAGACGTTTGCCTGAATCCGGCTCTTCGAGCAGTTCCTGTTTTTCGGCAACGGGAATGTTCAGCGTCGCGGCCAGAAAATCGCCGAGGCTTGACGGGTCTTGAATATTTTCCAGCAGCATGGCCGCTTCTTCGGGCACATTCGGGCTCAGTGCGATCACGCGGCTGGCGGTATTGCGGACGTTGACGACGAGAGCTTTGAGCTTTTTGGTCATCCGTGTACGGACGGGAATGGCTTCGACACGGGCTTTAATATACGGATCGGTCTGGATAAACTCGACGATTTTGAACCGCACAATGCCGTGTACGATGATGTTGACCGAGCCTTGCGGCATTCGTATGGTCTTTAAGACCGACGCAGCGGTACCGACATCGTATAAATCGGTTGGTTTCGGGTCTTCTGTGTCTGGATTTTTTTGAGCGACAAGACCGAAAATTGTCTTTTGCGGTTCAATGTCGGCGATCAGCTTTTTGCTGCGTTCCCGCCCGACAGCAAGCGGCATTACCGTTCCCGGGTATGCCACGGCGCTGCGAATCGGCAAAATACCGATCACTTCCGGCAGCCGGAATTCCTGTTCACTTGAAGATTGCGTTTTTTGAGCGTCCATTGCCCCATCCAATTCAATCGTTTCCATTAGTCGCATTATTTTAAATGGTATCCTTAAAATAGGGGAAACAAGCCCCCCGTCAGCGTGTCGCATTTCTGATTCCAAATCCGGCAGGAGTGTACACGATTTATACAGGACTGAAAAGAAAAAAGTTAAAAAGCGTCAAACTGACAGGAAACCTCTTGCAAGACGCTGAAAAGTCGTTATACTTTTCAACCTCTGTCAGGCTAAAGCCTGAATAAGGCGGCGTAGCTCAGGGGTAGAGCACGGGATTCATAAGCCTGTGGTCAGTGGTTCAAATCCACTCGCCGCTATTTTTTGTTGGGTGAAATGAAATATTTCAGCTCAATAATGGCGAAATTGGTTTTATCGCCCCCATCGTCTAGAGGCCCAGGACATCGGGTTCTCATCCCGGAAACAGGGGTTCGAATCCCCTTGGGGGTAGTTAAGAGGACAACTGGCGTTTTTTGCCAGTATTTCAAACGGTAACCTATAGGTTCCATAAAGAGTTACGTCATTCAGTTCTAAGTTCGATAATACTGAATTGATCATTTTTCGTTTTTGTAGTGGTTTTAGTGTAACATATTGTTTTGAAAGAGTTTGTGTGAGTTCGATAATTTTTAAGGGTTTATCGCTGTAAGCCCGTTTACTCTGTGTTATCTCATCAAGTTGTTGTTTTACGAGAGTTACCTCGTTTTGCCTGTCACGTGCAAGCCGCATAAATCCTTCCGATAAACTTGTTTCAGCGTGTGCCGCTTTCAGCAGCAGGGCGTCGAGCGTGGATTGTGTTTCTGAGAGTCTGTGTTTGAGTTTTGCCAACTGATTTTCAGTATCTGTCCGGTCATCCACTAAAAGTCGCTGGAGATACTCCTTTACCCATTCATACACCTCATCAGGGAACACCAGTTTTTCCAGTAAGGCAATAATCTGCGATTCAATGGCGGTTTCAGAAACCCAGTTCAGTTTGACCGGGTGCTCCTGATGTCTGCGCTGTGAACAGCAATAGTAGGTGTATTTTTTTTTGTGCATCTCAGCGGTTACCTTGTAGCCGCAGTGGGCGCATTTGATCAGTCCATGTCCGTAGGTAAACTCACGGTATTTGGGATTTTCAATTCTGCCGCGTCCGTCCAGTATCTCCTGCACTTTTTTCCAGACTTGTTCGGTCACAAGCGGTTCATGTTTACCCGCATAAATTTGTCCACGCCAGCGTATTTTACCCACATAAAAAGGATTTCGAAGCAGCTTACCCAGATAAGAGCGAGTCCATCGCTGACGCGTCATAAGATAATATATTCCCTGTCGAAATAATTCATCTCGGAGTGTGTCGAGTGAATAATTACCCGATGCCATCAACGTAAAGATTTTGCGAATCGTCTGAGCTCTTTCTGAATCCGAGATTATCGTTTTGGTTTTTTTGCAGGTACAATAACCATAAGGCGGCCGGTGTGGATATTCCCCGGCTTCGATCTTACCTCGTAAGCCTTTATTGACCTCTTCTTTCAGATTGTCTGTGTACCACCTTGATACAACGCCCATGACACCGACACTAAGCCGACCTGCGGCATTCTGCGGGAATTCCTGACTGGAGAAAAATACCTTTTTGTTTTTTTCATTTTCAATCCGCTCAAGCAATGCCAGATCGGAAAGATTACGGCAGGCCCGGTCGACCTTGTGGAATACCACGCCGTCGATTGTATGATCGCCGCAAATGCGGGCAATGATTTCCTGAAATCGTTTTCGTTCCTTCTGTTTTGATGCGGTTTCCACATATTGAATGGTATCGACAATGGAATATCCCTTGTGTTGTGCCCAATCCCGGTTGAGCTGATTCTGCATTTCAAGGCTATAACCTTCGCTCTGCTCGTGGGATGAGACGCGGCAGATGTTTAGTAACCTCAGTGACGAATGGGTATTTTTCATCATTTTATCCTCTGTCTCTTTCAGCTAAGACCAGTAAAAATCGCCCGAATATCTCCAAAATCTGGTCAACTTCGAAATCAGTCAATTCTCTGGCTGCAACTTTGGACCAGACTTGCTGCGTATAACGACGAAATTCTACCATATCCCTGGCCTTGGGCGCAAGGGTATTTTTCCGATTTTTCGGAAGGCTGGAATCGGATTTTTCTGAGATACGGATCATAACTTTGGGCTTTAGCCGGGACAGAGAATGGTATTGTTTTGCCCCATCCTTTCGCGCCAATAATCAGACTTACAAATAAGCCTGAGGCACACTCTTTTTATCTTTAGTTTTGTACAACAATTAGACCGCAGTTTTATTCCTTTGAGACCGCGATTAGCTTTAAATTAGACTCCGATTGGACCCTCTGTGTAAAATAGTTGAACAACTTTTTAAGAATTTCACTATCGATAGGACCTTCTGCAAGAGGGGGGATTTTCAATTTACGCAGGGCGGAGTCAATCTCTTTGTTGGTTGCCTTAATATTCATATTCTTCAAAGCCTCGACTATTTCTCTATAATCTCGGCCAGGTTTGTCTTTTGATTTGCCATGCTCCCTCTGCAGGGGTGTGTAAAAAATCACCGGCAGGCCGTTGTGGCCGATGCCTGTCTTGCGAATTTCCATACACTGCTTCTGCAGGTTTTCTGGATAAAACGGCTTTTTTGTACGGATACAATAAATGGGGTGCGGGAAAACCCCGTTTTTTAGATGCTGGTAAAACCTCGCCTTCGACATACCCAGCATTGCGATCATCTGTTTAACAGGACAGATTGAGCTATATTCATTTTCCATGGTATTTTTCCTCTCTATTAAGGGTAAGCAGTGCTCTCGATATGTTTTTTGCCTTTGTCTGTCAGCATTCGCAGCGATGTTTTTTCTTTGGTAATAAAACCCGCATAGAACAAGTAGGGTTCGATGACCCGTTGTATATCCTGCGGCGGCAATCCGAGCTTGGCGCTTAATACCCCCGGAAATGTTGGACCCCCTTCAAATATCAGTCGCAAATAGCACCGTTCCGTCGTATCCAGTCCGGCCTCATCGATTTGAAGCAGCCTAAAAGCTTGCTGCACATCCGCCATGGTAATGATGTTACGATCATTGCTTTGCGCTACCGTCCAGCAGGCATGCAGATTTGTGTCGATGGCAAGGCGTGGAGTTCCTTTAGACCGCAGAGCGATCACATGTGGAATATCTTCAGACTGACACGGCCACTTCCATGCCGCCATCCATTGTTGTACAATTTTTGCTAAATCCTCAACAGTATAGTATGTAAACCGGCATGGAATACGCATCCTGCTTCGTAATGCCGGGCGCAGCTGATACTCATGGGTTGTCGCGATAATCAATGTAAAATTTTGAATCGGGATGTTATGGCGACAAGCATGTCCGGGAATGGTAATACATCGCTCGGAAATAGCGATTTGAAGAATATCCTGGGTCTGTGTTTTTAATGAATGTGCCTCATCAATGCAAATCGTCACATTTTCATTGGCGTTCAAGAGGTTCGAGTAAAGTTCTGTTTTATTATTCATAGCTGCGCCATTGGTCATGATCAGCGTCAGATTTCCCAAGGCGGCATGCAGCGCTTTTGCGGTCATGCTCTTTCCTGTGCCGGGTGGACCCGTAAACAGAAAAGGCCCAGGACAGGTGGGAGGTGGGTTTGGACAAGCTGAACGCATATTGAAATACCCCTGCACAATGATCTTAAGCGGTTCAATCGCTTGCGGCTGACCATGAATATGGGACAAGCTTGTTATCTGTGGCCGGTTGATATCCATTCTATGTTTAAATGGTTCTATGTCTGACATCGTATTGATTCCTCTCAAGAATTAAAACTGGGGAGACCCTGTCGGTCTCCCCAGACCCTCAGTCGAACATATCCCGAAGCCGCTGACGTTCAACGCGCCGCTGAGGGACAGGTTCCGGTTCCTGCTGGGGTTCAGGAACCATCGGGGCAGGCCGTGCCAGGGTAAGGGCGTTAACCTGCTGTTTGAGCGAGGCCAGTTCGCCCAAGATCATCTGCAGCACCGTCGCCGGCGGCGCTGCCGTTTCATTGCCCAGGGTCATCGGCGCTAACGCCTGGCCTTCCCTGGGCCGAATGGCCGTAACAACAACATTTTCTTTCAACATAACATGAATCTCCTGTTACTACGAGGATTTGGGATTTGCCGAGCAGATGGGGCATCCCGGCCGTTTTTCGGCCTTTTCCAGATGCACCCCCGGACCATCCGGGCTCAGTGGATCCCTTTTATTGGCAATATAAAAGATAGTCCGGGTCATATCCCACCGTTCGATGGGCTGGCCGGTCTTTTTGGAGCGGATAATTTCAGCAGCAATTACCGCGCTGTAGTTAGCGACGGTTTTAATATCAAGCCCTAAGCCGATTTCGCCGTGCAAGGTCCGTATGTCGCCGGATGAATTGATATCGAGGCTGCATCGCAGGCACGCCGACATGTGTGGGATTGTCAAAATGATATGGCCGGAAGCCGCCCGGGTATGTAAGGCGGGATAAAGCACCTCGGTAATGGGATAGCAAAGGTCATTGATTCGCAGCATCGCCGCAGTGTCATCAATGGCATTGATTACCGCCATGGCTTGTTTGGCAAGACGGATAAGCTCGGTATCCGGGATATCCATCACATTGTATAGATAGGGATTGACCGTTGTCTGCGGGAACTCCCGCTCAATAAGATACTTGGCGGCCAGGACTTTTTTCTTATGCACCTGAGCGGGTTCATAGATGGTCCGGCCGTTCCGGGTGTGTTTGGCGTCGATGACATCAAAATCCACCAGGTTGATGACAACCCCGAATGGCGCCAATGCCCGTGCCGCATAACCGCCGACCGCCCCGGCGCCAAGAATCAATATCTCCGAGCCTCCCAGAATCTCGCTGCTGATCACCTCTTTAGAAGCAGGGGTGTTGGCGGCTGCTGCCGGCAAAGCCGATTGCTGGATGGGGCGTTGTGGTGCCGTATCTTCTCGCATGATGGCAATTAATGGATCCGGCCGGTATAACCGGACCTGTCCATTCGGCAATTGTTGCAAATGTTTATTCATCCAATGACCCCTTTCCTGCGGCTGTGTGAAGCCGTCTTGTCCATGGAATCAGCAATTCCATCTGTTTTTTAAGCTCCGACACTGCCGTTGCGTCAATCAGAGAAGTTCGTTTATCATTGGTTGTCTTTGAGATTAGTTCAAAACCCAAATTTTCAACACGATTGACAACACGGGCCTCATCTAAAAACACGTGGTGAGTAAAGGTCGATTCGATCCGCACCAGATACCGCCAGTAATGCCGTAATTTCTCTACCGCCTCATCTGCCGTCTGCCCAAGACGGATGTCATCATGATCTTTCAGCGCAAGGCAAAATCCGCTGCGGTGATCCCAGATCAGCTGGCCGGTGACGATGGCCTTGGCGATGACCCTGCTAAGTTGGCGGTTATTAGGATTGGGCGATACCATCATCGCCGTGGTTCGGTCTACAGCGTAAGCGGCTAAATTGTCCCAGTGTTCGGGGCTATCCAGATTGCTTTTGTCGATCAGTGGGCTTAGCGATATTCGGCCGCGCAGTTGAAGGATCTTGATGATCGATACGTCCTGATCGACAATGATTTCGACAATGCTGGCCTTGGGGTCTGCTTTTTCAATCATCGGGCGGATCCATTTGGCATCCTCTTCGTTTGGAACGGTGATAAACTTCAGCCAGGTGATCTCCGATCCGGCTTCGCCTACCGTATGGACGCTGCCTTCGGACTGTAACATGAGCGACCGCAGGATTCGGATTTGCTTTTTAGGGTCGGAAAATGTGTTCTTAAATTCCGTGACCACATCGCCCCGGGCAACCGCAGGTTCAAATACCTCACGGCATACCGTGTTGAGAAGGGTTTCGATTTCAGAACCTTCTTTCCCCGGCAGAACGTTCAGGGAGCCGTGTTGATGGATCAGCCGTGCGATTAATTTTTCCGTAAAAAGACTCTGTCCGCCGTCGGCGGCGACGGCTTTATCAAAAAAACTCTCCAGGTAATCCTGGTTTTCCAGTTCAAAAAATGGTGCGGCCTCATAGCCGGTCTTCCGCTGAGCAAGACGCTGTGCCCGCTGTTTTGCCGCAGCGCTGATCTGCCGCAGATCCTGCTCCAAAACGGTATAGCGCATCAGAAGACCATCGACCGATTCCATCTGCTTATCCAGGATATGCTGGATAGCGACCTTGCATGCCAGGATTTGCATTTCCAGGGTCAGATATGCCAGACCGGACTCTTCCAGGCACGCGGCAATCTCGCGGATCAGGAAAAAATGCCTCAGCCGACCCAGCCATGACATCTGCTCGATCTGTGCCAGCTGCAGCAGCGCCTGATTGACAGCATCCATATGGAGCTGTGAAGCTTCCTGCAGCGGGCCGATTTTGGCGGTCACCGCACTGATCGAAGCAGCAATTACCCGTTTATAACCGGCAAGCAGGGCGGGGATTTCCGAATAACGTCCGGCTCGGCTGTCTTCAGGAACAGAGGATCGCTGGCGTAGGGCCTCATTCAGTGCGGACGTAACTTCGGCATTTTTTATTAGCGCATCTTTGGTCATAGCTGATTCATACAGGCTGGTAAATTCCACGCCTGTTATGGATTGGATCGTCTCTGCCAGTGTTTGAGCTTGGTTTAGACCATGGTATCCTTTTGCCCTTGCGGCAAAATTCGAGGTCAGCCGCTGGATGCAGCTTTCTCCCTTAAATTCCTCGGGCATTAATATCCGGCTGGTTAGCCGGCTTTCATCCTGCGATTCGACCACCCCATGCATCCGCGCAAAAGCCGCCGCATCCTGTTGAGCCTGTCCCGTGTCGGATTTACCGGTCAGGACCTCGGCGATCATGGCAGTGGCGTTATTGATACAGTAATCGGTGATGGTTACGGTATCACGCCGGATGCCGCTGATCGATGCTGTGTAGCCGGGTAATGGGTCGCCATTGGGGTCAAATGCAATTCCTTCGATATCCACCAGCCGTTCCCGGATTTTCGGTGTTAAAGTGCTGTTCCACATAATGTTTTGACGATACGCCTCGTGGCCCTGCAGCTGTTCCAGGGAGGCAAATCGGCCGTGGCAATTCTGGTTGGACTGCAGAAATACCAGATCGATGGGATTTTTCTGTACTTTTCCCGTCACCGGATCGACAAATTCACCGCTGGCCCATGCCCGCAGATGTTTCAACAGATTGACCTGGTTGATATCCGCTTTTTGCAGGTCTTTGACAGCCAGATCGCCTCGAAGCAACACATCTGCAATCAGCTTGGGCTGAATATGATAATCCGCGGTGACAAGGTGGATGTAATCGGGTATTTTCAAGGCAGCTCCGCTGCCCATCCCGCCTACGGCAGCGCAGTGAACGTGTACCAGGATGCGATACTCGATGTCATGGGCACTTGCTCCTTTTACCGCGTTTGATAGCCGCTTGCCGTGGTCGACACAGCGGCCAAACATCTTCTTAAAGGTCGTTATACAGTCATTCCGGGTAACTAACGCCATCGTATAGCCAACTGCCGGCTGGCCGCCGGCGCCGTAATCATCCAGAGCGGCACCCGGGGCCTTGTACCAATCCCTTGTCAGGCGGCTGAAGTTTCCCTGGTCTTCATGCTGAGTCAGGGCAAGAGAATCTTTGGGCACTATGGCATCAATAAACTCCTCGGTGGAAAATAAGTCATTAACATCCTGCTCCTGGTCGGAAAGCACTGCATTGCTTACAGATACCGTACGCCGGGAATCAAATATAGCACAGAGGTTGGATACATCACTATTCTTACCGGCGATAGACCTCCGCAAAGCCTCTAGCTTGCGGGGTTCTGTCCCCAGGATTACGTTTACCTGCGGATCAAGCCAAAGAGCAATTTTATTGTTTTGTGCCATTGTCAGTCTCCTGTAATGAGGACGTTTTTATTATTTCAGTACTGTGGATAAATACCCGCATCTCAATCCCATCCGCAATTTTTATCTCCGCCGGCAGCAGCAGTTTCATCTTTTTGCCGGCCGCCAGCTGCCGTCCATGGACCCTTACCGGTTTTGGGCTTAGATTCTTTACCCACAGCGCCGAATACCATCGATATATCTTGACGTGTCGATCCTGAATGCCATCGCGTTCAATTCGAATAACATTTTTTGCGGAACGGCCTATAAATACCTTGCGAAAGTGCCGGACATTTCCAAGTCGATAGGTGGCCTGGCCGACCTGTGCCATCAGAATCTCAAGGCGATGGCGGGGTTTATTAGTGAACGCATCCAGATGCCGGCTGGCGGTTTTCTTCCAGGATTTGGCCTTCGTCCAACTGCGGTATGCAAATAGAAAGATAATACCCATCAGGCAGCCGGCTGCGATAGTAAGTACCGGAACCAGAATAGCTTTCCATACAAGAATATTTTCCCAGGGCCCCCGGTTTCCGGCCGGTATGGTGGATGATTTACGTTGGATATGCTTGGGAGTGGTGGTTGTCTTTGGAGTCACAGTATTCAATGGTAGGGTTGGTGTTTTGATATTCGGAGATGTCTTCTGTGCGGTATTGGGTTCTGCGGCAGGGGGGACAACCGGGGGCTTTCTGTTTTGCGGAATAGTTTTGCAGATGGGATTAGTCTGATCTTTTTGAGCTGTCAAATCTATGGCTGCGGGTACAGAGGGAATGGTATCCTTATGGGGTTGATCAGACTTTGCGGCCGGTTCTTCCGGTAAGGTGTGTTTGACCGGCTGTGGAGTTGGTGCAGTATTATCCATCTTATGTGGGATCACTCGGATCGTATTCGGCTCATTGTGCTCCACTTTTTGCGGCTGTTTAATCTGTTGCGGGATCGTTGCTGCAGGCAGGGATGGATTATCCACCAGTTTATGCCGGATCTCTTTGAGCCAGTTATAAACCATCGAACCGGAGGATGCATCCGTCAGGCTATACCAATAAAACTCGCCGCGGTTTGCCGATAAAAAGACACGACGCGGGGTCTTGTCCACCAGCCCGGTGATCGCCAATGCCCACTTGTTGTTTTTTATTCTATTGCCGAACTTAGCTAAGTCCGCAGCCTGCCGGTCGCTGAAATTACCGGTTGAAATGAGGGTGATAATCGCATGCCCATCGGGGCCGCACTGTTGGCGGAGCTGCTCATAGATCGGCCCCGAGAGAGCGGTGGAAAGATCGGCGTGGGCAAACCATTCGGGCTTAATGTCATTGATGATTGCGGCGATATTTGAAAACTCGGTCTGCTCCAACGTCTTAATATAGGAAAACATGAGCCGGGTTTTCTGATCCCGTACCACAAAAAATAAGATGCGGTCACCGGCAGCGCTGTTGCGATAGAATGTCAGGGCCGCCCATCTTAACTCCGTATCATGACTGGTTGGCGAAGTGTCCATCACAATGGCAAGGGTACACGGTGCAGCTGGGCTGGTCTGCTCACCTGGGCATTGTGATATTGTCAATCCCATCAAAACTAGACAGATAATCAGGTATTTCTTCAGGGGTAAACTCTGGCCTGTCAATAAGTCGTTGCGGCATACCATTCCATTCATTGTCGATAGTGTTTGTATCATTGCCGGTCTCCCTGCTGTCCGCGTCTGCTGCAGATGATTTTGACCGTGCCGACGATCGTCAAACAAATCAGCCCCAGCGCGATCATCCCAACCAGCGGATCGTCGCAGTTATTCAACATATCGATTTCCTCACCGATATTTTTCAGCAGCGGCCAGAACTTGACGAGGAAATAAACACCCACCATAACCACAATAAAGAAGATAATATTATCCCATTTCGGTGTCATCTTGTTACTCCTTTCCCACAGTGTAAAATTGCTTTCTCATACGCATTTTTGATTTATTTATTATTTATCCCCGCCTATATTCGCTGGGATAATAAACGATAAATAATTCGCAACTTCTTTTTGTACCTGGCCTACCAGTAATAATTTAATAGGCTCACCGCCCGGCAGCAGATTGAGGGATCGCAGCTTCAGTGCGGCCTGTTTTCTGATCTGACAGGTCGGCACCACGATCCACAGTGGAATATTGACCGCCGCCGCTTTTTTGGCGTTGTCAACCAGATGCCGGATCGTTGTTTCGATTTCAATGGCCCACATCCGATCGCCGCCTTTAACACCAAAATCAAAATACCCGGTAACTCCATTGCGGCAGATGCGACATTCAGGATAGAGTCTTACCGGAAAGATGGCCAGATCAGCCCTGATTTTATGATCCTTATAACTATGTAAACAAAGGCCTCTCATATTTGTTTTCCCCGCAAGTTCGCTACCGCCTTTTGAGCCGCCTCGAGCGGCTCCAGTTTAATTTGTGTCCGGCCGCGGCCCCCGGAGTCCAGTTTGTGTTCCCGGATAAAATTTCGTTCCACCAGGTCCGGACGAATCTGGCTTAAGGTATTGGGGCTGATATGCGCCAGCTTGATATAATCCGTCGCCGAACGCATGGGGAAATCCACCACCGCGGTAAGGAACCGCAGCTCCACCGGCGAAAGCTGATCTTCGGCGGGCAAATCTTGTTCTGTGACCGAGTCTGGCGGACATTCATCCGGCTGTACAAAAAATTCCCGGGCGACAACGACCGCCCCCGTTTTTAACGTCCGAAGGCTTTCGTCCGCCTGAGAATCTGTCACACTATAATTTTTATTTGCCATCTTAGGCTCCTAAGGCCGGCCGGACTTTCGAGGCCAAAATGTTTTTAATACTGTTGTCAGCTTCCTCATCCGAAACCGGTGTTTGGGTCAATGATTCCAGCAGAGGTACGCGGAAAAGAAACGGATAACGAAAGTTGCCTTCGCTGATTTGGCCAATGAACATCCCCGGCTGCATGTGGTGGGCTGCCCAATCCGTCTGTTCTTTCGTTAGAGCAACAAAACTGCCTGCTGCTGAATAATCAGACGTTGAGCCGCAGCGACCAATTATTTTTGTCGACGTTAAACTGGGCAGCGTCGTTGATAAATTATGAGTGTTTAATACCGAGACCCGAACTCCAACTCCAGCCCCCCGAACCAAAACCATCAGATCAATTAGTGCATTGCCCTCATGGCTTGCACTTTCTTTATGCTGAGAAAAAATGCGTTGTCCTTCGTCAAAAGCGACGTAGAGGTCCATGTTGGGATTGGAAATCCCCTGTGCGATCCGCGAGCTAAACTCCGCTGTCAGCAGATAGGATAAAATCAGGTCCTTATCCATATCCATTAGCTCCGTCAGTTCGATGCCCAAATACTGCTTAGCCAGCTCGTGAACTGACCAGCCTTTGTGATAGGCCAACACGTCGGGTCCCAGCGACAAAAGAACGACTTCTAAATTATCCAATACGGCTTGCTTTGCCTGCGGGTTGGCATTCCGATCCGCCTTGATTGCAGCATATAAATGGAAAAGCGTCGGGTACTCTTCACCGCCATGAAGTACTCCTGATTGTATATAGAGCTTGATGATCGTACTGCGTAAAAGTGTCGATGCACGAGCGGGCAAATTCAGGGTTTTTACCAGAAAATCGGATGCGAAACCGGCATACGCGACGGGTTCAACCGCGTAGGGCACCTGCAGGGGATTGAGTTTGAATTTCCTGCCGCGAATGATCTTCAGGTCAATCCCCATCTTTGCCAGAACAGGGCGCAATGAGCGAAATTCTTTTTTTCGCATATCGCATAAAAAGCAGCCGCCAACTCGGGGGATAATCTGAACGACATGGTATTTGGTCAGGTTTGTTTTTCCAGCGCCGGTGTTGGCAATGTCCAATTCGCCGGCATTTAAATATTGCACATAACTTCGTATAGGCCTGCCGTAAATGTCAAAACCAAACGTATAGTCGCCTTCATGTAATTCCGGCACCCGGAAGGGGCAATCGGCAAAGGCCAGTTTCCGGGCAGTTTTGCGATACTGCTCTTCGATATGGTTGGTAATCAATGAATCACGAATCCCGCGATGGTACAGATTTAAAAAGTGTTGACTGACAGAGTCGTGAAATGCTCCGAGTTTTAACCCTTCAATAATTTTTTTGTCCAGATCACTTAAGAAATCATTTTCCGGCATCAGGTCCTCCAAAGTCAATAAACGGATTAAATAAAAATTTCCCCAGCGAGGTCCAGCGGCTTGTGCGCCGTGCCTGTTGATAACACCGCCTGCACAGCGGAACTTTTCGTCCATCATCAAAGGTGTGATAGTAGACATGTTCCTGGCAAAGCGGTTTACGGCATCCTTCGGGCTGGGGGTCGGTTTTGCCGCCGCAGAAGATATGGTGTTCCTCACAGCAGACCTTGCCGCAGTGGTCCTCCCCGCAGCGCCCGCCAGGAGGACGAAAACAATGGCAGCCGCTAAGATGATAAACCGTATTCTGATGATGACTATCCGTCGAACCGGTTTGGTCTGAAATTTCATGGTATTCATTTTGATCTCCAAAGTTATCAATTTTGTTGTTTTCAGGGTCTGGGCTTACGGTGCGGTGAAATATCTTTCTTAAATCCATCGCGGGGTCCTACCAGGGTTTGTTGAAGAAAATCCGATCCAGCCATCCATCGGCGTGCCAGACGAACCGCAATAAAATTAGGACGGTCCATACCGCCAGAATGATCCCGTTGATAATCAGGCAGCCATACCCAAGAAATCTTAAAAAATCACCGATCTTTTCAAAGATATCTTTTTTCCAACTCATTTTTCAACCCTTTCAATTAAGTTCTTTTTCAATATACATATCTTAGACCATGATATTTTAAGTATTTATGGAACTTGCTATGGAAGTTCCGGTGAATCTTTAAAATCTTTTAAAATTACTAAATAATAATACGCAGGATTCATTTGATAGAAAGAACCGGTTGCACTATGGCTCTCAGCGGGATCTTTTTCCGTCAAAATGTAACCAGACTCGGGACTGGATAGGTCGAGGATGGTTCGCAGGGCCTTGATACTTTTTGCAAACGTATTGGAAAGCAGTTCACGTCCGTCTTTATAGATATTATTTGCGGTTTCACTGCAGATCGGCGCCGTAGGATGTGACAGCATATAGATCAAGAGTTTAAGATACCGTCGGCCTAAATGATCAAATGGACGGGTTACGAATTTAGATTTACGTTTCGGATCTAAACGAATTTGAAGTGAGTTTTCAGGCAGGTTTAACACGACATCAAAATTATTATAATCAGGCTTCCAATTGTCCCCTTTAAAGACAGGACGTCCATGATCATAAGCCACTGCATCGATTGCCTGGATATTTGTTATATTCAATTGATCATTATCCGGATGCAATGATTCGAGGATGGGAATTAATCCCATCAGTTTCTTTTGATGTGTCTGCAGAGAGGCCACAACAGAATTGATTCCGGAGACCTCATCGCGAATCCGCTCAATCAATCCACTGATGATTGGGTTGTATTGATTGTGTGAATACATGGCAGATACTGGTTAAGTTATTTTGTTAGATTCACAAAAACACCACATCAATTTCTATTATCTTTTTTACACTTTCCATCATGCGGATGCGCGGGCATAGTTTTGTATTTGTCAGTCTTAATAAGATTATTTATTTTTATCAGGCCAGCAACAGCTGGCTGCAGGCGCCGCAAATGCGGGACTCATGACGGCTGAGCTCGCCGGCGCCATATCAAAGTCGGTTGCGGTAGACGCTGGATAGCTTTTGATTATGAGTCCCCAAATAAGTCATTGCATTATAGGCATCGTAAAGCGTTAGCCCATAGCCATGCTGAGCAGTCTCGATTTCCATCTGTTGCAGGACCTGCTTTATGATGCCTGCCGAAAGAAAGAATGGCGCCTGCCGCAGTCGGGAATGAAGCGAGGCCAATTGCTGCGGATTGATTTCTTTTTGTGTTAATTGTTCTAATCCCCGCGCATGTTCATCGGCCTGATTCCATGCTTCACGCAGAAATGTCGCGATTTTCTGGAGGAAAGCCGACTCACCATCGGAATTATTCCCTGGCCTGCGGAGGCGATGCTGCCGGCTGCTGCAGACTCGATTGACGGCGCCATTGCTGCATATGCACCGAAACGCTGCCCCCTGAACCTGTATTGCACCAGCATGCCCGTCGCTGATATTGACACCGAAAGCGACGATATCGTTTGGCCGCGGCGTACAGTGCAGGGTCGGAGCGATGACCGAAATGTCAAACTGTCCATTCCATGTGTGCTTCATCACTTTTACCGTTTCAACCGGTATCCTTTCCGGCATAGCATTTAAAATTGTATCGAGAATGGGATACCGCCGGGTACAGAGGAGTTTACGATTTGAAATTCTATCAACAACTCCATCTTTTAATACGATTTGCATGGGTGTCTTTTCCGGCTCAACGCGCCGAAGGCGATAGTTAAAAGACACTGCGCGAAGTTTGTCGTCGCAACTCATAAAATAAGGACAGTAGATTTCTGCAATGTCGGCCAAATCTGAAAGAGCGACCTCGCTTAGCATAAATACCCCCTGCAGTTTTGGGGTATTGATGAAAAGCTGGCCTGAAAATTTTAATTTCAAATCGTATGTGAAAATGTCGTATTGCTGTGTTGGTTTTTCTTCGCTTGCCACTTGCCGGCAAAAGTCGGTTAATGTCGGGGCGTTTTCTATTGTCTGTACCATTTTACCTCCGAATTTATTTCAATTTTGAATTCTTTCTTTCTGCATTATATCGACTTGGCAAAAGTGGTTGCAAGAGACTCTCTGCCTTTGTGATGAAGATTTATGGCGGATAAGCCATCGTTAAAAAACAGATAGTGGAGTATGCGTAAAATGCAGCATTATTTAAGATTCCATTGCTAACGTTAAGAAAAACATAATTTTTGTTACAAATTTTACGCTCAATTTATTTGTGGATTTTGGGAGTTGTAACCGGGCGTTCGATTTGTTCGATGATGCAGCACTCGTTCATCAACTCTTTTTTGATGATGTAGGCGTTGGCAGAGCGAGTAATAATCGCTTTTGCATTTGTTATGCTTTCAAATGCTATTGGGTCTGCGAACCAATTCAGTTCGCTGATTTCTACGCCGACGGAATTGTTCATTTTATATTTGTTTGGCGGATTTACTTGCCATACGGTTTTGTAGATATCAGCTATCGAAATAGTTTTGCCTTCATTCTGCTTTGAACTGAGAAACCGCAAAACATTTACGGTCTGGGGACGAAGTCTTTTTTGGGCCTGCCCCTGCGAATAATACTCTCCCTTTGTTGGATAAATCCAAAATAGTACAGTATTGCGAAGGTTAAGTATATTTTCAGGCAAGGTGTCGTAATAATAAGTATCACGACCTTTATAAAAGACAATAAAGCATATATTGTATTTCTTCATAGACTGTTTATGGTTTAATGCTGTCGACATCTCTTGAGTTGGTTTTGTAGCAGAACTACAAAAATTACAGATGAAATTTTGTGCTATCGCGAGAAATTGGTTTGCTATTGGCCATTGTAAACCATAAGAGGCGAGAAGCGTTCTGACTTTCGCTTCTGAGTAGACACCATCGCGAATTAAGGCTTCCATGACATTGCCAATGATTCTATCGATAGTGGGCCAATAGAAGTCGCCAATCTTTGCCCAGCTGGCAATTTCCTCTTCGGGAAGCAAATATTCATTATTGGGATTGTCCAAGCTCATTGCTGGCCACCTGGTATTTTTACCGACGGCTGTTATCAATCAAAAACTTTATTGTGCATTATAGCAGGACGACTTTCTAATGTCAATGTAACTCTTTATAATATAATGAGTTACAATCAATTATAATCGATTACAACGCGTGTAAAATTTTTTTGATTAAATGTCGCCAAGAGGGGGTATCGTTATGTAAAATAGGCTTTGAAAACATAAGGAATTTGACACTTGATGGTGTCTTAGGTTTGGTAATGGCCGAACTTACGATATTACATTAAATTTTAAGGAGAATTTGGCGATGCAGAACGGCGAAATTAAGAAGAATACCGTTGTTATAGACTGGCAAAACAACACCATGAGTTTTTATTACAAAGATAATACCCCTCCTGTAATAGTCACTATTACGAAACGGAAGGTTGAAAGAACGAGTTTTTTTCGAATATTATGCGCCTTGGCTTTGCAGCAGGACTGTTACAAAAAAAATCTTGACTTGCCAGTAGAAGATTGGATAAGCGCATTTGTTTGGAAAGCGATTGTTAATCAGTTAAATATTACTCTGGATGTGCATTCTCTGAATACCTATTGGTCGAAACTCAAAAATTTGAATCCTGAGTATGTTGTGGGGCCTTCTGAAGGTACCACAAAGGATATTACGAAAGATTGGTTTGTCGAAGATGGCTA